>NZ_DAWCXD010000019.1:0-50995 GCF_052357945.1 Bacteroides sp. | reverse complement strand
GATAGGAGACTGCCAACTGATAGACTTTCAAATTAAATCAAAACAGTTTCTTAGCGTATTTAAAATAAATATCCCAATGTTTGTTTCAACTATCAGGAAGAAAAATAAATGCTATGAACATACTGCATTTAGCTATAAGCATATTCCGATTTGCTATAATGAAATAGGGGAGTGAACTCTTGGTGAAGGGCTGTCCTTCACCCGCAAACACCGATGAACAGGGAAAGGTGAAGGGGTGAAGGGATAAATGGCTTTTGCTTCATATCTCTATTTATTCTTTATGCACTTTTGGTTTGTTAACTGAAAATATAAACAACAATTCCGGTAATCGTCACATACACTAACGCATAAGGAATGGCCGCTTTCAGTATTTCACCTTCTTTTCCCTGTTGGTTTCCCGCAGAAGTAGCAATGGCAATACTTTGTGGAGAGATAATCTTACCACCTGTGGCGCCTACCGTATTTGCAGCGGACAACCAATCCGGACTAACATGAATTTGCCCTGCAACGCTTGCTTGCAACTTTCCGAAAAGGATATTGGAAGAGGTGTCGCTTCCGGTGATAAACGTTCCCAGACAACCGATGACCGGAGCAAACAGTGGATACAAACTTCCCGTAGCCGTAGCCAGTGCGGTGGCAATCACAGCAATCATTCCGGCACTATCCATGATTGTGGATAATCCCACAAGGCAGATCACTGTGATGAATGTTTTCTTTAATTGCTTCACTGTATTCCAAAGAACGATGAACAGGTCTTTGACTTTAGCCCCTTGAATCAATCCACCGATAAAAGTTCCGATGAAAAGCAATACTCCGGCATGAGTCAGCCAGGAAATGGTATAATTGACGGTGGAAGCACTGATGGGCAAACTGATTCGGGTTATCCAGTTATTCTCTAATGTATGACGCAATCCCGGGAAGAGGGGACTGGTCAGGATGATTAAAAATAGAATCAGTAAATAGATACTCCATGCATTCAGTATATCTTTCGTTTTCAGATGACTTTTTCGTGCTTTCTCTTCTTTGGATGCAGTAAGTTTTCCATAAACAACGATTACGATAATCGAAAGAATACTGCCGATAATGGCCGGAGATTCAGCACCCATATACTTGGCAGCCAGATATTGGCTGACTAAAGAGACTCCGCCTGCTAATAAGGCAAGAAATATATTTTTGGGAAGCGATTTAAGTTTGGAGTCAGTAAGGAAAAGCAAAACCAGCGGAATCAAGAACATCAAAACAGATAACTGCAATACGACATTCGTGCTAAGATGCAATACATCCAAATTCGTTTCTTTGGCTAGTACCAATACCGGAGTTCCGATCGCTCCGAAAGCGGTGGCTACACTATTGGCAATCAAACTTACGGTTGCCGAAAAGATAGGCTTAAATCCCAGACTGATAAGAATGGCTGCCGGAATGGCAACTGCTGTCCCGAAGCCGGCCATTGCTTCCAGTAGTCCCCCGAATCCCCAAGTCAGTAATAACACCTGAATACTTTTATCGGTAGAAATAGAAGCGAATTGCTGTTTAATAATCTCCATCTTTTCAGTTTTCAGCAATACATTATAACTGAAAATAGCCATCAAAATAATGATTAAGATAGGAGAAACAGCTTTTAATGCTCCATATAAAAAGGAGTAAAACAGATTGTCTACCGAGAAAGCGAAGCCGAAAAGAGCAATCAGCATCGTCACAATCAGAGAAATGATACTACTTTTATCACCTGACATTTTAAAAAATGCCATTAGTATAATCAACAGTAACACCGGAATAACAGCAAGGATCAAGGTCATAATTATCAGATTTAAAAAGTGGAACGTTGTTTATTATTGATATAACAAACAAACGTCCCACTTTGGTTGGTTGCACAAAGAGATTTTTCTGTTTATTTCATCTTTACGCTAAGAATTTGTTGTAATTGTTTTAAGTTGGCCAGCGCAGCTTCGTTACCTAGCCTTGCTGCTTGCTCAAATGCAGCCATGGCACGGTTAATGTCCCCGTTAAGGAAATTGTAGACTCCGGTATTGTTGATGAACTCGGCAGTATTGTGGTCGGCTTTTTCCATAAACTTCACTGCTGCATTCAAATCTTTTTGTGATAAGACGACAGCTCCTGCGTTCAGATTGGCTACGGCATCAGTCGGATACATACGTACGGCAATATCGAATACATTAACGAAATCCTTACTTCCTTTCGGATAGCTGTTGGCTACCTGATACATTTCGTTCAGACTAAGGTATTTCGGATTTTCCCGGATAATGATGCGGCCTTGTTCAACATCGAGATTGACAACCGTATAGTCAATTTTGCAGTTCACTTTACGCAGTCCCGGATAAATCTCCTTCAGCATGGTACGGTAAGGAACTCCACCACCTACACGCATAATTTCCTGTTTACGTTTGGCGTCGTCAGTCGTATTCTTGATAATGTCCAGGAACGTTTCTTTATCCTTCATTGAAGAAGACTGAAGCGCTTTCACCAATCCATCCCAGTTCTCACCACCGAAAGTCACTTTATATAGTTTGGAAGATACTTTTTCATTCTTGACCAAATAATCTTTCAAAGCCTCCGCACGTTTTTTAGAAAGTTGCTCATTGAAAGCAAGAGGTCCTTCCGGTGAGGCGAAACCTTCGATACTGATACCTTTCACGGTCAGGTTCCGGTCATTCTGTATTTTGTCAAACATGGCATGGATATTCACCAATTCAGCATGATTGTTTATGAAATCGGTAAGAATCACCGATTTGTTGACCGGGAAATCCAGATGAGCTTCATATTGTTCGCTACGGTTCTTAACCACTTCTACGGTTGGCTGGATATAAGCAATGATAGGAGACATGGCGCTTAAACGCTTGGCTTCGGTAGATACATCATTGGTAATCAGTTCCTGTGCGTTCATTTCCTGATAATTGCCGCATCCGCATAGATTTTCTACCAGTTGCAAACTGGCATTAGCCATCCAGGGTTTGTAAGGAATCACCTGGGTATAATTGAAAGTTTCCCTTTTATTATAAGGAACGATGATAGCAGTTGGTTCTTGTTTGGTGATTGCTAACCCGCGGATATATGCTTTTTCGCGTCTTTTGCCATTGACGATGATTTCCTGAAGAGGAATGTTATGTTGCCCATCTGTCAGTAGTGGGATCAGGCTTAAGCTTCGTGCGGAACCTATCGTCAGGTTCTTCATATCGAAAGTCATACCCACATAGAGAGAGTTACCTTGTTGCCATAAAGATACGTTCGAGAGAGTGAGCGCATCGTTCAGGAATTTTTGTGCATGAGCCGGTAAGATGGCGGCTGCGAAGGCTATAAATAGATAAATAAGTTTTCTTTTCATCATTGTAAGTTTTAGAGAGTTCGATTATTTGATGACATAAATGAAGCTAAGACCGATTTTAGTCGGACCAAAATAATTGCGGGTGTTATGTCCCAGCTTTTCACATTTACAATCACGAGCATATTTATCGTATTCCAAGCGGGCATATCCCACTCCGATGGTAGCTTCCATACTCCAGCGTCTGCTTATGAGCCATTGGTAACCGTAGGAAATACCTGCTCCGTACAGATTACCATCGTAACGGTCGTGTCCCATTCCGAATATATTCAGATTGCTGACATTCATTTCTCCGTAATGTCCGTGCAAACCGAAGAAACTTCCGTTGAAACGCTCGCAGAGCCAATAGCGCAATTCCGGCTGGATGAGTCAGTGTTTGATTTGACGGTCATCACCGAACTTCCATGGATTGTAGTTACCGGATATGTCGAGCGTCAGTTTCTTTGCCAGTCCAACTTCTATTCCTAAGTTAGGAGTGGAAGTTGCCCAATAGAGAGCATTGGTCTTGATGGTAAATTTGGGTAGATAGGTTTCATTCCGTTGTACCTGTGCATGGATGCTTGTACCGAACACGAGCAGGAAACCGGCTGCTAATAAGATTTTAATTGTTCTCATTTTGTTAGGGTATAGGTTTTATTAAAAATGATAAGCGATAAACAGAAAAGCATGGAAGTTTGTTGTCGCAACCTGCAAAAAAAGCTCCCTAAATAAATGGATAAAGATGTTTTAAGGCATAAATGCTAACAGTTTCCACGCATGATGCGTTCATTATATAAAAGTACCTTTGTGTAATCAATATGACAATGATTTCATTTCGTGGGATATTACTAATCTTCAGAATATTGAGCAGGAACTAATCAAGGCAAGGATTAAAGCGGAGCAATCCGGCAGATTGAAAAGTGCTTTTCTTGCTAACATGAGCCATGAGATCCGGACTCCGTTGAATGCTATTGTAGGATTCTCCCAATTATTGCCTTCTGCCGAAACTGCTGAAGAGAAAAAGCTCTATTCGGGTATTATCAATCAGAATTCGGATATCTTGTTGCAATTGATTAATGATATTCTGGATTTATCGAAGATAGAGGCCGGAACACTCGAATATATCAAACGTCCAATGAATCTGGGAGAGGTTTGCCGGACAATTTATACTGTTCATAAAGAACGTGTGAAAGAAGGGGTAACTCTTGTTTTGGACAATGAAGAGGAGGATTTGCTCATTGAGGGAGATCAGAACCGCATCATGCAGGTGATAACGAATTTCCTGACTAATGCGAGTAAGTTTACCTATGAGGGGGAAATTCGATTTGGCTTTGAACGGATGGATAAAGCTATTCGTGTGTATGTGAAAGATACAGGAATAGAACCGGAAAAGGTGGATCGTATCTTCGAACGTTTTGTCAAACTGAACTCTTTTGCGCAAGGGACAGGATTAGGGCTCTCTATCTGTCAAATGATTATCGAAAAGATTGGTGGAGAAATCGGGGTGACTTCCGAACTGGGTAAAGGCTCTACCTTCTACTTCACAATTCCTTATGAAGAAACCGGAGAACTCGGTAAATTCTTCAAAGAGACAAAGGTGGAATCTAAAGAAAATACTGTCAATCGTGTACAACAGATTAAGAAGATTCTGGTAGCAGAAGATGTAGAGAGCAATTTTATCCTGCTGAAGAATCTGATTGGCAGGGAATATACCTTGCTTTGGGCTAAAGACGGAGTGGAAGCTATCGAAATGTATAAGCAGTACCAACCGGACTTAATCCTGATGGATGTAAAAATGCCGCGTATGGATGGACTGGAAGCAACCCATATTATCCGTTCTTATTCTAAAGAAATTCCGATCATTGCTTTGACGGCTTATGCTTTTGAGGCGGATAAAGAATTGGCTTTGGAGATGGGTTGTAATGACTTTGTGACCAAACCGATTTCGGAAAGAACATTGAGAAAGGCTTTAGATAAATATTCGACTACTGTTTAAAAAAAGGATTATGGCTATATGTATCCGGTGAAAGTTACTTATGATAGCCATAATCCACACAAGAGTACGATTGTTGTTGAGTGAAAGTAGTCGGTGATTACTTTTCTATAGATTCTTTTTTATTTCCGGAACCAGTATAAACTTCGTTTCCGGAAAATACTTTTTCAGCCAGGTTCGGATAAATTCCATTGTATCATTCTGAATCGTCTTGTCTTCTACGGTAGGATATAAATTATATAATACGGTATCTAGTACAATGCCGCGTTTTTGTATTGCTTCGAGACTAAGCAGGGTATGATTGATACTCCCCAGTTTGCCCGAAGTAACAAAGATAAGCGGATATTTTTCTTGGACGATGTAGTCAATGGTTAACAGTTCAGTTGTCAGAGGAACCATAAGGCCGCCTGCTCCTTCGAGTAAAACAGAGTCATACCGTTCACTCAATTCTTCGGTTGCACGTTTTATTTTATTAAAGTCGATGGGACGGTTATCCAGCTGGGAAGCAAGATGCGGAGAGGCGGGATAAGAAAAAATCTCCGGCATGGTTAGCCCCTCTTGGTCTTCTTTGGTGAAAGGGATTCCCATGATTTGCCGGTGTAGGTCAATATCTTCGGAATGACCTACATTTCCCGTTTGAATAAATTTCTGGGTGATGGTGCGATGACCGTTCTTGTTCCATTCACGGGCTAGAAAGCCGGTGGCATAGCTCTTTCCGGCATCCGTATCGATGCCGCTTACGAAATATACATTCTGTTTCATACTTTTTTCTTTTTTGCGATGATATAAATAGGGTGATATGTTAAGGACACAGAAGTGCCCAGAGTAAATTCCTGCGTGTAACGTTCACAGAAGAGTTGCAAGTCACGACGAGTCCACTGCTGTTGGGGAAGATTGTTCTTAGAATTATTTTTTGAATTGTCGTCTGATGAACACAAATCGTTCTCTTGTTTTCCGGCAGGAGAGGATTGTGTTGATAAACCATTGACTCCGGTTTGCTTCAAATGATATAGCACTTTTATCGGGTCCTCGAACGAAAGCGGGATAAGCTCTTCTTCTGAATATAGTATGTCAAAATGGGGTGACAAAGCTACTTCAAGCTCTTCCCGTGAACGATAAGGAAGTCCGTTGCCGGTAAGTTCACGTATTTCTTTCATGTTTTCTTTTCCAAAAGTGCTAAAAGCGAAATAACCCTGATTATCGAGCAGGGTATTACACCTTTCGAAGAAGTTTTCCGGTGACTCGAACCATTGCAGGGCGGAGCAGGAAGTAATCAGTGTGCTTTCGGCGGGGAAAGAGACTGTCTCGGCATCTCCCGGAAGAAAAGAAACTTGCTTCTTCTTTAATAAGTCTTCGCAGCAATATTTCATATCGGGGCAAAGGTCATTGAGTAATAACTCTTCCGGACGGAGGGTTTGGAGCAGCATACGGGAGTAAATACCGGTTCCGCAACCAAATTCAATCACTTTCGAGCAGGGAGAAGATATATGTTTCGCAAGCAGATGAATCATTTTATCTGCTATTTGCCGTTGCACGTTTGCTTCCCTCGGATAGGTAGTGATAGCTTTTGAAAAACGTTCTGCGATTAGTCGTTTATTCATAATCAATCTTTATTTAATATGCTGATATACTGATGGTATGATAATTACTTTATTCTAAAATAATGGATGCATCAGTATCCGGCTACATGAGTATTGTATTAAAAAGCTCCTGTTGGTAATGTGCCGCTTCCACTTGTTCAAGAGAGTCCACTTGGTTTTCCCATGCCAAATATTGGTTATCCGGGAGGAAAATGCGGTCGCCTTTTCCTATGATAGCTTTTTGCCATTTAAAATCAGAGGGAGGCAATGATAAATATTGTTGTTGTATGGCGGCAAGTTCTTCTTTAAGTTCTTCAACCGGACGTTGGGGGGATACGGTTTGAAAAGCTTTATAGTCAGCTATTGAACCACACATTCTTCTTTGAAATTTCTGCAAGGTTTGTTCGTTCAATCCTTGGAGTGTACCATCGAAAATAGAGGGAGCAATACCTTTGGTTTCATGTATGGGATAGAGGGTACCGTTGATGGCGATACTTTGGGAAACAGGCAGATGTGGATACTGCCTTATGAGTTGAGAAGCTGCCCAGACTCCCATCGACCAGGCGATGAGTGTAATCTGGGAATAGGTTTCCAATAAACTGGCATCAAATGTTAATGAACGGTAGTCATAGCAAATCATCCAGTCCTTATTAGCAGGATGAATGGTCAGGAAAGGAGTTGCATCCATTCCCCAACCGGCGAAGAAAAGCAATAGATGCTTCTGATTATTCTTTATGATAAAATGCTGCTTCATTCGTTTATCAGTTTGATGAGTTGGTCAATTTCATGTTCTGTGATGTCCGCTGTCAGTGAGAAGCGGATGCGTGAAGTTCCGTCGGGTACGGTAGGCGGACGGACGGGCAACGCATAGAATCCTTTGCGTTGGAGTTCTTCTGCTTTTAATATGGTATCTTCACTGGCTCCTATAATCATAGGTACAATATGGCTCACCGATGGGCAATTATATCCTTTGTCTGTAAGGGTTACCTTTAGCTTTTCACTGATTTGTAGCAGGTGAGTTCTCTTATGTTGTAAAGCTGAAAGGTGTTCTAACACCCATGAAGTCCACTGGATATTGATAGGAGGAAGGGCAGTGGTGAATATAAACGTACGCATTTTATTGATAAGATATTCCCGAATGAGTTGTCGGCAGACGATATAAGCTCCTGCCGAAGCAATGGCTTTTCCAAATGTTCCTACCAGAAAGTCTATATCATTGATACAGTCCTGTTCTTCAGCACATCCTAATCCCTTTTCTCCCCGTACACCAAAAGCATGAGCCTCATCTACATAAAGAAGAACATGGGAATAACTCTTTTTGAGTTGAATGAGAGCGGGAAGATCAGCTTCATCGCCATCCATGCTGAAGATACTTTCGGTAACAATAATAAGCTGCTCATAAGCGTTATGATTTTCAGCAATCAGTCGTTGCAACTGGGAAATATCATTGTGACGATACCGAATACATTTAGCTGATGATAATTTAATTCCGTCTATCAGGCTTGCATGCACTAGCTTGTCGGCAAGAATCAGTGTGTGAGTATTGCAAATGGCAGGAAGTATTCCTGTATTGGCATGATAACCACTATTGAATATAAGTGCACTTTCCGTTCCGAACATCGTGGCTAGCTGTTGCTCCAACTTCTGATAGTCACTAAAATTGCCGGTCAGTAACCGGGAAGAGGAGGAAGTAGGCAGGAATGTTTCAGGGGTGAGTGTTTTTAAGAATTCCTTCCTCAATGAAATGTCATTGGACAGCCCGAGATAATCATTAGAAGATAGGTTCAACATTCGTTGTCCGTTCAGCAGAACATCTCGTCCTTCGTGAATAAGCGGTGGGAGAGAACGGTAGTTCTTTTTCTCTTTCAAGGTCTGGAGTTCCTGGTTTATATGTTCTAATGTCATGAATTATTGTTTTAAGTAATAAGTATTCGATATATGGATGGTTGAAAGCGTAATCAGTTGTCTATAAGATGTTTATTGTCTAAAGAAGTATCCCGAAAGTTTCTCACCGACCAAGGCATCCTTCCTCGGTGAGGAAAGGCCCGTTCCTCACCGAGGAACACCCTTTTGCTCACCGAGGAACAGATTCTTGGGTGAAAATCTGGTAATATTCTTCTTATCTGTCATCTTTTTTGAATAACTTTAAGTAAGCCGGAAGTCAGTTCGCTTAATTGTTCCGAAGTGATGATGAAAGGCGGCATCAGATATACCAGCTTGCCAAAGGGACGTACCCAGATTCTTTCTTCCACAAATCTTCGTTGCATATAGGCCATATTTACCGGACGTTTCATCTCAATGACTCCGATGGCTCCGAGTATTCGTACATCAGCCACTTCCGGAAATTCCTGTGCAGGAGCCAGTTCTTCTTTCAGTTGAGTTTCGATTCGCTTCACATTCTCTTGCCAACCGGATTCGAGCAGCAGGCGAACGGAAGCGCAAGCCACTGCACACGCAAGTGGATTCCCCATAAATGTAGGTCCGTGCATAAAAGCTCCCGGTGCGTGGTTAGAGATTGTATCTGCTATCCGGTTGCTGGTCAATACAGCAGAAAGTGTCATATATCCTCCGGTCAGTGCTTTACCGATACACATTATATCCGGTTCTACTCCGGCATGTTCCCAAGCAAAAAGTTTACCGGTTCGTCCGAATCCTGTTGCTATTTCGTCGAAGATAAGAAGAACATCGTGCTTCCGGCAAAGCTTTTCAGCTTCACGCAGGTACTGCGGATGATAGAACCACATTCCGCCTGCTCCCTGTACCACCGGTTCCAGGATAAGCGCCGCCAACTCTTTTGAATGTTTTTCAATCATCTCTTGTAGAGGTAGTATATCTTCCGGATTCCATTCTCCGTCGAACCGGGAAGTGGGGGACGGGACAAAATAACGTACAGGCAATGCCGAACCGAAAAGACTGTGCATACCCGTCACCGGATCACATACAGACATGGCATTCCACGTATCACCGTGATAGCCGGAACGGATAGTCACAAAATTGTTCTTTTCCGGTTTTCCTGCTGCATACCAATATTGTACAGCCATTTTCAGTGCCACTTCTACGGCTACCGAACCGGAATCTGCATAGAATATTTTCTGCATGGAGGAAGGAACCAAAGGCAATAACAATTTCCCCAATTCAATGGCCGGATCATGCGTCAGTCCCCCGAACATGACATGAGACATTTTATCTAATTGTTCTTTTGCCGCCTGATTCAATACCGGATGATTATATCCATGCACTGCACACCACCAGGAAGACATTCCGTCAATGAGCGTTTGTCCGTCTTCGAGGGTAATGGTAGCGCCGTCTGCCCGTTTCACTTTATATACAGGAAGCGGATCGGTAGTCGAAGTGTACGGATGCCAGATGTGCTCGCGATCAAATTGGGAATCGGCGAAATGATAGCCTTCTTCCTGAATCATCTTTTTGTCTTCCGATACTTTGGAGCCGAGTGTTGTCAATAGGTCGCCTACGATAGCCGAGTTAATTCCGATATATAATGCCTTGTGCATCGCTTCGGAAGAAAGTTGTGAACGTCCTCCGGCAAAACGCAGAAAAGCGGTCGGATTGATAAAACGAAAGAGTGCGATGGTTTTAAGTATTTCTTCTTCGCTTAGAGGCTGCTCGTTTTCCAGTGGAGTTCCCGGAATCGGACTAAGCAGGTTGATAGGTATGGATTGAACATTCAGTTCTGCCAATGTGAAAGCAAATTCAATCCGTTGTTCCATCGTTTCTCCCATGCCGATGATACCTCCGCAACAGATATCCATGCCTACGCGACGGGCTGCATCGAGAGTAGCCAGTTTCTGTTCTTGCGTATGCGTAGAGCAGAGTTTGGAAAAATAGGACGGGGCAGTTTCCAGATTACAGTGATAACGGGTGATTCCCGCTTCATGCAGGGAACGCAATTCTTCTTCATTGAGCAGTCCCAGAGAAGCACAAAGTTGAATCGACGAATGTCGACGCATATAGTGGACTGTATCGCAAAGTTGAGTAATCTGTTTGGGAGATGGTTTTCGTCCGCTGGTAACGAGGGAGAATCGGTTGACGTCCTGGGCTTCGTTGTATTGGGCCTGTCGAAGACATTCTTCAGCGGGAAGGAGATCGTAAATCTCGGCTTTAGTCTGGTAGTGGGAGGATTGTGCACACCATTTGCAGTTTTCCGGACATCGGCCGGACTTGGCGTTGATGATGGAACACATGTCGAACTCGTGCGAAGCACGCGCGACGGTAATCTCATGCGCGGCGGCATAAAGCGCCTCGCTGTCAGCCATGTTGGCTAGCCAAGCAGCTTGGTCGGGTGATATGTCGATACCCGCCAACACTTGGTCTTTGATTTCCTGAAGTGTCATAAATGTATGATAAGGGATAGTTTGTGCAGCATTCTGCTTACGAAGAGCAACGTCCACAACATTGATATGCAGATGACCGATTTGGAATTCACGTCCCATACTTGCAAAGGCAGCATAGTTCTTTCTTCCCCAGTAGCGAAAGCGGGAAAGAAGAGTGCGTGTGGTCTGTATGTGGCGTTGTTGCTTCATTGATTTTTTTACTTTTGTTCGTTAGAACGTGGCAAATGTACAAAGATTCTTTGGATAAGCAAGCAA
Organism: Bacteroides sp.; assembly: GCF_052357945.1. Classification (GTDB taxonomy): domain Bacteria; phylum Bacteroidota; class Bacteroidia; order Bacteroidales; family Bacteroidaceae; genus Bacteroides. The sequence goes on along the minus strand of NZ_DAWCXD010000019.1, from coordinate 39,499 downwards.
GTTGATGATTTCTAGTTTCTGTGGAATTATTTCTTTTTCCTGTATTCTTTGCGGGTGTTGAAGTTGAATCCGGCATATATTTGGAGAGTACCGAATCCATTGTCGACAGAGAAATTGTTGCGATGATAATTGTAGTTTTTTCCAACAAAAGAAGTACCTACGTAATACTTGCCAGTGTTGTAGACAATCCCTGCCCGAACCAGAAAATCCAGATTGAATTTACCGTACCATGCTTTTGCTTCATTCGTTTCTGCGTCCACATCGGAAGCTTTGTAGGCAATGGCAGGGGTGAGAGACAGGCATGCCAGACAGTTGCGGGCAAAGACCCAGTTGTAGGCGTAGCCGAAACTGATGTTGGCATTGGTGTATTTAATATTCTTGACTTTCATGGCAGGATTCATCGCCTCCTGGATAAATCCCGGAAGTGCTGTATAGTCGAAGTCGAGATGATGCTTTGAAATGGAAAAACCTGCAATAAATGTACCTGCATTGCGTCGTTGATTGGTGGACTGACTAAATGCGGCAGGGTAAGAGAATTTACGGTTATTGAAGATATAATATAGATTCAGTCCTTTGATATCTACCTTTATTCCGCTGAAATCTTCGGAATAGTTGGAGGGGATATCGTCTGAAAATCCTCTGATTTTATGTATTTTGTAATCATTACCGGTGCGGCGATAGAAGATATCCACCCCCAGTTTGGAACTGTATAGGCTAAGATCGAATTCTGTTCCTCTGTTCTTTCGGTTGCCTTTTTTGAAAATATCGTTTACATCTACAGACCATCCCAGGAAAATCCATCGCCAGCCGAAATACAATCCTATCTTGTTGTGCGGGTTGGGAGAAAAACTAAGTTTCTGTGGCTGCGGCAATTCACTGGTGATAGAATAATACTCAAAGTTGCTGAAATGAGTAACCATCAGCGCATAGTTATAACGGTTGGGACTGATATAGAGCGTATCGAAATCACTGAAGTTCATAAACTTCTTGATCGCTCTTTTAAAAGCACTTGGCTTGGCGGTTGCTGTGGAATCTACTTCTGTACTATCGTTGCCTAAAGAGACTTTCTCTTCAGTCTGTGCCTGTAAGGACAGTGAAAATAACAGAAAAAGATATAGAATAACCCGTTTCCCCATGTGGTTCTTTGTTGGTATAGATATTTTTTGTTTCACGAATGTACTACCTTTCGTTGATTTATACTAGCAATCTTCTAAAAAATGTTTCGTTTCCTAAACAAAAAAGTTCAATATACTGTTAGTTACAACAAGCAAATAAATCTTAAGCCACAAAATTATGAGAATCTATTTACGTTTATTAGTCGTGTCTCTTCTGCTTTTTGCAGGAAATATAGTATATGCGGAAGCACAGCAGGAGAAACGCGTGACAGGCACAGTGACTTCTGAAGGAGAACCTTTGCCTGGTGTCTCCGTACAATTGAAAGGAGCATCTTCCGGCACCATTACCGATATTGATGGAAAGTATTCGATTGAGATTCCTGCGACCGGCGCTTTAGTGTTCCGTTTTGTAGGAATGAGAACGGTGGAACAACCGGTGAATAACCGGAGTGTGATTAACGTCACGTTGGAATCGGAAAGTAAGGAACTGGAAGAAGTAATGGTGGTAGCTTATGCTACCGCTAAAAAGTATAGTTTTACCGGAGCAGCTTCGACGATGAAAGCTGGTGAGATTGAAAAGTTACAGACTTCCAGCATATCACGTGTATTGGAGGGTACGGTATCCGGAGTACAGGCGAGTGCGGCAAGCGGCCAGCCGGGTACGGATGCGGAAATCCGTATTCGTGGTATCGGGTCTATCAACGCTTCCAGCGCTCCGCTTTATGTAGTGGACGGTGTCCCGTTCGATGGTAGTGTGAACTCTATCAATCCGGATGACATATCTTCGATGACAGTATTGAAAGATGCGGCCTCTGCTGCTTTGTATGGTTCCCGTGGTGCAAACGGCGTGATTATTATCACGACCAAGCAGGGAGACCAGAATACCAAAGCAACAGTAAAGGTGAAAGCTTCGTTAGGAGGTTCCAACCGTGCCGTACGCGATTATGATCGTGTCAGTACCGACCAATACTTCGAATTATATTGGGAAGCACTTCGCAATCAGTATGCCAAGAGTGCGGATTATACTCCGGCAACTGCCGCGACGCAAGCATCCAAAGACTTGGTAACGAAATTAATGGGAGGTGGCCCGAACCCCTATGGTCCTCAATATGCGCAACCGGTCGGTACAGATGGAAAGCTGGTGGCAGGTGCCCGTCCGTTATGGAATTCTGACTGGAGTGACGCCATGGAGCAACAGGCACTTCGCACAGAGTTAAATCTAAGTGTTTCCGGAGGTGGAAAAGCGAATCAGTATTTCTTTTCTGCCGGATACCTGAATGATAAAGGTATTGCACTCGAATCCGGTTACCAGCGTTTCAATCTTCGTTCCAATATCACCAGCGAGATGACTTCCTGGTTGAAGGGAGGCGTCAACTTGAGTTTCGCACATTCCATGCAGAATTATCCGGTTTCTTCCGACTCCAAAACCAGTAATGTGATTACCGCAGGACGTACCATGCCGGGATTTTATCCTATTTATGAAATGAATACGGATGGTAGCTACAAATTGGATGAGAGTGGAGATCGTATTTATGACTTCGGTTCTTATCGTCCTTCCGGTTCGATGGCAAACTGGAACCTTCCGGCTACTTTGCCTTTGGATAAATCGGAACGAATGAAAGATGAAGTCTCCGGTCGTACTTTTCTGGAAGCTACGATTATTGAAGGACTGAAATTCAAGACAAGTTTCAACTTTGACTTGATTAATTATAATACGCTGGATTATACGAATCCGAAGTTAGGTCCGGCTAAAGAGAACGGAGGCGGCGTCAGCCGAATGAATACCCGCACTTTCTCTTGGACGTGGAACAATATCGCTACGTATGACAAGACAATCGGTGAACATCATTTTAATGTCCTTGCCGGTGTGGAAGCCTATTCTTACCGTTACGATGAACTGACAGCATCACGTTCCAAAATGGCGCAGCCTGATATGCCGGAATTGGTAGTCGGCTCACAGCTGACCGGAGGTTCGGGATATCGTATTGACTATGCATTGGTGGGTTATCTGACTCAAGCGTTATATGATTATCAAAATAAATATTTCTTCTCGGCATCTTATCGTCGCGACGGTTCTTCACGCTTTGCGCCCGAAACCCGTTGGGGAAATTTCTGGTCGCTGGGTACTTCCTGGCGTATCGACCGGGAAGAGTTTATGGCAAGCACTTCCGACTGGTTGTCTGCCCTAACTCTGAAAATGAGCTATGGTGCACAGGGAAACGATAACTTGGGTACGTATTATGCGAGTAAAGGGCTTTATACCATTGTTTCCAATCTGGGAGAAAATGCGTTAGTGTCCGACCGTATGGCGACCCCGAACCTGAAATGGGAAACGAACCTCAACTTTAACGTGGGTATCGACTTCTCCCTGTTCAACAACCGTTTTTCCGGTTCGTTTGACTTCTTTACACGTCGTTCGAAAGATTTGCTTTACTCACGTCCGATAGCTCCTTCTCTGGGATATGGTTCTATTGACGAGAATGTAGGAGCCTTGAAGAATACAGGTATAGAAATGGTGTTGAACGGAACAATTATCAATCAGAATGGTTGGGTATGGAAACTGGGGATGAATCTGACACATTATAAGAATAAGGTGACGGATCTTCCTTTGAAAGATATGCCGCAAAGTGGTGTGAACAAGTTGCAGGTAGGCCGTTCTGTTTATGATTTCTATATGATAGAGTGGGCGGGAGTAGATCCGGAGAATGGAGATCCGTTGTGGTATATGGATGAAGAAGATGAAAATCACAATCCGACCGGAAAACGTGTCACAACAAACGATTACGGTTCGGCTGACTATTATTACGTCAATAAATCTTCTCTCCCGAAAGTGTATGGTGGATTCAATACCTCTCTTTCCTGGAAAGGATTTGATCTTTCTGCCATCTTTGCTTATAGTATCGGTGGATATATCTACAATCGTGATATTACAATGATTCTGCATAATGGAAGTCTGGAAGGACGCGACTGGTCGACGGAGATTCTAAAAAGATGGACTCCCGACAATCGTAATACAGATGTTCCCGCTTTGAGTACTACCACTAATAACTGGAACTCGGCTTCTACCCGTTTCTTGCAGAATAATTCGTATATGCGATTGAAAAACCTGACTCTTTCCTATAACTTACCCAAACAATGGATTAGTAAGTTATCATTGAGTAGTGTGCAGGTATATGTACAAGGAGATAATCTGTTTACCATTCACCGGAATCAGGGACTAGACCCTGAACAGGGAATTACCGGTATCACTTATTATCGTTATCCGGCTATGCGAACGATCTCCGGAGGTATCAACGTTTCTTTCTAAATTCAGACTAAATTATGAGAAAAATAAAAATTAAATCCATTCTTGCCGCAGTTGCCGGACTTTTCCTGGCAACGAGTTGTAGCAGCAGTTTTTTGGATACGGACCCAACGGATGCGGTAAGTTCAGAAAAAGTACCTGTGCCTGAAAATGCAGCGGCACTTGTGAATGGTGCATGGTATAATCTGTTTGATTATTCAAGTACTTATGCCAATATCGGTTATCGGGCGCTTCAGTGTCTGGATGACATGATGGCAAGTGATATTGTTTCCCGTCCGAAATACGGTTTCAACTCTTCGTATCAGTTTAACGATATAGCGTTACCTTCAAACAATAGAACAGAATTTGCTTGGTATCTGATATATAAAACGATCGATAACTGTAATACTGCCATTTCCATTCAGGGAGATTCGGAGGAGCTCCGACAGGCGCAGGGACAGGCATTGGCGTTGCGTGCTTTCTGTTATTTACACTTGGTGCAGCATTATCAATTCACTTATCTGAAAGATAAAGATGCTCCATGTGTTCCTATATATACCGAACCGAGTAATAGTTCGACAGTTCCGAAAGGAAAATCAACGGTGGCACAGGTTTATCAGCGTATTTTTGATGATCTGAACCTGGCACAGGATTATTTGAAGAACTATGTAAGGAGTGGTGATAACCAAAAATTCAAACCGAATGTTGCCGTGGTGGATGGCCTCTTGGCTCGTGCTTATCTGTTGACAGGGCAGTGGGAAGAAGCAGCGAAAGTAGCTGAAGCCGCACGTACAGGATATGCGTTGATGACAACGACAGCCGAATACGAAGGCTTCAATAATATTTCCAATAAAGAATGGATATGGGGATTTCCTCAAATACCTTCTCAATCGGATGCCAGCTACAACTTCTATTATCTGGATGCAACATACGTCGGAGCTTATAGTAGCTTTATGGCCGATCCTCATCTAAAAGATACCTTTATTGAGGGTGACATTCGTTTGCCTTTGTTTCAGTGGATGCGTGAAGGGTATCTGGGATATAAGAAATTCCACATGCGTGCAGATGATACAGCTGATCTGGTCTTGATGCGTGCTTCTGAAATGTATTTGATAGAAGCGGAGGCGAAAGTTCGTGATGGAGTAGCTTTGAATCAGGCTGTCATTCCATTGAATACGTTGCGCAATGCCCGTGGAGTGGGAGATTATGACGTGACAGGGAAGTCGCAGGAAGATGTTCTTAATGAGATTCTGATGGAACGTCGCCGCGAACTTTGGGGAGAGGGATTCGGTATTACAGATATACTTCGTACACAGGGTTCCGTAGTACGTACTGCTTTATCTGATGAAATGCAGAAGACAGAAGTCGATTGTTGGCAGGAGGGTGGTAGCTTTGAAAAACGAAATCCTCTGGGACATTGGTTCCTTAACTTCCCGAACGGTAAACCGTTTACAGTAAATAGCACCTATTATTTGTATGCTATTCCCCAGAAAGAAATAAACGCTAACCCTAACATATAAATAGCTCTCTTAATTTTTGACTTTGACCTTAACTTGTGACCGGTATACGTTGTGACGATGCATACCGGTCGTTTTCTTTCTTTTTTATAAAGAGCTTTATTTATATTTTCTGCTTCTTTAAATTAGGCAAAAAGAACGTGACTAATCCCAGCAGCGGCATATAAGCACAGATGTTATATACATATTCAATGCTCGTTTTATCCGCTAAATTGCCAAGTACGGCAGATGCTACGCCGGCCACTCCGAAAGCAAATCCAAAGAACAAACCGGATATCAATCCAAGTTTGGTAGGAAGCAACTCCTGTGCATAAAGCAATATGGCAGGAAAAGCGGAAGAAAGCATCAATCCCACACAGAAGCTAAGGATAATAGTCCACAGCAGATTGGCATGTGGCATTAGTAAGCTAAATGGGGCAGCTCCTAAAATAGAAGCCCAAATCACATACTTCCGACCGATACGGTCACCGACAGGTCCGCCAATTAATGTTCCGATAGCAGTAGCTACCAGGAAAATAAATAAATATAGCTGCGAATCTTGTACACTTACATTGAATTTATGAATCAGGTAGAAAGTATAATAACTGGTGAGACTTGCCATATAAATATATTTGGAGAAAATCAGAATCAGCAATATCGCGATTGAAAGGGCTGTCTTATCCATAGGCAAAGGAAGATGAACAGGTTTTCTGACACTGACAGTCTGTGCTTTCATCCGGTTTAGATATGATTTATACCATTTGCAAATTGGGTACATCACTCCGATAGCAGCTAAAGCCACAAATGCAAATACGATGAGATGTTGCCTGCCATAAGGAGCCACCAACAGAGCAACCAGCAAAGGGCCTAATGAACCTCCGAAGTTACCACCTACCTGAAAGAGTGATTGTGCCAGTCCACGTTTTCCGCCGGAGGCAAGGAACGTGATGCGGGAGGCTTCCGGATGCAGTACGGAAGAGCCAATTCCGATTAAGAATACGGAGGCTAATATCCAGTATAGATTATCAGAGAATGCTAAGTTTATCAAACCAATCAGTGTAAAGCTCATTCCGATAGGCAATGACCATGCGACGGGATGCTTATCAAAGAAAATTCCGGTAATCGGTTGAAAAACTGAAGCGGAAAGTTGATAAACTAGTGTGATAAGTCCGATTTGCGCGAAACTAAGTCCTAAATCATCTTTAAATAAAGGATAAGATGCTGATAGCACCGACTGTAAAAGATCGTTGAGGCAATGCGAAAGACTCAATGCAATCAAAATGGAAAATGTAATTTTTCCTACGGGTTGTTCCTGATTCTGTACCATAATACCTATTTACTATTGAAGTGTTCCTGAAAAATCGGCTGCAAAGGTACGGAAACTTCCCGTTTCTCAATATATATTTGCTGTGATTAATTCAATATGATAGGAATAAAGCTCTAAGACTAAGGATTGTAAATTGTCGTTAATTCAGTTTTGAGTGACTGAACTATTCTTCATACCTACTGTTGTTAAATAAAAAAGGAGGATTATATGGGCTTTATATGGTATATCATTATTGGTATTGTGGCTGGATTCCTCGCAGGTAAAATAATGCGCGGCGGAGGTTTTGGTCTTGTTATAAATTTATTACTTGGTATTCTTGGAGGTGTACTGGGCGGTTGGGTGTTTGCCCTTTTCGGACTGGCAGCTTCAGGACTGATCGGAAGTTTGATAACTTCCACCGTAGGAGCTATCCTTGTATTGTGGATTGCTTCTTTATTCTCGAAATCTAAATAGATATTTATATAATTTATTTTTAATCCTAAAAACAGAACTTGATTATGGAATGTAGACATGGAAATTTCTGGATTGGACTCGGAATTGGGTCAATCCTTGGCGCAGTAGCTTATCGTCTTTCACGTACAGCAAAAGCAAAACAATTAGAAAGTGAAATTTATAATGCTATTCATCGCATAGGTCGTGATGCTGAAATAGCTGCTGCTCATGCTGAAAGAAAAGCAGTGGATCTTGGACTTAAAGCAGTAGAAGCCGGTGCGGAAATTGCTGATAAAGTAGCAGATGAAGCCGATAAAGTGGCTGGAAAAGCAAAAGATAAGTGGGGGAAATAAGAACTCCAAAACGGGTAATCGATTTAAATAGAATCGGTTACCTGTTTTATTTTATATACGTTTAATCTTTTATTTCTAGCCTTATCAGTCACTATCTGAATGATGTGTGCACGAACACATATTGGTGTATCTTCTCCATTATTTTCACTTCCTTCAAGAATCAAAAGCTACTTTTCCTCTGGTTTCTCATCTGATAAGTGCTTTTTTCTCTATACTATCTTTACTTTTTCTTATGTTTAACAACATGTATACTTCCTTGCTGTTGTGGTTAACTTGCTGATTATTAGTAGTATGTTCTTTATTGTGTGTTATGTGTGTGCGCACACACTATTGCTTAATTCAATAATTCATTTTACTTTTGCCGATGAAAAACAAGATACTTATCAATAGATGGATAAAGAGTTTTCAAATATTCGGATTGTAGACATTGCCAAGATGGCAGGAGTCTCTGTTGGCACGGTAGATCGTGTAATACATAATCGTGGCAGGGTATCTGAAGAAAACAGGAAAAAGGTACAGGCGATTCTGGAGATGGTACATTACCAGCCCAATCTGATGGCACGTTCATTGGCGGCCTCCAAAAAGCAATATCATCTTCTTGCGATTACTCCTTCTTTTGTTCAGGGAGAGTATTGGGAAGCTATTTCGGAAGGCATAGATAAAGCAGCGTCGGAAATGGAATCGTATAACATCACCATTACCAAACTCTTTTTCGATCAATATAATAACAAGACTTTTGATGATATCATCCGTAATCTGCTGAATGAGAAAGTGGATGGTGTATTGATTGCGACTTTGTTTACGGATTCTGTTATCCGGCTTTCGCAGGAACTTGACAGGAATGAAATACCTTACGTGTATGTTGACTCCAACATTGGAGGGCAACATCAACTGGCTTATTTCGGAACGGAGTCTTATGATGCCGGAGTGATTGCTGCCAGATTGTTGATGGACCGGCTTTCTTCGTCTTCCGATATATTGATGGCGCGAATTATTCATAGTGGGAAGAATGACTCTAATCAGGGAAAGAACAGGCGGGAAGGTTTCTGCCATTATCTCACGCAAACAGGATTCAATGGAAATCTGCATGAAGTGGAGTTGAAAATAAATGATTCAGTGTATAACTTCATGAAACTGGATGAAATATTTGAAGCTAATCCAAATATAAATGGGGCTGTTATCTTCAATTCAACTTGTTATATTTTAGGGAATTACCTGAAAGCGAGAGGAATGCAGTCTGTTAAATTGGTTGGTTATGACCTTATCGGGAGAAATACACAGTTGCTTTCCGAAGGTGTCATAACCGCATTGATTGCGCAGCGTCCGGAGCGTCAGGGATATGATGGTATTAAATCATTGTGTAATCATCTGTTGTTCAAACAGAGCAGTGAAAAGGTTAATTTGATGCCTATCGATATTCTTCTCAAAGAGAATCTGAAATATTATCTGAACAATAAATTATAAACATATAAATTTGTAAGAACCATGAATGAATTATTTAACGTAAAAGGCAAAGTAGTTGTTATCACCGGTGGAGCTGGTATTTTAGGTAAAGGTATTGCTGTGTATCTCGCAAAGGAAGGTGCAAAAGTAGTTGTGCTCGACAGAGGTGAAGAAGCAGGAAAAGCATTGGTAGACAGTATCAAAGCCGAAGGAAATGAAGCTATGTTCCTTTACACGGATGTAATGGATAAGGAAGTGCTGGAAGGTAACAAAGTAGAAATCATGAAGGCTTATGGCCGTATTGATGTATTGTTGAACGCTGCCGGAGGTAACATGGCAGGTGCAACTATCGCTCCGGATAAGACTTTCTTCGATTTGCAGATTGATGCATTCAAGAAAGTGGTGGATCTGAACCTTTTCGGTACAGTATTGCCTACAATGGTATTTGCTGAAATTATGGTAGAACAGAAGAAAGGTTCTATTGTAAACTTCTGTTCTGAATCGGCTCTTCGTCCATTGACCCGTGTGGTAGGTTATGGTGCGGCAAAAGCAGCTATTGCCAACTTTACTAAATATATGGCTGGCGAACTGGCTTTGAAATTCGGTAACGGTCTGCGTGTAAATGCCATCGCTCCGGGATTCTTCCTGACCGATCAGAATCGTGCATTATTGACTAATCCGGATGGTTCTCTGACCGATCGTTCAAAGACCATTCTCGCTCATACTCCATTCAACCGTTTCGGTGAACCGGAAGACCTTTATGGAACAATCCATTATTTGATTAGCGATGCTTCTAACTTCGTAACAGGTACAGTAGCTGTTATCGACGGTGGATTTGATGCATTCTCTATCTAATATTGGGATGATATCATTCTGTTTTTAATCATAATTAGTAACTTGTAATCAGGAAAGAATAATATGTATTTATGTGAACAAACTTGGCGCTGGTATGGTCCTAATGACCCGGTTAGCTTGTGGGATATTAAGCAGGCAGGCGCTACTGGTATAGTAAATGCTCTTCATCACATTCCAAATGGTGAAGTGTGGACAGTAGAAGAGATCATGAAGCGTAAGCAAATGATTGAAGAAGTGGGTCTGACATGGTCTGTGGTAGAAAGTGTACCTGTACACGAGCATATCAAAACACAGACGGGCGACTTTATGAAATACATCGAAAACTATAAGGAAAGTATCCGTAATCTGGCGAAGTGTGGCGTGATGGTAGTTACTTATAACTTCATGCCTGTATTGGACTGGACCCGCACAGATCTTGCCTATACAATGCCGGACGGCTCTAAAGCACTCCGCTTTGAAAAAGCAGCTTTTGTAGCTTTCGATCTTTTCATCTTGAAACGTCCAAATGCTGAAAAAGACTATACTCCGGAAGAAATAGCTAAAGCGAAAGCTCGTTTTGAGCAGATGAGCGAAGACGACAAGAAATTGTTGGTTCGTAATATGATTGCCGGACTTCCGGGTTCGGAAGAAAGTTTCACGGTAGAACAATTTCAGCAAGCATTAGATCGTTATGACGATATTGATGCAGAGAAACTTCGTTCCAACCTGATTTTTTTCTTAAAAGAAATTGCTCCTGTTGCCGATGAAGTAGGAGTGAAACTGGTGATTCATCCGGACGATCCTCCTTATACCATCTTAGGTTTGCCTCGTATTTTAAGTACGGAAGAGGATTTCAAGAAATTGATTGAAGCCGTACCTAACGAATCTAATGGCCTCTGCTTGTGTACAGGCTCTTTCGGTGTGCGTGCCGACAATGACCTTGCAGGTATGATGGAACGTTTTGGCGACCGTGTGAACTTCGTACACTTGCGCAGTACACAACGTGACGAGGAAGGAAACTTCTACGAAGCTAATCACTTGGAAGGAAATGTAGACATGTACAACGTAATGAAGAGCCTTATTCTTCTACAACAGCGTCGTAAATGCTCTATCGCTATGCGTCCCGACCACGGACATCAAATGATTGATGACTTGAAAAAGAAAACGAATCCGGGATATTCTTGCCTGGGCCGTCTTCGCGGATTGGCAGAACTTCGCGGATTGGAAATGGGTATTGCAAAATCTATTCTGTAAGCAGAATACTTTTTATATTTGAGTAACCCTCATCACAGCAACTTATTATGCTGGATGAGGGTTATTTTTCTATTTATGTAAATTGCACATGTCTCTTTTTTAGTTATATTTGTCCCTTGTACCACACTAACAAAAGAAACAGATGATAAAACACTTAATACTAACTCTATTATTATTCATTTCAGGAAGCATGACTGCTTATGCTATGAAATACCCATCAGAGTTAGAGCTTCTTTATCAATTATCCGGTAAGAATTTTATCTTAAGTAGCATAATTCCGGAAGACAGTATAATCCGTTTATCCACTCGACTTGAGTCAGAAGCTTCCAAAGCAGGAGATTTTGAGAACTATTTCAGAATAGGCCAGATCAAGGTAAATTCTTACTGTCTGAAAGGGGATATAGGAGTTGCCACTAATGAAGCGGAACTTATGTACGAGCATGCGCAGAAAATGAATTCAACTATAGGAATAGCATTATCACTTCAGGCAATAGGCAGCACGTATATGAGTTTGGATCAGATGAAACAGGCTTTTGATGCGTTTGTTGAGGCAGAGAACCGGCTGAAACTTTATGAATCGGACCCGGTCCTTGTGCGGCTATATTTACAGATAATTCATGTCTCTTACCTGTTGGGGGAACCGGCCGTTATGCATATTTACTTAGACAAGCTTTCAAAATTGCAGCATACTTCGATTGTGGCAAATGAGTACTATGATTATTATGCACTATGTTATGAAACCCTCTATCAGATTGAGGTGAAGGATAAGATAAAGGCTTTGGCTCTTTTGGATCGTTTAGATTTGATAAAAGATACCAATCCATTCTATAAACGTTGGTATTATTGGGTGAAGTTTAAATATAATGAGCTGGAGCAGGATTATAAAAGCGCGTTGGCTTTTGTTGATTCTAATTTGGTTGAGATAAGGAAGAGCGGTAATTTAAATGAATATCGGAATGTAATGATTGATAAAGCCGTGTTCCTTGAGAAAATGAACAATATAACCGAGGCTTGTAATATGTATACCGAAGTCAGGAAATTGACAGACTCCTTGGATATGCAACGCTATACACGTCAGATTGAACATCTTCATACCACTTATTTGGTCGATCAGCTAAAAAGTGAAAATGAATCGGTATACAGTTCATTGTATAAATGGACTATCATCTGTTGCACCATTATTCTGTTGGGTGGTATTGCTATCTTTTATATGGTTTGGCGGAAGAATAAGATGTTGGTCGTTTCCCGTAATAAGTTACAAGTGGTGCGTGAAGAAACCACTCGCTCCATTCAATCAAAGAGCATGTTTCTTTCTAATATGAGCCATGAGTTGCGAACTCCTTTGAATGCTATTGTTGGCTTTTCGGGGATTCTGGTGAACTGTGGAGAGATAGATGCAGAAACGAAACAGCAGTGTGGTGAAAGCATTCAGCAGAATGCCGACCTTTTGCTGAAGTTGATTAAGGATGTGATGGATTTATCGGAGATGAATATTGACGAGATCAGATATACGTGCAATACTTATAATGTTGTCAATATCTGCCGTATGGTAGTGGATACGGTGGATAAAGTCAAGCAGACCGCTGCCGTTATCCAGTTTCATTCTTCTGTTATTGATTTATTGTTGTATACAGATAGCGGGCGTTTGCAGCAAGTATTGATTAATCTGTTGATTAATGCCACAAAATTCACGAAAGAGGGGAGCATTACATTAAGATTGAGCGTAGATGAGGTTAAGAGAGAAGCTGTTTTTACGGTAGAAGATACAGGGTGTGGCATACCCTTGGAAAAGCAACCCCATATTTTCGGACGCTTTGAGAAATTGCATGAAGGGGTACAAGGAGCTGGCTTGGGATTATCCATTTGTCAGTTGATTGTCGAACATTTTGGTGGAAAAATCTGGATTGATTCCACATATACTGCAGGAGCGAGATTTGTCTTCACTCATCCGTTACCATCTTCAAATAATCAGATTTTATGAAACATTTATTCTATATACTCACTGCCATCTTTTTGTTTCTTTCTTTAGAAACCAATGCTCAGCAATATACGAAGAAAGAGTTATTGCAGCAACTGGCGAAATCTCCTAATGACACTACTCGTTTGAATTTATTGTTTGAGTTATCGGTAGTAACCAAGCATCAACCATTGGTCCGGCTTTATTATCTTAATAAGATGCTAGAAGAGGCTGATGAACAAAAGAATGATCTTTATAAATGTAAAGTTTATCTTTATCGGGTATATCTGGCATATAATTCTCTGGATGTACCGACATTGCATTATTGGTTTTCTCTTCTTGAACCTTTAGCTCAGAAAAATAAATTCTATGATATGCTATTTTTGGGTAAAAGATGTGTGATAGACCTTTTACAGTTGACTGGTGAATATGAAAAAGAGGAAAGAGAATCTCTGATGTTATTGAAAGATGCAGAAAAAGTCGGTAGTTTGATGGGAATGATTGTTGCTAATCAATCTTTGGGGAATGCGTATGTTATTACTTACCAGTATGAAAAAGCGTTGGCTGCATTTGAGAAAGCCTATACTCTTTTGGATAAGGTTGATGATTCAGGATTAAAACTTGATGTAATTCATGCTTTGAATGGAGCTGCTCAAAAGGTGAAAGATTATCCTAAATGGCTTGAATATATTCAGGAGGAAGAGGAACATATAGCTAAAAGTATACGTGAATCAAATGTGAATTTTGGAATATCGAGTGCTTACTTTATGATGTACATTCATTATCTGGCTTATTATACGACTGTAGAAGATATGGACAGTGCAGCACATTATTATCAACTCGCTGACAGCATTTATCATGTGTCATTGCAAACCGGATTATATGAGGAGTATTATGCACGAATTAGTAGTAATTATTTGCGTGAATCCAAACAATATGAGAAAGCTTTGGAACAAGTCGATACTTTATGGCATTATTTCATTCGGTATCAGATATAGATTATAATGAGGCATTTGCAAAGCATGCGGAGATTATACATTTAATGGGTCGTGACGTGGAAGCGCTTCAATTACTAAAACGAGCAAAAACAGTACGTGATTCTTTACAGATAGAACTTCTGAATACACAAACGGAACAAGTGAAAAGTATACATGATGTTTACTTGTTGCAACAGGAAAAAGAACGGAACTATCGTTATCTTCAGATCATAATAATATCCTTCTTGATTGTATCTATTATTGCGATTACAGTTTTTATAGTCTATACGTATCGTGCCCGTAGAAAACTGGAACGTGATGAAGCCGAAATGCGCAGAATGACTGATGAAGTTGAACTGGCTAATTCGGCTAAAGAACGTTTTCTTTCCAACATCAGTACATCCATCAGTCAGCCTTTGGATGAAGTGGTTGGAAATTCGTTGTTGTTGGCTTCCGAACGCCAGATCGAAGACCAGCAACGTGTTGCGATTTCCGAAGTTGTCAATAAAACTTCGTCGGATCTGATGCAGTTGATTAATAATATCTTGGATCTTTCCCGTCTGGAAGCGGGGATGATGCGTTTCATTTTGAGCGATGTCGAGATTTTCTCTCTTATTCAGGATGCCGCAACAGGGACTTCGATTGGGAATGGAAGAAAAATAAATATCGTTTGTCCGCAGTCAGCTCTGTTCTGGTCGCATATTGATGGCCCGCGATTATTGAATGTCTTCAATAATCTGTTTGCTTTTGTCATTTCCGGAAAAGAGTTGCAAGTAGCTATAGAGGTAAATCAGGAGGGGACGGAGTTAATGATTAAGGTATATGGCACTTTGCTGGCCCATCAGAACTTGTCGCAGGATATGATTATTCGTAATGAAATCAATCGTATGATTATCAGCCACTTTAAAGGAGTGTATGAGAGCAAGACAGAGGCGCAGACTCCTTATATTTATTTAACGCTCAAAGGAAATCTTACTTCGTTTGACCAAAATTAAGCATGGATGCCGATAGGGTATTGTCCGGTTCGGGAATAATATGCATGGCTATCTGTGTACAGGCTTCCGCATCAGCAAGTGCGTGATGATGGTTCGTTAAGTCATATCCACACCGGGCAGCTACCGTATGTAATTGATGATTGGGTAACTCTTTTCCAAATACCTTTCTCGACGCGCGGCATGTGCAGTGAAACTTGTAATTAGGGTAAGTCATTTCCCATAGTTCGTGAACTGCCCGAAGACACCCTTCATCAAAAGGACTGTTGTGCGCTACAAGTGGCAGACCGTCTATCAATGGTTTGATTTCCGCCCATACTTCCGGAAATTCATCGGCTTCCATCGTGTCGTCGTAAGTTAAGCCATGAACAGCTGTGGTCCATTGCGTATAATAATTGGGGCGGGGGCGGATCAGACGATAGATTTTATTCGTTATTTTTCCTTCCCTTACGATGACAACACCAACACTGCATACGCTGGTACGTTTGCCGTTGGCTGTTTCAAAATCGATAGCTGCAAAGTTTATCATCGTTTCTATTATTTTTTCGGATACAAATATAGCATAAAAAATGAGGTTGGAGAAAATATAGTAACAGGATTGGCAAATAGAAAGCTTTTACTAAAAATTGAATTAAAACGGACTTTTGGGAAACATTTCCAATAAAAAACTCTTCTTTTAAAGAATTTACACTATTTTTGTTCGACATAAACCAAAGGCATGGACAAAACATACTTTAAGTCTAAATACGTTTTAATATTCATTCTTTCTTTGTTTGTTTTTATAGGCGGACTAAATTACAAACATTGGCTTGTCACTAACAAACTGACGCCCAAACGTATTTCCCTTATCTATTCCATGACTAAAAATGATATCGGCAATAAAAAACTGGAAAAACTGTTGTATGAAGAATTCCATCGGCAAGGAATAGAAGCCATATTTGATAAATTCTATATCGATTGCACTAAACTGAATGAGAAAGAAGAAATAGAGTATGCGCGGAGGTATCTTGAATTGCTTGAAAGTAAATCCACTGACCTTATTCTGACCATTGGCGACCAGGCAACCTATTCCTTTCTATCTACTCGCCACCGTCTGTTGTCTTCCATTCCCGTGTTAGCTTGCAATGTGCGTTTTCCCAATGAAGAACTGATAGAAGAATACGATTTGCAGAAAGTGTATGTATTGCGTGACAGCCCCGACCTGAAACGTAACATTGACTTTATAAAAACATTGTATCCCCATAATATGGAGATCATTTACAATATAGATCTTACTTACCTCGGACATAAATCGTTCGATAAACTTTCCAAAGTCGTTGACAGGCAAAGTGTAAGAGTGCTGGGCTATCAGAAAGCATTTGTACAAGAGTCCGATTATGAGCACTTAACGGAAATGATTGAATACTTCAATCTGACGCCTGGTTTGGTCAATGATCGTGTGAAAAGGAGTGGTTTAACCATCAGTCTCTGTCCTTTCCGCTATATAAGGGGAGCTTCCCTGCTGGTCATGCTGGAACAATCAAAAAGAGAACAGAAAAATCAAGCATTCTTGTTGGATAAATTAGATATGATGGCTATTCCGATAGTAACTGCCTTGAATATTCCTTCTTTTAGTTGTATCTGTGAGGGATTTGGCGAAAACGCCAAGATTGTAGGCGGCTATATGGCAACAGAAAGTATCTCGGCAAAGGCTATCGCTGATCTTGCTACACGCCTTTTGAAGAAAGAAAAGGTAGGAATGCCTAAAATAAGGGATTTGGAAAAAGAGTATGTACTGGATTGGATCTATTTTTCCGAATTTGCAGGTGACATCAGCAACGTTCCGAAAGATGTCAGTATTATCAACTATCCATTTTATGATCGCTACCGGAAAGAGCTTTATATACTGGGCGGACTCTTTGTTATTTCTTTTATCCTCGTAACCATCAGCTTGTTACGTACCCATCGACGTTCATTGATAGAACGCAGGAATCTTCAAATGCTGCAAGAGGTTCACAAGCGATTGAGCCTTTCTGTGGATGGAGGAAAAATCTCTCTTTGGAATATTCAGGAAGGTGTTCTGGAGTTTGACGACAATTATACCCAGTTGGTCGGACTGGAACAACGGAGGTTCACCAAAGAGGATATGATACAATATACTCATCCTGATGATGTACAGTTACTTAGTTCATTCTACGAAACCTTGCATCAATCTCCCGGCATGCAAATACAGCGGATACGTTTCTGTTTTGGAAAAAAGGGCGCAGATTATGAATGGTACGAACTACGATGTAGCAGTTTGAAAGATGCCAGGGGAGAGATAATGCTGGCCGGTACCATGCAGAATATTCAGAAACTGGTGGAGCATGAACACCAGTTGATCCTTGCGAAACAGATAGCGGAAAAGGCCGAACTGAAACAATCGTTCCTGAATAACATGAGCCATGAAATTCGTACGCCGCTCAATGCTATTGTGGGCTTCACCAATCTGCTGATAGCCGAAGGAGCTGATGAAATAGAGCCGGAAGAAAAGGCAACCATGCTCGAAATCATCAATACCAATAATGAACTGCTTTTAAAACTGGTGAATGATGTGTTGGAAATATCCCGTTTGGATTCGGGCAACTTATCCTTTGATATAAAGGAGTGCGACATCACGAAAATAGTGAAGGAAATTTATATGACCTATCAAACATTGATTCAACCCTCATTGAACTTTCTTCTCGAACTGGACGAGACTATTCCCTTACCGGCCAATATTGACAGTTTGCGTTTTACGCAGGTCATCTCCAATTTCCTGAACAATGCAAACAAGTTTACCAAAGAAGGAACAATTACTTTGGGAGGTAAAATAGACAAGGAACACCGGGAAGTTTGTGTCTACGTGAAAGATACCGGCAAAGGAATTGATGATAAAGAACTCATGATGATTTTTGACCGCTTCTATAAAACGGATGAATTTGAACAGGGGAGTGGTTTGGGACTTTCCATTTCTAAGGTGATTATCGAACGGTTGGCGGGTCGTATAGAAGTAGATTCCGAAGTGGGAAAAGGCAGTTGCTTTTCCGTTGTCTTATCTTTGGCAAGTACAATTTAATACAAAAAACAGAAAGCATCTAAAAAAAGAAGGAATGAAAGAGATACTGAAACCTTGGCAGGGATGGTTACTGTTTGGTTTTGCAATGGCTATTGTCTTTGCATTGGGGGTCGTTATTTCATTCCTGACGGAACGCAGACCGGAAGTCGTAAATGCAGTTTATCGCAAAAAGGCAGAGATAACCGGGATAGAAGCACGCAGTTCTCTGTTCTCCGATAATTATCAGCGTGAATATAAGACATGGGGAGACACCACATCGACCAATTCGCATGGCGATATGAATGGAAGAATATCCATTGATGTGTTGGCGCAACGCCCCGAAATGGTCATTTTATGGGCTGGGTATGCATTTTCTAAAGATTATTCTTCACCACGCGGACATATGTATGCTTTGGATGATTTAAGACATTCACTTCGTACCGGTGCTCCCATGCATGCTGGTGACGGGCCTCAACCTGCCAGTTGCTGGATGTGTAAAAGTCCCGATGTTCCCCGTATGGTAGCAGCTATCGGGGTGGATTCCTTTTATAATAATAAGTGGGCTACATGGGGAACTGAAATTGTAAATCCCGTCGGGTGCGCCGATTGCCATGAACCTAAGAATATGGATTTGCATATTAGTCGCCCGTCGCTTGTCGAAGCTTTCCAACGTCAGGGCAGAGACATCACACAGGCTAGCCCACAAGAGATGCGCTCATTGGTGTGCGCCCAGTGTCATTCGGAATATTACTTCAAAGGCGATATAAAATATCCCACTTTTCCCTGGGATAAAGGTTTCACGGTTGAATACTTGGAAAAGTACTATGATGAAATCGGATTTACTGATTATGTTCATAAATTGAGTCGTGCCCCAATATTGAAAGCACAGCATCCTGATTATGAGCTTTTCCAAATGGGTATTCACGGTCAACGCGGTGTGTCATGTGCTGACTGTCACATGCCTTATAATGATGAAGGAGGAATAAAATACAGCGATCACCATATCCAGAATCCGTTGGCTGTGACTGAGCGTACTTGTCAGACTTGTCATCGTGATAGCAAGGAGACACTTTGTAATAATGTATACGAACGTCAGCGAAAGGCAAATGAACTGCGTGCCCTTTTAGAAAAAGATTTGGCGAAAGCACACATCGAGGCTAAATTTGCCTGGGATAAAGGAGCTACTGAAAACGAGATGAAAGAAGTCTTGCAGTTGATCCGCCAGGCGCAATGGAGATGGGATTTCGGCGTGGCATCGCATGGTGGTTCTTTTCATGCTCCGCAGGAAATAATGCGTATTTTGGGACATGGGTTAAACAAAACATTCCAGGCCCGTATGGCTATCAACAAAATCCTGGTATCGCACGGATATACAGGTGATGTTCCGCTTCCGGATATCACAACGAAAGAAAAGGCACAGCAGTATATTGGTTTGGATATGGCCGCCGAAAAGGCGGGCAAAGATAAATTTCTCGAAGAGATTGTCCCTGAATGGCTTCAAAAGGCAAAGGCAAACGGACGCATCGTTGATTAGAATTTATTTTCGCTATATTTGCGTATAAAATAGATCCATGTATACAGAATATCAGCCTTCTCATTTACTTGTTCCCTACATTGATAACTATTGGGAGTTTAAGGGCAATCCGGATTATGGTATGCGCATCCATATTCTGCCGGATGGTTGTACCGATTTTATATTTACGCTGGGAGAGGTGGCTAATGCTGTTGAAGAAGGAAGTCTGATGATGCAGCCCTATCGTTCCTATTTTGTAGGACCTATGACAAAATATTCGGAACTCGTCACTTATACAGAATCGATTCACATGTTTGGTGTTCGTTTTTTACCTTGTGGGCTGTCTTGCTTTACAAACCTGCCTCTACACGAATTTGTGAATAGCAGAGTCAGTACTAATGAGATGAAGGCTGTTTTTGATGACACTTTTATTGAAAGATTGGGTGAGCAGAAGCATGTTGCAGATCGAATACGGGTAGTGGAGGAGTATTTGCTGGCATATTTGGCGCGCCATTATCAGCCTACCGATTCTCACGTCGCTATGGCAGTGAACATGATTAATCATTCCGAAGGAAAACGTTCAGTTCGCAGTTTGATGGATGACGTCTGTTTATGTCAGCGTCATTTTGAGAGAAAGTTCAAGCATTATACCGGATTTACTCCTAAAGAATACAGCCGTATTGTCAAATTTAAGAATGCTGTAGAATTGTTGAGAACCACGACATCAGCCAATCTGTTGACTACGGCAGTTGATGCAGGATACTATGATTTAGCGCATTTCTCAAAAGAGATTAAGTCAATGTCCGGCAACACTCCTGCGTCTTTTCTTTCCCTTACCGTTCCGGAAGAAACTACACTTACTTATATCGAACCACAAAGATAGATAGGTAAAAGTCGCTTTTTTACAATAGAGTGGGAGGATATGCCGTTACCTTTGCAAGGTTAATAAAAAACAATCAGCTTATGACCACAAAAACAATGAAAGAGAAAGCAACAGAATTGTTGCAGAGATGTGAAGTAGTTACCCTTGCTTCTGTGAATAAAGAAGGTTATCCCCGTCCTGTGCCAATGAGCAAAATCCTGGCAGAAGGAATTTCCACTATCTGGATGTCTACCGGAGCAGATTCACTAAAAACAATTGATTTCTTATCGAATCCGAAAGCAGGATTATGCTTTCAGGATAAAGGAGACAGCGTGGCGTTAACGGGGAAAGTGGAAGTTGTAACTGACGAAAAGATGAAGCAGGAACTTTGGCAGGACTGGTTTATCAATCATTTTCCCGGTGGTCCCACTGATCCCGGCTATGTCTTGTTGAAATTTGAATCGAATCACGCAACTTATTGGATTGAAGGAACATTTATCCATAAGAAGCTCGACTAATTCTACTCGGAAAGATAAGGAATAGCGGATTTAGCGAGGCTGTTCGAGAACAGCCTCGTAATTCATTTAGAATTCAAATTTTTCCAATTTCATTTCAGCCAATTTCTGAATGATACCTACATATTGAGCGAAATGAGGAGATTTTTCGTGTGCTGCCAATACTTCGGCATTCTGCCAAGTTTCGCAAATCATGAAAACGTCAGGACGCGTGCTGCTTTCGAAAGTATCATAAGCAATGCATCCTTCTTCTTTTAAAGAACAGGCAGTCAGTTCTTTTGCCGCTTTTATCGCTTCTTCACGGTTGGATTCGTTTACACGAACAAAAACATTTAATCTGATCATAGTCTTTTTTATTTATATAATTAAAAGAATTACTTTCTCACAGTATCTGTGAAAAGTCGGAGGCAAAGATACTATTTTTCTATACTTCTGGTGAGTTTATTTCAAAAATTCATATAAACTTCATGTCATCCTAAAAAAACAATTATATTTGCATCTGAATTCTAAAAGCAATGATTTTGGGCACAATTCTTAAATTTGTTATAGCTTAATATTAGCCTCATAAACCACAGGCTAATTTCTTTCGTTTGAGTAGTTCTATACTTGAACAGGTTTTTCATTTTATCATTTTTATTATTCACTGCATCGTTTTTCAAAACTGATGTAATTAAGGTATTCAGGCTTTTAGTCCGGTTCATGGTAATCAGATGGGAGTGGTGGGTGCGTTGGGAATGAATGGAAAATTTCGTAAGAAATAGTAAGCTGAACATAGGAGAAGAAATAAAAAGGATTGAGCTGCAGCCGGTTGATCCTTTGGATAGAATCAGGCAGATCATTGGTGTCGTACAGGTTTCGCTGACTTCGCTGAAAACAGCTGTTGCCGGATATCAGTTTCGAAGTGCTGAAGAAGAGATTCTTTTCTTTAAAGTATCGAAACCGCAGATTTCCGGTCTGTTGATGTTTTATGTCCGTTTGTATCAGATTGAAAAGAACCGTATCGACAAATCTCTGTCATCCCAATGCCGATATCTGAAGATTGAATTGGAGAACCTGCAAAAATCATTTTTGAATAATGACTTTTATGAATATTACCGTGCCGGTCGAACAGAGCTTGATAACCACTATTTTATTCGGGAGAATTATGATATTCTTTCTGATATACATTGTCATCTACTGGATAGAGATATTTCTTTTACCACCTTGCATGATTCGAGTGTTGCGGAAATTCTGGCGAATAATCGCTTGATAGAATATGTGTCGGAGGAAATAGAGCAGCTGACAGAGAAACTTCATCTTAAATTCACTTCCATTGTAGACAGTAAACTGTTGCAATGGACGGACAGTAAAGTTGCTTTGGTTGAGTTTATCTACGCCTTGTATGCAGGTAAATGCTTTAATAATGGAAATACGAGTTTGAAAGACATTACTTTTTGTTGCGAAACACTGTTTAATATCGAGATAGGTGATTTTTATCGTATATTCTTGGAAATCAGGAATAGAAAGAAAAGCAGAACCCAATTTCTGGATAAGTTGAAAGAACAGATTATAAAGATGATGGATGAGCTTGACAGATAAATTTCAGGGCGTCTTGTGACATCTTGTGAATTATACAAATGGCTATTATCCAACTTTGCGGAGAAATATAATTGATTCACAAAGAAAGATAATCGCTTTTGTATAGTTATGGAAACAACATTTACATGGGAGATAAGGGTGAAGAATTGTCCCTTATTAATTAAGAAATGCAGCCACTGTGATAGTGACCGCTTTTATTGCAGTGATAAGTTCAGGATGAATGCACAGAAGAAAAACATTGATGTCTGGCTGATTTATAGGTGTGTGAAATGTGATAACACTTGTAATATGACTTTGTTGTCACGAACTAAACCCGACTTGATTGATAAAAAGCTCTTTCACAGCTTTTCTATGAATGACAGGGAAGTTGCCTGGCAATATGCCTTTTCTGCCGGAGTGGCAAGCAGGAATAATCTTCAATTAGATTATGACAGTGTTGAATATGAGGTGATAAATACCGTCTCTTTAGAAGATATCCTGAATATGAGTAATGAGATCATAAGTATCCAAGTCAAGTGTGATTTCGACTTGAGCCTTAAATTATCCTCATTGATAAAAAGATGTCTGCCTCTTTCCAGTACCCGCTTGAAGCTGTTGTTTGAACAAGGGTATATTTCTTTACTTTCCGGCAAAACATCTTCCAAGTGTAAGGTAAAGAATGGCGATACTATTTTGATGGATCGAAAAAGCCTGATTGATTTCTTGGGATAAAATCGGTTTTACAGTTTTTTTTAATAGCTTTGTGAAATGATAATTCGCATTCTGTAAAAGAGGTTGTACTATTAAGATGGAAGATATGAAAAAGGTATGTTTATTAGCTTTTGTTTTGTTTACTTGGAGTATCGTTGTGAATGCACAGGAAAGTGATGGACGATACGTTGAAGTGACCGGTTCTTCTGAAATAGAAGTCGTTCCGGATGAGATTCATTTTCTGGTTCAGATTAAGGAGTATTGGCAAGAAGAATACACCGGTAAATCAAAAAAAGAAGAAGATTTCCGGACGAAAGTGCCATTGGCAATGATAGAGAAAGATTTGCGTAAAAGTTTGCGCAAAATAGGAATAACGGATGATGCTATCCGCACACAGGAAATAGGAGATTATTGGCGTCAGAGAGGAAAAGAGTTTCTGATAGGTAAGCAATTGGATATCCGGCTTACGGATTTTGAGCAGATTAACTCTATTATTCGTTCGGTCAATACGTGGGGAATTGAGTCCATGCGCATCGGAGAACTCAAACATAAGGATTTGCCAATGTATCGGAAACAAGGTAAGATTGAAGCACTGAAGGCTGCCCGTGAGAAAGCATCTTATCTGGTGGAAGCGATGGGGCAGCAGTTGGGTGAAGTGATTCGTATCATCGAACCTGCCGATAATAACATAAGCCGTTATCTTCCTTTCGAGGCGCAGAGCAATGTAAGCATGGGTACGGCAGCTACCGAGCAGTACCGGGTTATCAAGCTACGGTATGAAATGACGGCTCGTTTTGCCATTAAATAAAAATAGTCTATCTTTGTCGCATGACAAGAAATAATAAATCGGATTTGGTTTAGTAAACAATCTGTGTTTCTGATACAGATTGTCCTTTCGTTTGCTCTCGGATGATTCCTTCCGGGAGTACTCTTTATGTCTTTATAATTTCAATTTTTAACTTGCGTACAAGGGTGCTAAAAGCATCGTGGTGCTTTGTAACGTGTACGCTGTATACATTAAGATCATGAATAACGAAAATCAAACAATTCACAAATTCGACTTTAATTTAAACTGGTATGGCTGGAATGATAAACTAAGCCGACTAAAACAAGAATCACTCTACAGCACTCTTCCTCATGGACGTATATCCATAGTACATCGTACCTGCTACGAGGTCGTTTCCGAAAACGGATTGTTTCAGTGTGAACTCACGGGAAACATGATGTATGGGAAATCTGATACTGAATTACCCTGTACGGGTGATTGGGTGCTTTTTCAACCATTTGATGAGAATAAAGGGATTATTGTCGATATGCTACCTCGTGAGCGGACATTGTATCGCAAGAAAAGCGGTACAGTTGCCGATAGGCAGGCCATTGCTTCTTACGTCGATAAAGCATTTATTGTGCAGAGCCTTGACGATAATTTCAATGTCCGCAGAGTAGAACGTTTTATGGTTCAGGTATTGGAAGAAAACATCAAGCCTGTATTGGTACTTAATAAATCCGATTTAGATTTTGACAGGCAGAGTGTTGAAGAACAAATAAAGCATATCTCCAATCAGATACCCGTATTTTTTACGAGTATTCATCACCCCCAAACGATTCTCCGGCTGCGGGAATCCATATCAGAAGGAGAAACTGTTGTGTTTGTCGGTTCTTCGGGTGTCGGGAAAAGTTCTCTGGTAAATGCACTCTGTGAAAAATCTGTGTTGCTTACCTCCGATATAAGCCTGTCCACAGGAAAAGGCCGGCATACATCGACCCGTCGGGAAATGGTATTGATGAATGATTCGGGTGTTTTAATCGATACTCCGGGTGTGCGTGAATTTGGCTTGGTTATCGACAATCCAGACTCACTGGCCGAAGTACTTGAAATCTCTGACTATGCAGAATCGTGCCGTTTCAAAGATTGCAAGCATATCAACGAACCGGGTTGTGCTGTTTTAGAAGCAGTCAATAGCGGTGTGTTAGATTATAAAGTTTATGCAAGCTATCTGAAACTTCGCCGGGAAGCGTGGCACTTTTCTGCTTCCGAACATGAGAAACGTAAAAAGGAGAAGTCGTTTACAAAACTTGTAGAAGAAGTAAAGAATCGTAAGGCAAATCGCTGATTTCTATTTAAACGGTGTAGGTATTGGAATTTATTTTTTTCTTCAAAAGAGCAAAAAAGTTCTAGTTGCGCAAAAAGGCTGCGTACCACTGCATCTATCTTTGTCGAAGAAACAAGAAAACAGGTCAAGTACGGGTTACTTCAACAACTCATTTAAGGTATGGAAATCACTCATACGATTATCTGTTTTCCTGTTTCGTAAAGGGGCAGTAGCTCAGTGGGTAGAGCATCATACATAATCTTGAGATTATCCTGATGAAAAAGGTCAATTAAGATTTACTTCTATCCTGTGACGGTCGTCGGTTCGACTCCGGCCTGCTCCACAAAAATAAATATAGAGGTAGGACAGCAGCTTCGGGATTATCTGAAATGAGGTCAACCGGGGCTTACTTCTTAACGGTGGATAACGCTGGTTCGAATCCGGCCTGTTCTACCTCTTTTTATCAACTAAGGTCAAGGAAGACTTACTTCAAAACCGCAGGAATGCTCCATTGATTCGCAGTCTTCCGATTACCTTACTTAAAAAAACAAAGTTATGAATAAAGATTTGTTGAAAGTGTCTATCAGGCAGAATGCAATCTGTTTGCCTTTGATAGAAGAAGAGAAAAAGCAGGAAGAGTTGACTTCGACTACCATTGCATTGGTAGCCCAACTCCGTAAAGTAGGATATAGCTTGTCCGAAGAACTGCTGCATGCCGTTAATCAGTTATATCCGGCTCAACAGATGATGATTCTTCAGGTGATGAAAGAAGTATTGGGTGTGACGCTAAACTGGGCTCCATTGGTGAAAGGGTGGGATGTACCTACCGGAGAAACGCGCTTGGATCATCTGGTTACATGGATCGCTAACCTGTTTAATAGCCAGAAAGGCTTTAAACTACCTTGCGGACACGTGATCCCTGATAATACATTTCCTATGGAACGATACAACGGTTGCCCGTTCTGCGGAACTCCGTTCCAAACGGCTACTACGGAATACTTCGGACAGGGAAGTAAATTGAAAGTGCTGGAACTTTGGCAGGACAAGGAGCTGAATGCTTTTTTCTGTGACTTGCTTGAATCGCGTACGGCTCTTGATGCCACACAAGTGGATAGCTTGAAAATAATGCTTGGCGAACTTCCGTTACCGGTAGTCGGAATCAAAATGAAGGAGACATTGATGTTGGTGATAGATACATTGGTGGAACAGGATAGAGCGCAGGAAGCGCAAATCTATTTTTCTACTCCGAATGATATATTGCGTTATCTGTGGTATAAGAAAACCGGATTCCTGCAAATCATAGAGCCTAAGACTATTATTCGTAAAACAGGTAGAAACAACACACATATGTGTGGAGTTTTGGATAAAAGTCGTTCGGCAGCTCAAGCGAAGCGTGAGGAGTTGAAGTTGAAATATACGCGTCGTGAATGTAAAATGGTAGCTCTTTGGTTGAACAACCTGACAATGGCTCCGGAGAAGGCTTGCGAAATCATGCATCCGAAAAGAGAGATGTGGGTACGTATGATACGTGCGTTGCGTCTGGCGGAATATGCCCGTAAGCCGGAATTCGGAAATTTGAAGGAATTGATGGATATATTCTACCGCCAGGCATATACTGTGTGGCAAGGAGAAGTGGAGCGCAACCGTTTGAAGGCGGATGCGGAACAGACATTTGCTTTGTTAAAGCAGCGACCGGGTATGTTTGCACGTTCTTTATTTGCGAATATGCTTTGGTTCGGAGCGGAAGAGACGTTGGCTGCATTTAAAGAAGTAGTTCATTTGTTGCCGGCACGTTTGGTAGTTACTTTGGGTATGTATGCGGAGAACTACTTTGAACCGGGACATAAGAGAATGGTGAAACCTTTAGGGGGAAATGCTCTTTTGATAGAACCACATTATTGGGTGGGTCTGTATATGGAGGATCAGCTAAAAGCGATGGTGAAGGATGTACAGGATCTGTGTAAGGAAGTCGTAGCTGCCCGTTTTGCCAATGCTGCTGCCGAAAGTGAAAACAAAAGTATGTATATTGACCCTATGTTGTTCCATATCCCGTTGGCTATCGGCGATCGTAGTGAAACAATTCAGGATACTTCCTGTGCTTTGCAGGGAACGCGTTTCCCGGTAAAGGGGGATAAAGTGCGATTGTTTATGCAGTGGGGAAAAGGGCTTCCGGCACAGCATCTTGATATGGACTTGAGTTGTCATATCACTTTGCCTTCCACAACAGAAGTTTGTTCCTTCTTCAACTTGCAAGCTATTGGCGCTAAACATAGCGGGGATATCCGAAGTATTCCTAATAAGAAAGGTACTGCCGAATATATCGAGCTGGATTTGAATGAACTGAACCGTGTAGGTGCGGAATATGTCGCTTTCACTTGCAATGCATATAGCAATGGGACTATCTCTCCTAATCTGGTGGTAGGTTGGATGAACTCTGCCTATCCAATGAAGATATCGGAAAGAACAGGAGTAGCTTACGACCCTTCTTGCGTACAACATCAAGTACGTATTTCCCAAAGTTTGCAGAAAGGACTTGTTTTCGGAGTTCTGAAAGTGAAAGAACGGGAAATCGTTTGGCTGGAAATACCTTTTGGCGGACAGACTATTCTTTCTTTGGATACACAGACCATCGAAAAGTATCTGGATAAGCTGGAAGCGAAAACAACTGTCGGTGAATTGTTAGCAGTCAAAGCACAGGCACAAGGCTTGAAGTTAGTTGATATTCCGGAAGCGGACGAGATATATACCCGTGAATGGGCATTGAATACTGCCGCTGTGACTAAATTACTGTTAGGTGATTAAATTATTGGGAGGAATTGTCTTTTTCCTCCTAGGATTTAAAGGTCGTATCGCATAAAGTTATACCTTTGTATGCGATCAATTAATCGTCTGACAGCTGTTGAACTTTCGTCTGACAACTGTTATCTTTCCGTCTGACAACTGTCAGACGAAAAAGATACAGCTGTCAGACGATTATTTTTATATGAACTGAAGATTAAAGTTCAATGAACAGACGATTAAATATACGTAGTGAAAGTAATAAATGTATGAACTAATAAAAAGATATACTTATGAGTGCTCAATATGATTTGTATGAAACACCGGATCCTGACAGTACCGGAGAACAAAAGCCTTTGCATGCCCGTATCGTTCCAAATGGAACTTACTCGAAAAAAGAATTCCTGGAACGTGTATCTCGTTCTTCCCAGACTTTTAACTATAACGTGATAGATGCGGTAGTAGGAGTTGTATTGGATGAACTAGCCGAAACGTTAGCAGAGGGGTATATCGTAGAACTTGGCGAACTCGGGCATTTCAGCATCTCTTTGAAATGTACGCATAAAGTAATGACTAAACGGGAGATTCGTGCCGAATCAATCTGTTTTGATAATGTGCATTTGCGCACTTCCAAAGAGTTCAAAAGGAAGATTAAGCGTGAAATAGAGTTGGAACGTGTGGACAAATCCAAACATTCTTCTCAAAAAGTCGAATTTACTTTGGAGCAACGCCAACAGCTTTTACAGGAATTTCTAAGGAAAAATGGTGGTATTACCCGATTGGAATATAGTAGCCTGACCGGACTTTCCCGGCTGAAAGCAATAGATGATTTGAATACTTTCATTGAGAAAGGGATTCTTCGTAAACGTGGAGCTGGAAGAACCGTGTTTTATGTCTGGCAACAGGAAGAATGATAATCAACTAAAAAATCCTCGTGCTGTTACTGACAGCTTTGTGTTTTTTGTCATTCACGGTAACACATATTAAGATGTATAACTTGCTGATTATTTTTCATACTGTTATATTTGTCCCGCTATTCTATTAATCAATAGAGGGAGAATGTATCAAAAGAAAAATATAAGGGTATATATAGCATGGATGTTATTCATGACATTCATTCCCTTCTTTGTAGTGAAGACCTTTCACTATCATGGAAGTGAGGATGAAAAGTCGTGTTCCCATGCAAAGCATTCTCACCAATCATCTGATGATTGTGTGATCTGCCAATACTCCCTTTCTTTCTTTACTGAACCTCAACCGATAGAATTTCATTGCACACTGACGCTCGTGCCCTACGAGCCGATTATTTACCAGGATAAGGTTGTTTGCAAACGAACTTATTCGCATCATTTACGCGGGCCTCCGGTCGCATGATTACATACTCATATTTTCAATGGAGATAGATTGGCTTTTAATCTATCCTTACATTCATTTTACACATTAAATAAAAGATTGTAATTGATGCGTATCGGAATTATTTCGGGCGTAATAGGGTTATTTGTAACCTTATCCGTCCATGCACAGAAATCCGATTCAATCAAGAGCATGCTTTTGCCTGATGTTGTGGTAACCGAAACGTACCAGCAACGTCAAGCGAAAAAGTCTGCCCTTACGGTTGATGTAGCCGATCAGGATTTTTTGCGCAAACATTTTACAGGAAACTTCATGCAGGCGATGGAGAATATTCCCGGAGTACAGGCAATGGATATTGGTTCGGGCTTCTCCAAACCTATGATTCGCGGAATGGGATTCAACCGGATTGCTGTATTGGAAAACGGAATCAAACAGGAAGGACAACAATGGGGAGCCGATCACGGACTAGAACTGGATGCTTTCAATATCGGAGCAGTCAATGTATTGAAAGGCCCCTCCTCACTGCTCTATGGCAGTGATGCAATGGGAGGAGTGATTGATGTTGTTCCGTCGGCTGTTCCTGCTGATAATCGTGTATTCGGAGATGTCACACTGCTGGGTAAATCAGTCAATGGAACCATCGGAGGATCACTGATGCTGGGAATCAGGAAGAATGCCTGGTACTCCCATATCCGTTATTCGGAACAACATTTCGGTGACTATCGTATTCCGACGGATTCTATTGTCTACCTGACACAAAGAATTCCCATATATGGGCGTAAACTCAAGAATACAGCAGGCATTGAACGCAATATCGGACTTTTTACCCAATATCAACGAAGAGCCTATAAAGCGAATTATGCTGTGAGTAATGTATATCAAAAGACGGGATTCTTTCCGGGGGCACATGGCATACCCGATGCGTCACGTGTGGAAGATGATGGAGACAGCCGTAATATTGAATTGCCATTCAGTAAAGTGAATCACCTGAAAGTGACCACCCACCAGCAATATGCATGGGAGAAACTGATTTTGTCAGGCGATTTAGGTTTCCAGAACAATCACCGTGAAGAGTGGAGTGCTTTCCATACTCACTATGGTTCGCAACCCGCACCGGAGAAAGACCCCGACAAGGAACTTGCTTTTAATCTGAACACTTTCAGTGCTTCGGTGAAAGCTCGTTTTATTGGTTCTTCTTCGTGGGAACATACATTGGGGTGGGATGGACAACATCAACGGAACGACGTTTCCGGCTATTCATTTTTACTGCCTGAATATCGCCGTTCCACTACCGGAATGCTTTGGCTTACGACATACAGACCCAACAATGTGTTTTCTGTCAGCGGAGGAATGCGATATGACTACGGATATATGAATATCTCTTCGCATGAAGATACTTACCTTGCCGATTATCTTCGGAAACAGGGCTATGATCCGGAACAGATAGACTTCTACAAGTGGAACAGTCACTCTGTGAATAAGCACTACGGTGATTATTCTCTTTCTCTGGGATTGGTATGGACTCCCTCCGACAAGCATCTGGTAAAGGTGAATATCGGGCGTAGTTTCCGCCTGCCCGGTGCGAATGAGTTGGCTGCCAACGGTGTACATCACGGCACTTTCCGCCATGAACAGGGAGATGCAAACCTAAAGTCCGAACAAGGCTGGCAACTGGACGCTTCTTATCATCTGAAGTACCAGGGAATTTCTTTCTCCGTCTCTCCATTTGTCAGTTGGTTCAGCAATTACATTTTTCTGCGTCCTACCGGAGAGTGGTCTGTATTGCCTCATGCCGGACAAATCTATCGCTATACCGGAGCAGAAGCGCTATTTGCAGGAACTGAAGCTACCGTAGATGTTGATTTTCTGCGTAACTTCAATTATCGGATTTCCGCTGAATACGTTTACACCTATAATTGTGATGAACATATTCCATTGAGTTTCTCGCCACCTCCTGTTATGCGCAATACATTAACCTGGCAAAAGAACCGGTATATGTTGTATGCAGAATGGCAGAGCATTGCCCGGCAAAATAGAGTGGACCGTAACGAAGACCGTACAGCCGGAGCAAATCTCTTTCATCTGGGTGGTTCATTGAATATTCCGATAGGTGGAAACAATGAGATTGAAATAACCCTGACCGCCCGAAATATATTCGATACCCGATATTACAATCATCTTAGTTTTTACAGGAAAGTTGAGATTCCCGAACCGGGACGTAACTTTCAGATATTAATCAAAGTTCCATTTAAAAAATTACTGAAATGAAAAATAAATTTTATCTCCCAATGGTTAGCCTTTTGGCAACAGTTACTTTCATGTTTTCCTCTTGTGATAATGATGACTCCAGCGATACGACCAAACCTCTGATTGAACTTCACGAACCGGAAGAGGGTCAGGCTTTGGAGATCGGAAACGAACATGGGGTTCATTTTGAAATGGATTTGTCGGATGATGTCATGCTGAAATCCTATAAGATTGAAATTCATAGTAATTTCGACCACCATTCACACGGAGGTAATAGCAGGGCTGTACAGGAAACAGTAGATTTTAGTTTCAACAGATCCTACGATGTGTCCGGACAGAAAACCGCCCATATTCATCATCACGATATTGTAATACCAGCCAATGCTACTGCAGGAGATTATCATTTGATGGTTTATTGCACGGATGCCGCAGGTAACGAATCTTATATCGCACGCAATATCAAATTGAGTAATGAGGTGGAAGACGAAGACCATCACCATGATGAATAAGACAACTTGCTGAACACGGAGAAATCCCCTTTATTTTAGCCTGACTTGTAAGTCGGAAAGGCTGAAAGAAAGGGGATTTCTTTATATGGAAACCGTCGTATATCAAAAAGTCTTCCGTACTTCTCTTGGAGACATTCCGAAATGGGCTCTCACATACTTTCCGAAGAAAGAAATATTGGGGAAATTCAGTTCGTCAGAGATCTCTTTGATCGATTTCTCGGAGTGTTTCAACATATACCTGATATTTTCCGTCGTATAGTCATGTATCCATTTCAAAGCCGTTTTCTGACTGGCAACTTTACAGGCATAAGATAAATATTTAGGAGTGACACACAGCTCTTTGGCATAGTATGCCACTGAACGTTCTTTTCCTTTAGTCTGCTCCAGTAATTTCATAAAGTTCTTGAATAGAATATCTCCCTGTCTCATCAGATTATCTTCGTCAGATGATATGAGCTTATCCAAATCCACCAGCAATTCGTAAAGGGCAGCTTGCAGGAGAGAACGCATAATCTCTTTATGATAGATGTGTGGCGGTTGGTTGACTTTCAGTTTAATCAATTCATAGTAATGTTCAAAACTGTTCTGTTTTTCTTCATTCAGATGTATAATGGGATTTTTGCTGATATATAAGGCTTTGTTCCAGATATTCCTACTGTTGAAAAAGAAATGTTGGAGAATGCGTTCGGAGAATCCTACTATTTTTCCTTCAAAATCCGGACTAAGCATGTAATTGTTGCATAAAATATTGGGACGGCAAAACAAAAGATCGTTCGAATGAACCACATACGTATTACTGTTGACATCCAGTTGCAACTTACCTTTGATACACATGATAATAATCAGCATATTCAGTTGTATGGTAGAATTATCATTGTAGGGCAGTTCCCTGATATCATCTGCAATAGCAATGTCTCCGTCCATATAATTCAGTAGACCAACCAAGGCTTCCTCATTTTTGATATTATCCATATTTATCTCATGGATAATATTACTCTCTTTCATTTCCATTGTTCCATTCTTGCTTATTATTTCTGCAAATATGGTCATTATTTCCAAAGATGATGCGTCCGATTTGGCGGAGATAGTGTTCTGTTTTTCTTATTAGGTATATCTTCTTGAAAAATGGAACACTTGCTGGCTTTTAAAGAACACTGCAACTGTTCGAAAAATCTACATCTTCGCAGGCGAAAAAAGAAAATTATGTAATCAGTAAAATGAAAACTAAAATGAAACAGAGCTATTATTGGGTAACATTAGTGTTCGGCATGCTATTGATGGGATGCAAACAAACAGGAGAGACGACAGAGATGGAACCTGTGAAGGTAAAAGTAGTGACGATGGAAGAAATCCCGTTGAATGGCACGCAGGGATTTTCGGGAACTATCGAAGAAATGACAGGTTCTACTTTGAGTTTCCCGGTGGGAGGAACGATCGGGCAGATAGCGGTAACAGTTGGTCAGCGGGTCGCGAAAGGAGCAATCATTGCTACGGTAGACGAGTCTACTTTGCAGAACACTTATAATGCATCTGCCGCGTTGCTTGCTCAAGCCGAAGATGCTTATCAGCGGTTGAAACTGTTGCACGACAATGGCAGTCTGCCTGAAATACAGTGGGTGGAGGCACAGAGTAAATTGAAACAGGCGGCTGCTTCCGAACAGATTGCCAGAAAGAGTCTGGACGATTGCCGGTTGTGTGCACCGTTTAGCGGTATTATTTCAGAAAAGAGTGTGGAAACCGGACAGAATGTGATGCCGGGAATGCCGGTTGTAAAACTGGTCACTATTCATCAGGTGAAAGTCAAAGTGGCTGTACCCGAGAATGAAATAGCACAAGTCAGAATTGGACAGACTGCCCGGATGATGGTTCCTGCGTTGGATAATCGGGTGTTTGAAGGCAGTATCATTGAGAAAGGAGTAGCGGCAAATGCTTTGTCCCGTTCGTATGAAGTAAAAGTTTTGGTAGATAATCCGGAACAGGTATTGATGCCGGGTATGATTTGTCAGATGTATATGAATAAATCGGAGGGAGAAACGAAGGCATTTGTGCTGCCGGTTCAGGTTGTTCAGCTGGATGAAAATAACCGTTCGTTTGTGTGGGTGAATACACACGGGAGAGCGGAAAAGAGAATGGTGCAGACAGGAGAACTGACCGATCGGGGAGTAGTGATTAAAAACGGACTGACTTCCGGAGATGAAGTGATTGTTGAAGGACAGCAGAAAGTAAGTGTGCAGACACGGATTACAACGGAAAAATGAAAAAGGAAATGAAGACAAAGAAGCGTAGCGTCGTTGAGTGGGCGATGCATTACCGGCAGGTTATTATTTTGATTACCTGTTGTTTGATGGCATTTGGAGTCTACGGACTGTCCGAGATGAAAAAGAATGAGTTTCCCGATTTTACGATTCGGCAGGGAGTTGTTGCCGCTGTGTATCCGGGAGCTACTGCTGCGGAAATGGAAGAGCAGGTGGCCAAGCCTTTGGAAAACTATATATTCAGTTATAAAGAGGTGAAGAAAGCAAAAACTCATTCTACCTGTAAGGATGGCATGGTGATTATCCAGGTACAGTTGAATGATGACTTGAATAATAAGGATGAGTTTTGGAGCAAGTTTAAACATGGAGTCGGGCAGTTTAAGAGTGAATTGCCGCAAGGAGTGTTGGCTGTTCAGGTGATGGATGATTTTGGCGATACGTCGGCTTTGCTGGTTACGATGGAGAGCGGGGACAAAACCTATCGTGAACTGAACACCTATATGGACGGACTGAAAGATAGATTGAGAAGGATAGAAAGTGTAGGAAGGCTGAACACGTACGGTATGCAGCAAGAACAGATTTCGATCTATCTCGATAGTGACCGTCTGTCTCATTACGGAATTAATGACCAAACCCTTGCAATAACCCTGTTTACAAAAGGGTTTACGACCACTGCCGGACGGATAAAAACTGATGACTACATCTCTCCCGTTTATATCGCTAAATCTCTGAATACACTGCGGGATGTGCAGGAGATGATTGTTTATTCCGATCCGATGGGAAATACGGTTCGCCTGAAAGATATAGCAAGAGTTGTAAAAGAATACCCTGTACCGGAATCGGTAATTACGAACAATGGTAAAAAATGCCTGCTTCTTAGTGTGGAAATGAAGAAGGATAAGAATATTGTCCGTATGGGTAATGAGGTGAAAGAAGTGCTGGCGGAATATGAGAAAACCTTACCGTCGGACGTGCAACTGTTTAAGATTACCGACCAGAGTAAGGTAGTGAACGACAGTGTAATCACTTTCCTGAAAGAACTGTTGATTGCCGTTATTGCTGTGATTATTGTAGTAATGCTGTTGATGCCGTTCAGGGTGGCGATGGTAGCGGCATCCACCATCCCCGTCACTATATTTATTTCTCTGGGATTATTTTACGCTTTTGGCATTGAATTGAATACAGTAACATTGGCAGCACTGATCGTTACATTGGGAATGATTGTGGATAACTCTATTGTGATAATCGATAGCTATCTGGAAAAAATATCGGAAGGAATGTCCCGTTGGCATGCCTCTATTGAGAGTGCCACTCATTTCTTCAAATCCATATTTTCGGCAACTTTGGCTATCAGTATTACTTTCTTCCCATTCCTGTTTACAATGACGGGCATGACGCATGATTTCCTGGTGAGCTTTCCGTGGGCTACTACCTTGATACTGATGATTTCATTGCTGGTTGCCGAACTGTTGGTTCCTTTTATACAGTTTTACTTTATCCGGAAGCCTGTTAAAAGTGAGTTCCCGGAGGGCGGAAAGAAGAAATTTTCTTTTTTGGATAGCTTGCAGACTGGATACAACTGGCTCCTGGATAAATGTTTCGCTTATCCACGGATAACGATTGGTTTAGGGGTACTTTCTGTTGTTGTAGGCATCGTGCTGGTGGGAAGTTTGCCGCAAAAGCTGATGCCTACCGCAGAACGGGATCAGTTTGCCGTAGAGATTTATATGCCAACCGGCACGGCAGTAGAGAAAACGACACAGGTAGCAGATAGCTTGGAGCATATTCTCCGTCAGGATTCCCGGGTGTTATCGGTCGCTTCTTTTAAAGGTACTTCTTCACCCCGTTTCCAAAACTCGTATGCACCACAAATGGGAGGAAGCAACTTTGCCCAATTTATCGTGAATACGACCGGAGTAGATGCCACACTGGAACTTCTGGATGAATATACTCCCCGATATTCGGGTTATTTCCCGGAAGCCGTAGTGCGTTTCAAACAATTAGGATATAGTGAGGCGGTTAATCCTGTGGAAGTGCGTATCAGTGGCGACAGCCTTTCCGTATTGAAGAATGAGGCCGACAGAATTGTGGAGATCTTGCGTACAATGCCGGAACTGGAACTGGTGCGGACTAACTTCAATGAACCGTTGGCAGCTACCCGGATTGAACTGGATGAAGATGAATCCATCCGGCTGGGAATAACGAACGCTTCATTGGAAACGGCACTTGCTATGCGCTACGGAAGTGGTTTCCCCGTTGCCACTGCCTGGGAAGGCGATTATGATATCAATATTGTGCTGAAAAGCACCAAGGCAGACTCTGCCCGCTATCAGGACCTCGGAGACGAGCGGATTGCCGCATCCGGCGGACTGGCAACTGTACCTTTACGCCAGATTGCAAAGATTGTTCCTGTATGGAACGATGGACAGATTGTACGTCGCAACGGAATCAGGACCATTACTGTAATGGCGGAAGTAGGACGTGAAATAAACGTGATGAATGCAACTGCCAAAGTGCAGGAGAAGTTGTCCGGTTTATCTTTGCCGGAGGGAGTGACATTGACTTATGGCGGTGAGCTGGAAGAAAATGAAGAGCAGATGCCTAATATCATGGCCGGACTCTGCATTGCTGTTGTGATTATCTTCTTCATTCTTCTTTGGCACTTTAAACGTATCAGTACGGCAGTTATGATGTTGATGTGCCTGACGCTTTGCCTATTCGGTACGGCTGTCGGTATTCTGATACAGGGTGTCGACTTTGGTGTGACTTGCGTGTTGGGAATTGTCAGCCTGATGGGAATCCTGGTACGTAACGGCATCATTATGATCGACTATGCCGAAGAACTTCGGAATAATGAAAGAATGACGGCGCATCAGGCTATTTATCATTCGGCACAACGGCGTATGCGCCCTATCTTCCTGACATCGGCAGCTGCTTCTATGGGAGTCATTCCGATGATATTGGGAGGCAGCGGACTGTGGATGCCGATGGGAACCGTTATTTTCTATGGCACACTGATTACAATGGTGTTTATTCTGACTGTGATGCCGGTATGTTACTGGTTGATGATGAGCGGAACAACGCGGAAACGCAGTCGGTCTGCCAAACTGGAATTGGAATAATTAAATGAAGAATAAAAGACAATGAGACAGGATAAATATAAAAAAGTAGTGATTTTCGCTTTGTGCGGATTCATGATGTTTCCTTTGTGTGCGCAAAAGACTTATACGCTTGAGCAATGCCGCTCTATGGCATTGGCACACAATATAAAAATGAAGAAAGCTCACACAGACTTGAAGGCTGCGGAGCAGACAAAGAAAGAAGCATTTACCGGTTATTTCCCTACGGTGGGAGCTACGGGAGCCGGATTTAATGCAAATAAAGGTTTGCTTGAAATGGAATTGGCTCCAGGGATGGGAATGTCTATGTTGAAGAATGGAATTGTGGGCAGCATTACGGCTACGCAACCTTTGTTTACAGGCGGACAGATTGTGAATAGCAACAAACTGGCGAAAGTGAGCGTGGAAGTGAGTAAATGGCAGTTGCGTCAGTCGGAAAATGAAGTGAGTTATACCACGGAACAATATTACTGGCAGATAGTTACTTTGCAGGAGAAGTTGACCACGCTCACTACGGTGCAGAAAATGCTGGACCGTCTGTATCAGGATGTAGAAGTGGCGGTCAAAGCAGGAATGACCACAAGAAACGAACTGCTTCAGGTGGAACTGAAAAGGAATGAAGTAGCCAGCAACCGGATAAAGTTAGAGAATGCGTTGTCTCTTAGCAAAATGGTATTGGCACAATATATCGGTGAAACAGGCGACGGCTTTGAAATAGAGACGGATATTCCGGTGGAAGACATTCCGGTTTTTCCCGAACAACTTCGCAGGGACCATCATGCTTCATTAGTGCTGACTCCTGAATATCATCTGTTAGAGAAAAATGTGGAAGCTAACCGGCTGCAGAAAAATCTGGCAATCGGAAAGAATCTGCCTACGATTGCCATTGGTGCAGGATATATGTATGATGACCTGATGGATAAATCTCATCCTTTCGGCATTGCTTTTGCCACCGTTTCTATTCCCATATCTAACTGGTGGGGTGGTTCTCATGCCATTAAAAAGCAGAAGTTACAATTAAAGTATGCGGAATATGAACGGGATGATACGGGAGAATTGTTGATGATTAAGATGCAGAAAGCATGGAATGATGTCGATGATGCTTACAAACAAATTCTGATTGCCCGGAAGTCCATTGAACAGGCAACGGAGAATCTGAAATTGAATGAAGATTATTACAAGGCAGGCACCACAAGTATGAGTGATTTATTGGATGCACAGTCTATGTTTCAACAAAGTAGGGATACCTATGTGGATGCCTATTCTCAATATCAGATAAAGAAACTGGAATATCTGCTGGCTACAGGACGATAGATATACTGTTTTTTACGTAATGAGTATTTTTTCTTTCGAAAGGTGTAATATCTATTACACCTTTTTTGTTTCTAATCCTTTACTTTTGTGAAA
This sequence comes from Bacteroides sp., assembly GCF_052357945.1. Lineage (GTDB taxonomy): Bacteria > Bacteroidota > Bacteroidia > Bacteroidales > Bacteroidaceae > Bacteroides. The sequence continues at coordinate 62 of NZ_DAWCXD010000019.1, read as the reverse complement.
AATACTTTTTCGTATGATGAAGTTTCCAATAATAAATCGACTCTTTCCTTCTTATAAATGGA
>NZ_DAWCXD010000018.1:0-50999 GCF_052357945.1 Bacteroides sp. | reverse complement strand
TTAACAACTAATAAAAAAGATATATACAAGCTATAATGACCTATTATTTGCATTATGAATAATTTATATTTTTTATTGAATAAATTCTTTCTATTTTAGCAACAAGAAGCTTTACATTTGATACAACAAATCATTTTATACTCTAATATGAAAACTAAGCAATCTTTAATGACGTTACTAATGATTATGTTTTGGATAACATCTGTATTGGGACAATCAACGAGCCCTCCATCATGTTTTACTAATAGTCACGACATCACCTCACAGCAAGCTTGGGGGCCTTACTCTAAACGATACACCAAAATCTCGCACATACCTGATATGAAAGCAGGAATGCGTTTCAATTTCTCTGTAATGCCAAGCTATTACCGCAATCGTCAACTGATTCCTCATGTGCTTTTCAAAAGCATCTTATTATCCATGGGATAGCAACTCTTCCATGAATCGCATCACATACCGCTATGAGATGGAGTGGAAAGATCGTGTATTTACCGATGTTACCCATTATATATTAGATGAACATCAGACGTTAGCAAGTATGCATTACGTCAATAATACGACCACTAACCAAAATCTTGTTCTCAATTTGATGGCATATATCGACTATGAAATAGAACAGCCACAATTTAAAACTCCTAAAGATTTAGATATACAATGGCATAATGCAACTGAGTATATATCAAATGAATCTGCGCACAAATTACCACAGTATAATTTAGTATACGATGGATGGAAAAGAAATGAGATGCGAACCGCACAATCACTCAGTGGCTTTGTTATAGGTAAAGGGGTTGGGAAAAATAAAGGAGATAAATAATCTATGAGGTAAATATCCTCCCAAGAAAAGAAAAAGGGGTGATAGGATTCAGATGCAATACGCCTAAAGGAAAAACAAGTACTTTTCAAATAAAGGGAATAACTGAAAATCGTTTGGAATTACAAGGTACCAGAGAGTATAGCATAAGCCTTAGTTCCCTATTCTTGCAAAGAATAGGGAAAATATACGCTAGAATTAAAATCAGAAGGCACTTACAGTACTAATTTAGATGGCTTCTTTATCAGTAGTGAAAAAGATGTAAAACAAATCAAAATAGTCTCCAGAAAGCTTTCTTTTATTCCTGAAATTAAATCGGGAAAACAAAACAAGATTTTATTTTAAAATATCCAGGATATAATAACTATTATGGAATAGCGTGGAATTATCCGAAATCTCAGATTCGAGAAGTTCTAGATAACAACTTAGAATCTTTTTTCCGTAAGAAAACTCATGATCATGTATCGTCAAGACTAATAGAAAATAAAGAATGGCATTACTCCAATGCTCTCCTACGTCCGATTGTCCTCGGGCCTCATTCCCAACAGACTATATATGCCTTGGTCTGCACGGGAAATTCACAACAAGTTAATGAACAGATTCAAAAGTTTCATTCCACACCAGAAGTTTTAAATTCATTAATACAAAAGGACTCAAACACTTCCGAAGATAAAATTGTAGTAGATGGAAAAAAGTATAAGTTTGGACACCGCTTATTGCAATCAGCATTGTTGTCTAACATTGTTTATCCCGTTCGTACCCAAGGACAGTATATTCGGCATTTCACACCCGGCAAAAATTGGAATAGCCTTTATACATGGGATTATTTTTATAATTCAGGAGGCTGGGATGACTACCCACCTCAACATGCTTTACGCGACAAGGCGTCTGTTACTCCAGTAGTAACTTCAGCTTATTATATCCGAGCTGCAAAAATTTTACGTTTAGCAGCAAAAGAATTAGGCCTTAAAAAAGACGTAAAAGAGTATGAGCAAATCATTAAACAACTATCAAATGCATTACAAACTTATTCCTGGGATGAAGAAACAGGCTATTTTGGATATGTAATGCACAATAGCAATGGCAAACCTATAGGCATTTATCGATATAAAGATGGCTCCAACTTTAATAAAGGTTTAGATAGCATAAGTCTGCTGATTGCAAACATTTCCTCTCCAAAACAAACAGACAGAATGATAAACCATATATTCTCCCCTAATGAAATGTGGACAGAAGTAGGAATTTCTACAGTAGACCAATCTGCTCCTTATTATCGAACAGATGGATATTGGAATGGAGCAGTTTGGTTTCCTTACCAATGGATGATATGGAAAGCTTTGTTAGATCTTGGAGAAGGAGAAAAGGCCTGCCAAGTGGCAACAACTGCACTAAATACCTGAGAGAAAGAATGCGAGGAGAGTTATTACACTTTCGAACACTTTATTATATCCTCCCAACGTGGAGCTGGGTGGCATCAATTCTCAGAATTATCATCCCCTATTCTCAACTGGTTTGCTGCATACTATCGAATAGGAAAAGTATCAACAGGATTTGAAGTGTGGATTTCTAATTGTCATTTTAATAGCGATTATACTCAATATCAAGCGGAAATTGCTTTTGATGATTCAACAGCTCCTCACCAAAGAACAATTCTTATATGTATGAATCCAGAAAAAGATTATCAAGTCACTTTCAATGGGAATACTTTAAAAAGCAAAGTATATCATCAAGGATTATTGAGAATAACATTACCCAATACAAATAAATCAGGAAACTTACAATAGTATCAATTTAATAGAATCATATATCCAGACATAAATAAATTTAACCGCCCAAAAAGTTTTATTCATAGTTGCGTAATAGCTAATAAAACTTTTTGGGCAACTACTTAACCCATTTATAAAATTTCCATATTATCTACTTATTATTTAATAAAGCATAAGCGCACCACAAAATAGGAGCCTGACCATGATAATCTCCGGCAATACGGGGACGATCCATGTAGTATTGCTTACTATTCTTCTTTCCGGTACCGATACAAACTTCTGTCAAATCGTTCTTGTCATCAATATAGTTACATAACCCTAGCCAAGCACGACGTGCCACTGGAGCGTATTCGTTTTTATCCAACCAACCATTGCTAACGCCCACAATCATGGCATAAGCAAACATTGCCGAACCAGATGTCTCTGTCCAAAAGTCCGGTTCGGTAATCAGCTGATTCCAAAGACCGTCCTTGTTCACATATTTTTTCAAGTTATCCATCATCAACAAGTAACCTTTCATGATACGTGCACGATTAGGATCCTTTTCCGGTAAGTTATAAAGTAACTCCGTCATACCGACAGCCATCCAACCATCACCACGTCCCCAATAATAAGGCACATCCGGTGCATGATAGAAAAGACCGTTGGGATGTTGCAATTCGTCCAAATACAGAACCATTTCTTTGGCAGCCCTATTTATGTACTTAGGATCACCAGTAGCTTTATAAGCCTCAGATTGCACAATAGTAATCATATACATATCATCAATCCAAAGACGAGTTTGCCAAGAATATCCCTTTTTATCCCATTTACGCTCCTCTTCATTCGCATTGGCAGGAAGTTCCCATTGAGTGTCAGCATAGGGCAGTCCCAGATCTAAATAACGCTTATCTTTCGTTATATTATAAAATCTTAGAGGTAAGCAACCAAACATATTTTGGTCTACGTGAATCGGTGGAGGTAGAAGTTCTTTTTCCAGATGAAACAATAATTCGAAACGGTTTCTTAACAGCTTTATCAATTCTTTATTATTTGTCAATTCTGCAAAACGAAGAGCTCCATACCATGTACACACCTCTGCATAATGTATTCCTCTATCAAAATACAGTTGATGTTTAGTTTCCATTAAACGTCTGCTCAATTTATTTCCAACCGTCTTTGGATCTGCCTTCACAGGAAAATCTCCAAAATAATTTTGAGCAGAAATCACATTTGAGCTCAAAAAAACAGTCATCAATAAGGCATAAATCAAATAATTCCTTTTCATAATCGTAGTGTTCTATATAATTAATTATTCAATATTAAATTCTCCGAATCATAACCCAGTCACCGGTATCCAACGTGCCGTACTTGTAGATGCAACATCACAAATGGCATCTAAAGAATTCCGCTTTGTAATAGAAAAATTGACAAGTACTTGCCCGGAAGTGATAGTCAATTTTGAACGTGGAATAGCAATTTCAGCAATATATCCATAATCATCTATAAGCCTCTCATTTGTTTCATTGCAAACATAAGTTTTGACCTGGGCATCTAATTGAGCTTCTTTCCATGATGCATCATATATTTCACAATTCTTCAGTCCATTCATTGTTACTTGTATGCAGCAAGCCCCTTTTGACAGCTTATTATTACTCACAGGAGATACGTATAAGGAAGCGTAATCAGAGGCTAACAAGTTTCGATCAAGTACTTCTAACAGGAAATAAATATTATCATCATCATACGAACAACGTAACGTTCCTTGTGCTTGTGACTTACTGCCCACAAAGAGTGCATGATCTGTATTTGCCCACTCTTTATTGTTACCATCTATTGTTACCTTTCTTTTCACGGCATCAATACGATGATTAAGTACAAACTGTGCCATCTGAACCGGTCCTTCTTTCGCTTTAATATTAGTTCCAACCAAAGTATGTGAATCAATAATACAAAATGATCCCCAATAACCACCAGAAAAAGGTTGATAAGCGCTACCGAAATTACGAGCAGTAGCATCTCCTATTTTAAGAGTATATTTACTTGACGATTCATACGAAAGGACGGTTTCTCCCGAAGGGAGCTGTCCCAAATATGGTCCCATACCGGAGAAAACACAATTATTACTATCGACAGGTCCTTCCTGGTCGGCAGCCAAATATTCCCATTTGTCTTTATCTGAATAACAAAGCGAAATATGATATCCTGAATTATTGGTTTCCACAGCAGCAGCTAATCCCTTATTATCATTGAGTCTCACAACAGAAGGCATCTGATGATTATAGCCGACAATGCCGTTTTTCTCCCACCTCATTCGCAATACATAATAAGGAGAAGAACTAAAGTCCGGTTTCCATGTCTTTCCTCCATCAGTAGAAACAACCATTGCCGTACCTGTATCTGTGCCATGTCCTTCCAAGCCAGTACGACTGCTATCTGTAAAGTAACAGTGTAATTCACCTGTAGGCAACTCCAACAAGAAAGGTTCCCAATTAACTCCCTGATAGATCTTGATAGGTTCACTCCAAGTAACACCATTATCCGTACTGCGCTTTAATTCAATTCCTGCATCTTCCGGCAAATCCCGATAACCGGAATTAGCTCTGCAAGATGCAACTGCCAATATATCTCCATTAGAGAGCACCAGCCCATCGCAATTAGCATAGCAATGTATATTCTTATTGCCTTTGCTATCGATAATGTCATAACTGTTAAATATTTCTCCTTTATTGCTCCAAGTTTTCAGATCCTTACTAAGCGCATAAACACAACGCCGACCAATATTATTATTAGCACTACCATTGTGATAGAACAAAATATAGTCACCATTCTTCATCTTTTTTATACGAGGATAGCGAGGATACGAAGATTCCATAGTCACAAGCATCCGATAGTTCATCATCAATGAAGAGCGTTTCGTAACATCTGCGTGGGAATTTATAATAGGTGTCCCCTGATTCAATTCCCCAATAGGTGTGATGCTACAAACCACAGGCTCCTGGGATTCGTCCTCCTTTGGTTTCTCCGTATTCCCGTTACCAGCTAGTAAATTCTCATCATTTTCACCACTGCCCCCGCACGCTATAAATGAGATAGCTATGGAGAAAAATAACATAAAAAAAGTGTTTTTCATAGCTCTAGTATATTTTATTCAGCTTGCTATTTTCCCTGTCTCGTCGGTTGCGGACCTAAATATGAGCGCTTCATTCCTCCGAAATCCAAGACAATCTTTTGCAATACAGTTCCGGCATCGCCACATATAATTTTCACTGTGTGTTTACCCGGTTTGTCGATATGCAAAGTGGTTTTGTTGATTCTACAGTTCTTCAACACACTTTCGTACCAGATTTGTGCATACTCAAAAGAAGAAGTAGAAGGATTCATCACAGGACCTTCGTCAATACATACTCCATATTTCGTTTCCACATTCGTTGCTTCATGTCCGGCATACCCACGGTCCTTACTTAATGTAAATGTAGGCAATACGTATGTGTAGACATCAACCGAACCTTGTTCGAATGTATAGAAATCATATTCCAGGCGAGGGGTACTGCGACCTGCTGTCCGCTGCGGGGCGGCTGTCGGGTCACCTAGTTGAATAGCTGTATTTTCTATTCCCAAGTTAGGAATCGTTCTCATTTGAATAGCTTTGTTCTCTACCTTCCGGTGAAAACCGGCAGCGTCAATAGAAACATATCCATTGTGCTCTACAAATAAAGTGTCCATTTCGGCTAATGAAGGAGAAGAAGGGTTGAAGACTGAGATATAAACATTCTCCTTCTCGCCACGATCAGATGCGATTTCCAACGTTCCGAATACTTTCTCACCAGTCGGGACCTTAGCCCAGTCGATTGAGACTTCTATACGATTTTCCGTGGTAGTTTCTCCGGCTTTCTGACTTAACAGAATCCAGTTATCTGAAACCGATGCTTTCCATTTCAGAGGAGTCGCTCCTTTATTGAAAACGTCTACGTAATAGGATTGGCGGAAGTATGTGTTGAAACATGGCAGGGAATGGAAACTCTTCTGCCCTTTCAAAATATCCTCTCCTTCGGCCAATATGCCCAAAGAGGCTGCAGGTGCCAGATTTACCTTCCGCAGAGCCGGGAGTTCAAAGTAGGCTGCGGCAAATCCCTGTTTCATGGTCATTACATGATCCCATTTACCTCCAAGTAATGAGTTATATCCTTTTGTTATTACTTCCAGACTATCATAACAAGCCTTAGTCATTTTTTCCAGTTCTGCGGTAGTTGCCCTCTGTTGAATAGAGTACCAACGGTTTCTCTGTCCGTTGAGAATCATACGGTTCAATAGTTCACAACCTTTGACCGGATAATATAATGATTGATAATAACATGCTTTTTTATCTTCCGGTAAAGCTTTCAATATTTTTTCTGCCACATTTCCTATCCGCTGATATTCTGCCAGACGAGTATCCACTTCACGATAATTAGCAAGCGAGAAATCAGTATCCGTATTTCGCTCTCTTCCGTGTTTATCCGTAGCCCACTGATAACCCCATCCCATAAATTCAGGTTTACGGGCGAAAGCCAATTTATAGAAAGAGTTTATCACATCCTGATATTCGGCCCGATAGTCATCGCCCAACATACCGCACAACCATTCAGTGCGATAATTTGCCGCTCTTTCAAAATTGAATGAATCAATATCGAAAGCCATTGTCAGAAAATAGTCTACAGCAAATTCACAGGACTTGATATCTCCGGCGTTGAGTAGCCAAATACGGTCAGCCGTCATGTCGTATGCCTTACGGAGTTCTTCATACATCAATGTAGGGGAAGTTGTGTTCATCCAAAGATGATCGTGAGGTTTACCAAGATAAGAAGAATGATAATATACTCCCGAACGGCCGGAACGTTTCTGCTCTTTCGGACTACTCAAACGTTTCATATATCCATAATTATCATCCGGCCAGATAATGGTCACATCATCCGGAAGTTCCAACCCCTGATCGTATACATCGAGCACTTCTTTATAAGGAGTAAAGGCTTGAGGAATGTCTTCTGCACGCTTACCGATTGCATCTACCAACATTTGTCTTTGTGCCATCAGTGCTTCCTGAAGCATTTTCTTTCTGTCATCCATGTCATTGCTTGCATTCATCGCCCGGTCGTGTAATCCACGCAAAGCCAGGGTATATACATTTTCGAACGGAGCACATTCATCTACGCGTGATTTCAACACCTTGTTGACACCCTCTTTATTATTGATATAATCCCATTCACCCATTTTATCACGTTTCCATTCGCTTGCTGTATTAAACAGTAATGGTTCGCAATGAGAAGACCCCATGACAATAGCAAAGCTATCCGCTACCAGCCGATTTTCAGGAATACGGTGGAATGCCATGGATGCGTCATGCATAGCCGGACAAAGGTAATTAGCCTGAAGACGAAGCAACAGTTCACACACTTTTGCATACGTTCTCGGTCCGAAGTTTCCACGTTCTTTTTCAAAATTGCGTTTCGACCAACGATAAAGTCCCCAGTCTTCATCATTAATAAAGATACCTCTGAATTTGACAGACGGTGTTTTAGAAATGAACTTATCGACTTTTACACTAACTTGTTTTTGCTGTTTGATTGGAGCGTCCGCCCACCAATACCAGGGAGATACTCCTATTGCTTTTGAAATAGAGAGGAGTCCGTAAGCCGTGCCACGCCTGTCACTTCCGGCTACAACAATTGCTTTCTTTATGCCCGGCACAGGATTGTTGACCACTTCTATCATATAGCGTTCCCAACCTCCGGCAATAGCTGCCGTATCTATTTTGTTTCTAGATGCCAAAGCGTCAATCCACCCGCTTTCTCCTATAGTACCGGCAATAATCGCATACCGCGCAGATACTCTTCCGGGCTTGCTTTCATCCATCTTCAACTCTTGCCCCGTCACACGGTGAACATCATCTACAAAAAGAGAAGCACTTTTACGTACTACAGTTGCATCTTTTCCATCAAAACAAACGACTGCATTCGTTAATGAAGAAACAATAGGGAAACTATTCTTTCCGGTTCCTTTGTCGAGTAAAACTTGTGCTTTTGCCGAAATCAGGCTACAACAAAATAAGCCCAGCAATAAAATCTTATTTTTCATATACACATTAGATTGACTATTGATAACGCAAAGTAAGGCAAAAAGCAATAAAACGAATAAAAGAAACCGACCTATAAATAGCAGAATATGTTCAAAAAACAACCACCGCAACTCGAAATTCGAAGTTACGGTGGCTATTTATCATCTATTATCAAAAGCTTTCCTCATCTATCAGAATCTGTCTTCATCGGCCACAGCCTCTTCCCAAGTTTCCCATATCTGCACACTCGGATCATAACCATCATAACCGTAGTTCTGATACAAAGGAGCCTTTCCGTTAGAAACAATTGCTTTTTCAGGAATAGGCCAATAAATGTTATGTTTACCCATGATATAGTTGATATCTGTTTTAGTAGCGTTTACGTTAATAGTAACGCCTTTGTTGTACATACCTTTCTTTATGCAACGTTGATACCAATAGCTACCACCTTCAGAATCGGTGCCAGACTGCTTGTCGAATGTTTCCACTCTATATGTATTTCCAAACTCGTCCGCTCTGCCGCTGATAGCCAAACAGAGAGATACACGGGTTAACTCTACATTACGCCATTCTTCAAAGAAAAGTTCACGCGCACGTTCATCCATGATATCACCAATAGTAACCTTACCAGTATAAAGTTCAGTACAATGAGCACGTTCTCTGATAATGTTTATATCATCCTTGATTGTTGGATCATCCGGATTGATATAGAATTTTACTTCTGCACGCAACAGGTAAGCTTCCGCCAAACGATATAAATACCAATCAGCAATACTGCCATCCGTAGCTCCTTCTAGGCCATTATTGGTTTCTTTAGCTTGATTGATGACATCATTCAGGCAGAAAATGTAATGAGGGACGTCATACCAACGACGAATAGTGTCAGAACACATCAAATCTCCCTTGCGGGTAACAAGTTCATTTTTCTCATTATAATAATCCTCTTCTGCGTAAAGCTTGATATTTTGCCCAAAGAATTCAGAATCTGGATTATTACATTTCAGTTTTTCCATATGCATCCAGTTTCCCGTTTCTGCACTATGCCGCAAATCGGTTTGATCCATTTTATCATTAACAGCCCACAAATTGTCTTGATAGAAAGTAGTAGTACGGAATGTAGATATGCCACGTCCCAGTCCACGCATATAATCATATTCTTTACGATATTTACCATCTTTGCGAGTATAGTTGAATAGAGCTTGCTTTCCATCAGGCATTTTGATTCTATTATCAAAGAAGAAAGGATACATAATACGCATTGTCAACATCGGGATGAATGATTCTTTCTCTGCTCCCCGGTTGGGCATACCCATAATCACTTCTTTGTTAGCGGCAATCAACTTGTTCTCCGGACGATGCAAATCCCAGATCACATTGCGGGTAATAGGCCATGATGCAGATTCGCCACCTTCAAAGAAGGTTCCGAAAGGTTCTTCCATCAAAGAGTAGCCTGATTTATCAATTAAGATATCCAACTGTTCCTTTGCCTTCCCGAATTCACCAATAGACATATAGAGTTTAGAAAGCAACATACGGCAAGCACCTTTATTTACCATGCCAACATAATCCATATCTTTCTGTTCAGGAACCCATTGTACTGCAAATTCCATATCTTCTACCATTTTTTTCAGAATAGCGTCACGGTGAGTAGATCGATAGTTCTGCTTAGGAACTTCCGGAAGTTTTGTCAACAAAGGTACATGTCCAAATTGAAAAACTAATGAATAATAGCGATAAGCCCGATGGAAATAGGCACGGCCGATATATTCGTTTTTCAATGTTTCATCCATTGGTACATTACCAATAAATGAAAGTATTGTATTAGCATTTCTAATACCTTCAAAATTTTGTCTCCAGAAGAAATATATACTGTTTGTGCGTCCCAGATTTTTTTCGTCACTTTGGTCACTGTTCGGCCTCAACAGATTGTCAACATTATCCAACAATCCGCTTTTATCAGTCGCAGACGGTACCATCAAATCAGAAAAAGTATATTCTGTAGCCAGTGCTATCATCTCTCTAGAATCTTCACTCACATAATTACGTTTAAGCTGACGGTCACAAATAGCTAATACGGATTTGATACCATTTTCTGTAGAAAATACAGTTTCCGGTTCAAACATCGTTTGAGGATCCGGATCTAAAAAACTTTCCGAACATCCGGTCAACATTAATGAAGCGCCCACAAATAAAGCGACACTTTTACAAATATATTTTTGAATGTAATTTTTCATATACGTTTCTGTTTAAAAGATTAGAATGTTAAATTAAGTCCAAGCGTCCAAATACGAGATGCAAAATTGCCGGTTTCTGGGTCGCCATATCCTTCCCAATCTTTAGCCCATACAGCAGCGTTACGAACAGAGCCATACACTTTCACACGATCGATTTGTATTTTTTCCGTCCAAGTCCTAGGCAATGTATAGCCGACAGATATATTTTCTAAACGAATGAAAGAACGATTATATAATCTACGTGCGCCTTTTGCACCTTCCGGACCTTGCGCCTCAATACGTGCATATTTATTAGTAGGATTGTCTACAGTCCAATATTCCTTCGCATTCTTGTTCACCAATCTGTAAGTCATGCCGCCGCCGTCATCATCATTGTTCAAATACATACTTTCCAAACTCTTATGCCCCATACGAGAGTAAATATTCACAGAGAGAGTCAAATCTTTCCACAAAGTGAAATCATTACGCAATGCCCATGTAACCGGAGCGGCAGTTTGTCCTTGGAACACTTTATCATCATTATTATAAATAACCTTTACTAAATTACCATCAGCATCGTATTGGTCGTTAGCCGGATTGTTCCATACTTTCGGGTCACCAGGAACCTGCCCGTATTTTTTAGCTTCTTCAACCTCATCTTTCTGCCAGATTCCCGTTACTTTATAATCCCAAATCGCACTAATAGGCTTGTCGATAAACCATCCGGCTGCCACATAATCTGCTTCTCTGGAACCTACCACAGTACCATTGGCATCTACTATATCTTGACGATCACCAAACAAATGCCTGATTCTGTTTTTATTATATGAGAGACTGAATGATGAACTCCATTGGAAATTCTTCTTATCAATATTCAACGTATTCAATGCCACCTCAAAACCACTATTGTCCACCTGTCCTAAATTGGTAGTGATATTCTCAAATCCGGTGAAATTAGACAGAGGTTGTCTCATAATCATATCTTTGGTACTCATTCGATAATATTCCAATGTACCTGTAATACGATCGTTCAAAAATCCAAAATCCAATGCAAAGTTCCACGATTGTGTCTTTTCCCATTGCAGATTCGGGTTCTTCATACGTTGGGCCATCAAATAACGCATTAAATATAAGTCACCTGAAGAAGTGATATAACCTTGCATCTTACCCCCCCCCGGATAAAGATTGGCAAGTGCTTCGTAAGGATTTTCCAATGAACGGTTACCATTTTTACCGTATGAAACACGCAGTTTACCACTATTCATGATATGAGCATATTTTTGGAAGAAATCCTCATTGGTGAATGACCATGCTATACCTCCCGAAGGAAACCATGCATAAGGATTATTTGCTCCAAAAGCCGAATAACCGTCACGTCTGATGGTACCGGTAACCATATAACGATCATCGTAAGAATAGAATGCACGCGCCATCAATGCATCAGCCGTTTGATGATTATCATCTGTCCTGAATGAACTGACAGCCTTATCTCCATTCTGGGTGTTATGGAACCCAAGCGCGTCAGACGGCAGAATATTACGGGCTTCAATCCGGTCCGACCAATATTGACGTTCTTCCGCTTCTTGCACAAGTGTCAGAATAACATGGTGCTTGTTGGCAAAAGTTTGATCCCAGGTAATCGTATTGTTCAGAGACCAGTTAAAACGTTTGGCCTGTTCCCGGTTTGTTCCACGGTCGTTAGGATTGGAATTAGGTCTTTCTGCAGACGTAAAATAGCGGTCGTAAAAAAATTGGAAACGGGGTGCAATATTAAACTGATAAGTGATGTTGAAAGGCAGTTTTACCTTAGCATTGAAGATCGTATTCAATGTAGTATACCCTTTTTCCAATTGAATGTATTGCTTCTCAAAATACCAGTTTGTTTCATTAGCACGGTCATATTGATACATCAAAGGGTCTTGTGTATAGTTTCCGTTTTCGTCTTTCAACATAGCGTATGGACTGTTTTCCATAAAACCGCCTTTATTCATGCCGATTTCACCATCCGAACGATCTTGAAAGTTTACATTTGCACCCACTTCAAACCAATCAGTAACTTTTGCATTTAGTTTCAAGTTTGCACGGATAGCTCGATAAGTATCATCGACAAACGCGCCTTCATTGCGCAGATAACCTAAAGACATGTAATAATCCACCTTATCGCCAGCACCGCTAATGCTTACATTATAGTCTTGGTTGAAACCTAATCGAAACGCTTCATCTTGCCAATCAACGGTCTTTCCCGACAAAAGATTGTCAAGTAAAGCCGTATCATATCTAAATCCTAAACGCCTTGCCCATATACTAAGATCAGATTCTCCTTCCCGATTGGTCGAATAATTACGCCACTGTTCCAAAGACACTCCCGACAAATTATTAGGATTCCGAAAATACTCCGGCTTTGAAGTATATTCATTACCAGGTCTTGAATAAGCTGCATATTCTCCTGTTTCAGCATTCACACCATAAGTATTTTTTTCTTTCCAGTCTACATAATGTTGCAGATATTCGTCCGTAGTTTGCCATCTATCACGATAAGCAGCCTTTTGAGTTAAACCTACACTAGCTGTGAAATTGACCACAGGCTTGCCTTTTTTACCTTTTTTCGTTGTGATGATGATTACACCGTTAGCAGCCTGTGCTCCATAAACGGCAGCTGCCGACGCATCTTTCAAAACATCTATCTGTCCAATATCATCCGGATTAATTTCCGAAAGTTCTCCTTGGAAAAACATACCGTCGAGGATAATCAACGGATTGTTATGACCACCATCTGTATAAACGGAACGCTGTCCACGGATTTTCATCTCACCGCCACCTTTTGCACCAGCATCGCCTTCACCATAACCTATCACTAATCCCGGTGTTCCGCGTAAAATGTCTTGAACAGTTTTAGGATTTTCATTGGCAATCTTATCAGGGCGAACTTGGACGACCGAACCAGTCAAGTCTTTTTTACGCATCGTACCATAACCCACTACAACGACTTCATCCAGCGTCTCTGAATCATCTTTCATTGTGACGTTAATCTGTTTTTTACCTGCTACCGGAATTTCTTGATTTTTATAACCAATATAACTGAAATTCAACACAGCATTTGAAGCCTTTACCACAATGCTGTAGAATCCGTTTAGATCGGTTACGGTTCCATTAGTAGTCCCTTTTTCCATCACATTTACTCCAATCAACGGTTCACCCGATTGATCTTTCACATATCCCGTAATTTTAGAACTTTGAGCCTGTACTGTACCAAGACAAAAAGTCACCAATAGTAAGAACAATCCTACCCGAGATGTGAAACCTTCTTTTTTGTTTTTCATACTAAATAAATTTGAGTTAATATTATAAGATAATATTCAAACTTACATTGAACTTATCTACTTCTATCTGTATCATATTTTATATCCATATTAATATTATATAATATAATTTTACGGCAAAGATAAAAATGCAAGCTTATCTCAAATAGTATTTTTGTCTCAAAAAACAAAAAAATCAGGTCATATTTAATTGGGGGATATTTGTTCGTATTTAATAATTAATTATACTCGCCTACAGACTATCTATATCCTGGCAGTTAGTCGGATAAGTATCATTAGATATAGATGGCCAATATAGTATGGTGGGTATATATGACCAGCACGGTGAGTATATATATTCAGCATGGTGGATATATATATACACGACAGTGCGCATATATACCCATCAAGGCTTTAGTTTGTTCACTGTCAGCAGCAAACAAAGCGGTAGACAATATTTCTCCTATTGCCCCATTAGTTGTAACTACAGATATCTGTCGAGCACCTTCCACCAATTTTCCATTTCGAGGAGAAACAATATGCCGACGTTCAGGAGAGTCATTACCAGAGGTTGTAAGGCATTCATTATGAAGAAGTATATTATTGACTTTCCATCCCGATCCTACCGGATGATTACCTAAAGCAAGGACGGAACTGTTTCCCATATTTATCAATGCACTCTCTATCACGTACTCATTCAATATGCTTTTAACTGTTTCCAAAGCATACCCTTTAAGAAAACCGGATAAGTTGACAACAATTCCCGGCTGTGAAAAATAGATACTATGATCTTCGGCTGATAAATGCACCGAATGTATTGTGTTCTGATTATAATTTTCTGAATGGACCGTGACATCGAAACACCCCAAAGTCTTTCCCTTATACTCCAGACATAAATCAATCATTGAATAAAGTTCTTCGCTAAGAACGACCGGAGAAACGGAAGCTGTCCGGTTGACAAAAGACAATTCACTGACCGGGTCATAAAAGTTCGCTATCTTTTCCAACCGGCACAATGCATCATAAATACGATTGACCACAAGCAACAATTCTTCTTCCGTTTTCTGGCTATACAGGATAATATCCATCCGTGTATGCATGGAAAGAAACCAGGCATAAAGCAGTCCATTACCTTCATGGGACGGTTTATACAAATGTTGAACAGAGACTTGCATCGTATAGTAAGACAAATTAGGAACGGATTACACAGATTACGCGGTTTTTATTTCATTAGAGTAACCGTGAAACCCGTGTAATCCGTGCCTGAATAAAAATCATAAAGGAGTTTTGACGTATCTCCTAATAACTAGAAAACGGAACTATTTCAGTTCTTTAATCTTCACGTTCTTGAACCATACTTCATCTCCGTGGTCCTGAAGAAGTATATTACCTTCCTCCGGATTTCCGAAATTAGGCCAGTTTTTATATTTACTGTATGCTACCAATGCATTCCACATATCATTGTTACGATCATACTCAATCAGCTTAACTCCGTTCAGCCAATGTTCTACATGATTGCCTTTTACAATGATAGTAGCAGTATTGAATTCTTTCTTGTTGAATGGTTTATCTTTAGGAGCCGGAATCAGGTCATACAACGAGCCCAGCTTTCTGTTGCCTTTCACACCCAGTTTTGCATCAGGATGCTTGTCATCGTCAAGAATCTGGAATTCGCAACCGATAGCAGAGCCTTCCCCTTTATTCAGCCCCGGATTCACAAAATATTTAACTCCGCTATTTGCACCTTCAGTAATCTTGAAGTCTACTTTCAGAATAAAGTTCTTGTATTTACGGGTAGTCACAATATCACCACCATTTGCAGATTCAGCTCCACCACTCTTCATTACTTTCAAAATACCATTTTCTATCTTCCAGCCTTTTGCAGGGAAAGTAGAAAGTTTAGCGCCTCTCCATCCGTCAGTAGTCTTACCATCCCATAATAGAGCCCAGCCTTCTTTTGCTTCGCTCGGAGAAATCGTGTTGGCAATCAGATTCACTTCCGGTGCAGCTTGCGCTTCCGGTGTCTGATAGCGTTCTACATCCGTCGTACAAATACGGATATCCTTCCAACTAACTGTTTTTCCTTCATCTGCCGCATTTCCAATAGCGTGCACTTGCAAAGCAATGAAACCTACAGGAGTCATATCATCCCAGATATTAGCACAAGGAACTCCGTTTATCCAGGTACGGATCGAATTACCAACAGCTTCAATACGGGCTTTATTCCATGCGTTATTCTTAAAAGCTGTTTTTGCCGACGGATTCAGTGTCAAAGGATAAAGCCAGTTTCTACGTGCCTCATCATAAATGCCACCCGACCAAGCGCGCTTCGAAGGATCAATCTCAAACTGATAACCGTGTACGCGGCCTTTCTTATAATCCTTCTTGCTTTCACTGCGAAGCTGTACGCCGGAATTTAAACCATCATCTATCTTGAAATCAAATTCAAGGATAAAGTCACCATAATTCTTTGTCGTTGCCAAGAATGTATTGGGAGTTCCCATCTTAGATACACCGACAATAGCGCCATCTACAATTTTATACTCGGCTTTGCCATTCAATTTCTTCCATCCTTTCAGGTTCTTTCCATTGAAAAGAGGCTCCCAGTTCTGTGCACCTAAAGAAGCGGCACAGAATAAAAGTAAAGTTAATACGATATTTTTCTTCATAATCATTTTATTAGTCTTTCCCTATCCCCTTACCTTCGAGAAAGGGATAGAAAAGAATATTTTCTATTTATAATTTATAAAATTCATCCCAACCTTTACGCGGCGGAAGTCCCGCCAACATTGCATTAGCAAATTCATTATTTGTAATCTGCTTCGTGCGGCTGTCAAAGAACAGTTGTGTATTAAGACGTTGAGCCATTACACCCAGTGAGAACACCTGACTCAAAACACCGTTGATTTCGAACGGTGAACGTGTCTTTTCAATACCGTTACATGCCAATAAGAAGTTCTCGAAGTGATTGGAAGGACTTTTAGGAACCTTCGGTAATTTGTCAGCCATCTCTTTCGCTTTCTCTTCCGGGATGATAGACAAAGTGCTTCCATGACTACCCCCTTTAAAGATTAAGTCTTTCGTATAGATAATCTTTCCCGGGTTCAATTTAGCCGCAGGAGTATCTCCCTGATTCGTTGAAGGAATGTTCGGATCCAATCCCGAAACTCCATAACCGGCAGGAATAGGAGGAAGATTATCCAGACCGTCATACCAGGTAATATCTACCGGTGGCATTCCTTTACGTTGAGGGAAACGGAAGAGAATCGTGGAAGAATAAGGGAAGAAATAATCATTATGACCATTTGCGTATTGCATGGTGACTTCATAAGGCAATCCCAATTCCAAGAATTCGTGAGCCGTGTCGAGGATATGTGCCCCCCAATCACCCAATGCACCCATACCAAAATCATACCAGCAACGCCATTGTCCTAAATGATAATCTTTATTATACTCGTGATAAGGGGTAACTCCGAGCCAGGTGTCCCAGTCCATATCTTTCGGAAGCTGCTGTCCTGAAGGAAATTTATAGATATTAGTATCCCATTTATGCCAACGCCGCGGGTTATTCATGTGGGCAGTGATAGCAGTAACGTCCTTGATAATTCCCGCATCCATCCAAGCTTTAAACTGGAAATAGTTTGCTTCAGAATGCCCCTGATTTCCTACTTGAGTAACCAGATTCGGACGTTTAAGTGCAGCTTGCATCAACAGTTCCGCTTCATAGAAAGTACGTGCCAGCGGTTTTTCTACATATACATGTTTTCCGGATGCCAATGCCAGCATACTGATCGGGAAATGTGAATGGTCGGGAGTAGCAATTGCTACAGCATCAAATTCGTTACCGGCCTTATCAAACATTTGGCGAAAATCCCTAAACTGCTTTGCTTTCGGATATTTAGCCATTATCTTTTGTGTATGTTTGGCACCCATGTCTACATCACATAAAGCCACCACTTCCACCATACCTGTCCGTGCAAAGTCTTCAATAATCTGCTCTCCACGGTTACCAATGCCGATATAAGCAATTTTCACTTTGTCACCTCTTCCTTTTTTAGGTGAAACGGTTTGCGCATGTAATAAATCACCGGTTCCCAATGCCAATCCGGCTGAAGCCATCGACATCGTTTTCAAAAAATCCCTTCGTGTTACCATAAATTATTTATTTTCATTGATATTGATTAAGTTCTTCTTTAAATTTTTTTTTAAACAGTGCTTGCATTCCATAAAACAAGAGACGCAAAATCCCCCAGAAGGCATAAAGCACAAAAGTAAATATAATTATATAAAAAATAGACGTTATCATCTCCGTAAATGGCGCATGATAAGCAATAATTGCATAAAGGTGTATCAAATTGGATACTACGAAACAAACGAGTAAAGTAATTAACTCTATTTTCTTTCGTTGTGCGGTTACAATCGTGTCTTTCATACAGCTTTGGATGTTTTTACAGATTGATGGTTCAGATAATCTATTTTATATTCATCAGGGAAATAGAGCGTCCGCTCTTCCTCTAATGCCTGATGTCCCAGCAAACAAAGCATACTCGCATAGTATCCTTCTTCCGCTATTCTTTCCGGTTGTTTTTGTGTTATGACGGCTTCAACGAACGCTTCCAGCAACAAGGATGTACCGTCACTCTTGGGACGTTCTCCAATAATGAACTCTCCAGTATTCTCATTTGCAGTTTCCGGAGCCCAACTCGTTCCGGCAAAAGGAAGAGAATCGAAAACTTTGTTTTCCCAATCATTCACCATCTGCAGGAAAGCCGGTGCAGGAGCCACATTCTCAAAGTAGTATTTTCCTTTTTCCGGTTCTACCGTGCCGAGGTTGCCCATGATCTGTTCTTCCAGTCCATAGAATTTATTGGATATAACAGAGTCGAATGTCATCTTCACCCCATCATCAAAAACATATACACAACTCACATTATCATACACATCCCTGCCATCCTTCCAATAAGTAATGGCACCATGCCCCATTACCTTCTCTGGGATCTTACGCAAAGCCCAACTTCCAATCTGAAGCTGGTGACAAGCAAGTTCCGTCATCAGCCCTTTCGAAAATTCCTTGTAAAGACGCCAGTTTATCAGGCGTTCCAAATTGGGTGAAGGTACCGAACGTCTCCAATCGCCATTCCGGTTCCAAAAGGTACGGATTGCATTTATTTTACCAAAGGTACCCGCATGAATCATCTCCATCGCTTTGATGTAACGAGGGTCGAACAAACGTTGTTGACCAGTGAAGAAAATCTTTCCCGTGCTACGATGTTTCTGATACATACGATAACACTCTTCCATCGTAAAACCTATCGACTTCTCACAAAATACATGCTTTCCTGCATCGAAAGCATCCAATACAATTTTACAATGCGAACTAAGAGGAGTAGCTACGAGTATAGCATCTATCGACTTATCCTCCAGCACTTCCCGGTAGTCACCATACACTTTGGCATTAGGTGCAAGTTTCAATGCGTTCTCGATAGACGGCTTATAAATGTCGCACAATGCTACAATATCGACTTTGGGGTTCTTAGCCAAAAATCCCATTAAAAACCGTCCCCGGGAACCGGGCCCGATAATTGCCAGACGACACTTCTCGTTTGAGGTGTTCATCACCTCCGAAAAAGCAGAAAGCCAAGGGCTTGCTGCAAGAAGAGTGCCAGCCCCGGCTATGCCTAAATTCTTTAGAAAATCCCGCCTGCTAATAGGGGTATGTTTCATGCTTGTGGTATTTAAGATTATAATTAGTTTATTTGAAAATCAGTTATTAAATACAGGTGCTTTTTGTGTTTCGTAAGAAGGAGATTCTCCTTCTACATAAGGCCATCCTTCTTTATCCCATTTGATTTGGTCCAGCAACAGAATACGTCCGTTCTCCGGGATCGATCTTGAAAAACCATGATACAGAAGCCAGTCTTGTCCGGCATCATCCCGGATAATCTGCGAACCGTGCCCATTGCCTACAAAATGATCATTCGCACCTATCACCAAAGAATAACCATTCTTCAACATCGGTTTGCCCGACTTATCTTTGTAGGGTCCCCAGACTTTTTTAGAGCGGCCCACTACAACTTTATAAGTACTCCTAATCCCCTCGCAACAACTTCCGATAGAGGCAAACATATAATAATAATCGCCGTGCTTATGAATATAGGCAGCTTCAAAAGCAGTTCCTGCTATTCTCTTTTTTTCTGCTCCCGGCTTCAATGACAGACCATCTTCAGTCAGCTCAATAACATATATTCCCCGGAAGCTGCCCCAAACCAGATAGTTTCTCCCTTCATATTGCAGGAAGCTGGGATCGATCGAGTTCTGTACACCGATCTCATTACTACGGAACATCTTACCATGATCTGTAAAAGGTCCCTGTGGAGAGTCGGCCGTAGCTACTCCAATTCCACACGTCTGTTCTCCTCCCCACACCGACATCGCATAATAAAGCACATATTTACCGCTAATATAATTAATGTCCGGTGCCCAAATTCCGGCTTTGGGTTCAAATCTGGGACGAGTTTTATTTGTGAATGCCGTGTTGCAATAAGTCCATTGCACCAAGTCTTTCGACTTCATGATCGGAACGTTTCTGGTAGATTCGGTAGCATACACATAAAAATAACCATCCGCAGCCTTAATTACCGTAGGGTCAGGCATGGCAATATCTACAACCGGATTCTTATAACTCACTGCAGATTTTGTCTGTGCTTTCCCCTGCGAAAAACAAGTACCAACCATGAAAACGAAAACGAACAAATTTACATATTTTTTCATCAAATCATTCTTTTAAGAGTTCCTTTTTACCTAATCTTTATAGCTATAAATTAATATTAACTTACAAAATCCTTTGGAAGCACTCCAAATTGTTTCTGGAAACACTTGGCAAAATAAGACGGAGAATTGAATCCTACCATGTAGCAAATCTCATTCACCCGGTTTTCTCCCTCTTTCAATAATTGAGCAGCTCTCTTCAAACGCTCCAGACGAAGATATTCATTCGGACTCAAATCCAGCACCCCTTTTATCTTCCGATAGAAATTGGAACGACTCATATTCAGACTATCCGCCATATCATCCATACTAAATTCCGGATTACTATAATTCACCTGAATCACCTCATTCAATTTCTTTATAAAATCTTCATCAGCCTTCGTCAACGCCATCGTATTGGCTGCTACAAAAGGAGACTGTGCAAAAGCCTTACGTAGTTTCTCTCTGTTCTGAATAAGACTGGAAGCGCAAGCCTGTAAGTATTCCACAGAGAAAGGCTTCTCCAGATAAGCATCGGCTCCCAACTCCATCCCTTCTATCTTAGACTGGATATTTGTCTTCGCAGTCAACAGGATGACGGGGATATGGCTATAATTCAAATCCGACTTAATCGTCTTGCACAGTTCAAAACCATCCATCACAGGCATCACTACATCACTAACCACCAAATTCACATAATTGCCATCCAACACTTGCAACGCTTCCACACCATTGGTAGCAGTCAGCACAGTATATTCTTTCGACAGCTGACGCACCACAAAGGCAAGCATATCCGGATTGTCTTCTACAACCAGCACTGTAGGACGGTTATCTTTCTTTTCCGTCTCCCCGGCAGGAACTCCACTCATCCTGTCTATTTCAACTTCCGGTTCCGGGGTTAAGGTTATTGTCATGTCCTGAACAATCGGCAAAATCAAACAGAAGGTATTATTTTCTTCCCCTTCTCCCATAGCCAAAGTCCCTTGATGCAGTTCAGCCAATGAACGGGAAAGAGCCAAGCCGATTCCTGTTCCGGTAGTCACCTTGCCGTCTTCTTTTTCATTGAAACGAACGAAAGGCTTGAATATTTCCTCCTTCATCTCATTGGGAATAATCACTCCATCATTCTCCGTACGAATACAGAATGAATTGTTGTCATCCGTTTCCGGCACTTCCAAAGATATGTGTACGTAGCTTTCAGCATACTTCACCCCATTATTCAACAGATTACTGATAATCTTCGTAAACGCCTCCCGGTTCACATGCGCATAGAAATCCTCCTCGGGCACTTGCAAAGTAAACTCCAAGCCTTTCTGTTTGGCAAGGGAAGTAAAACGCACATGAGTCTCTTTCAGCACCTCCGTTACATTACATTTCGCAAAATTCAGGCGGAATCCCTGACTTTCCGTTTTACGGAAATCAAGCAACTGGTTAGTCAGGTTCAACAACCGTTCCGTATTCTGCTTCATTACATTCAAGTCTTCCCTCGTTTCCGCATCGACCTGTTTCTTCAATATGATGTTTTCCAAAGGACCTTTAATCAGCGTCAACGGTGTACGTATCTCGTGGGCCACATTCGTAAAGAAATCAATCTTTGCATGATAAACTTCACGTTCCTTCTCCTGCTCGAATTTCTCCATCTGCCTGCGGTGTTTGCTGTTACTGCGTCTCTTGAAATACATAACCGTATACAGGGAGCAGCCGATAATCAGCAGAGCATACACACAATACGCCCATATAGAGAGATAAAAAGGAGGAAGAATATGTACCCCTAATGACACTTCGTCGTCACTCCATACACCGTCGCTATTAGCAACCTTTACCCGGAAGGTATAATCACCATAACGAAGATTGGAATAAGTAACGATAGGGCTTTCGCCAACCGTCAGCCAATCCGTATCAAAGCCCTCCAGTTTATACATAATCCGGCTCGTTTTCGGAGCCTGGAAATCCAACGCTGCTACACGGAAAGAAAAAGAATTCTGATTGGACTGGAGCACAAGCTGGTCGGAGAAAGTTATACTCTTCTCCAACGGAGATCCCGGCTCGCCGGCATATACCTCCTTACCAAACAGAAAGAAATCAGTAATGGCAACAGACGGAATGAACTTATTCTCCGAGAAATTCTTGGGATTAAAAGCAATAAAACCATCAATGCTACCCAGATAGATCGTACCATCTTCAGTCTCAAAGCTTGAACGATAATTAAACTGGTCGCCCAACAAGCCATTGGAGGTGGTATATACTTTCATCACGCCAGTGTTGGGTTGGAAGCAAACCAGACCGTTGTTGGTTGTCAACCACAAAAATCCGTCTTTATCCTCCACAATCTGATATACAACATCGTTCGGCAATCCGGCCGACAAATTATAATTGGCAAATGTGTCCGTATCCGGCTGAAAACGACAGAATCCTCCTCCTTGGGTAGTCAGCCAGATTTGCCGGTGAGAATCTTCAAAGATGCTCAAGACCTTGTCATACGGAAGGCTCTTCGGATTATTTTCATCGTGCAAATAGTTCTTCCATTTCTTTTCGCTCACATTGTAGCAATAAGCTCCATTTGCATAAGTTGCCAGCCATAGATTACCACCGGAATCTTCCTTTATATCATATACAAACCTGCCGTTCAGTTCCGGTATCCGGTCAAAATCATCAGATTGTCTGTTGTATCGCAGCAAACCGAATAAAGTACCCAGATAAATATCACCCGTCGTTGTGCGGCAAATAGAGAACACGCTATTGTCTATCAATGAACGGGGAGAGTCTGTTTTCTGATAGGTTTTCACGATAGCTCCCGTACGCGTATCTACTACTTTCACTCCTTTTGAGAAGGTTCCTACCCAAAGATGGTTATCAATCAAACACAGACCATGCACATTGGTAAAAGCACTGCTAGGGGTAAAAAAGGAAAAAGTCTTGGTCTTCGGGTTGAAACGGTTCAAACCGCCGTCTTCCGTACCAATCCACAGAATACCCTGATTATCCTGGCAAAACTCACGTACCCGTTTTCCATGCAAACCATTATCTGTTCCTTTGGGATAATATTTTTCAAAATACGTATAAAAACGCGGATAGTAGTTCACACCTCCAAAATAAGATCCAATCCAGATACCACCCTCTCGATCCTTACACAAGGAATAAATAGCATTATCGGACAAAGAATAAGGGTCGTTGATCGAACTGCGCAAATGAACATATTTACCCATTCGAAGATTATAAATATAGAGTCCCGATTCTGCACCAATCCACAATTCATTATCAGAAGCGACCAGCAGTTCGCGACAAAAAACAGACTCTCCATTTTCATCCTCTGAAAGTAAGTCATGTAGTTTGTTAGAGGTCAGGTTCAGTTCTTTCACTCCTCCTTTTAAAGAGCCTATATATAGACAATTATATGCTCCTTTCACCAGGCCTATCACGACATCATTCTCATAAGTTTTTTGATCGTCTACAGGTGATACATAAGGATGAAGGGTTTGCAAACGGTCTTTCGAATAGAAAAGTCCATCACCATAGCAGCCAATCCAAAGGGTTCCGCTATTATCGAAAACAAAAGACTGGACATTGGTGGAGATAAAAGAAAAGTTCTTCAATGTGTGGTTCTGGAGTATTCCTTCCTCCAGATCATAACAAAATAGCCCCTGCGACTCTACCGCTACCCAGACACATCCTTTGTTGTCTCCGGAGATTGCAGTTACGGTATGCTCTATTTTCGTGTTTTCTGCGCTCAATTCAGCAAAATGCCGGAAAGAATCTTTTTCCGGATTATAGATATAAAGTCCTACATCCGTACCTACCCAGATATTTCCTTTTGAGTCCTCATAAAGAGCTGTGATAAAATTATTACCAATACTCCGCCGTGTGCGGTCATCGTGTTTGAATTTGCGGAATGACAAACCGTCATATCTATTCAAACCATCTTTCGTGCCGAACCACATAAAGCCCTGCTTATCCTGCAAAATCGCATTGACCGTATTTTGAGATAATCCGTTCTGTACACTAAGATTTTTGAAATAATAATGCTCGTCCGCCATTTGCGCATGGCAGCCGATCTGATAGCCGATTAAACAGATTAAAAATATGAGAACTTTCTTCATAAACATACGTGTTTTCTATCCTTCCGTTTGAGTTACCAAATGTAGACAAAATCACAGCGGAAAGATAGTAAATATGTCTCAATGAATGAAAGAATAGTCCTATTTTTCTATTCTGATACGCGCGTCAACTGCTACAACGGCCTTTTCTGTTGCTAAGAGCGGATTTATATCCATTTCTTTGATCTCTGTAGCGAAACGTAGTAAAGTGGACAAACGGACAATAATTTCAGCAAATTTATCTTCGTTGACTCCCTTTTGCCCACGTGTTCCCTGAATGATTTTATAAGCACGCAAAGAATGAATCATTGAATAAGCTTCTTCGTAAGAAAGCGGAGCCAAACCGGAAGATACATCTTTCAGCACCTCCACAAAAATACCTCCCAAACCACAAAGTACCACGTGACCGAACTTCTCTTCATATTTTGCGCCAACAAACAGTTCCGTACCTTTCAGCATCGGCTGTACCATAATTGCTCTTGCATCAGATATCTGCATCATACGATCAAATTCCAGTGCCAGATGTTGCTCACTTTTAATGTTCAGAACAACACCGCCGACATCTGATTTGTGCACAGGACCAACGACTTTGGCAACTACCGGAAATCCGCACCGACGGGCAAAAGCTACTATCTCCTCTTTATTATCGGAAACAAATTCATCTACCAACGGAATACCGGCAGCGTGCAACAATGCCTGTACATAATTGGGAGCGATATAACCATCCTCCGGAATAGAATCAATAATACGACGAATCCTCGGAACGTCCACTCCGAACAGTTCTATTTCAGGAACTGCCGGTTTAGGAGCATTGACGATACGTGAAAGGGCAGTACCCAAGGTCACTTCGTCTGCAAAGTTCACATGCCCTTTTGCCAGGAAGGCGGAAACCTCCGCTCCAGCTGTATTAATGGAAGGAAGAATGGGGAAAATCGGTTTCTTGCAAGTCTGCATCTTTTCGTGAAGCACATCATACATTTCAAACATAGTAACCAATCCCGGAGTTCCGAAGATGGCCATCATGGCGTCTATATTGTCAAGCTTTTCCTCGCAGTAGTCAATGCAAAGGCGCAGATGTTCCGGTGTTCCGGTAGCCAGAATATCAATAGGATTTCCGACGGCAGCACCGGGGAATAGTTGGGCTTTTAGTTCCTCGGCTACTTCTCCTTCCAGCTTAGGTACATTCAGTCCACCTTTACTCAACGCATCTGTCAACATCACTCCCGGTCCTCCGGCATGGGTGATAATGGCAAAATTCTTTCCTTTCAATTCGGGTAAAGTAAACACGCAACCTACAGTAGTCAATTCTTCACGAGAGAAGCAACGCACAATCCCTGCTTTACGGAACAAAGCCTCTACTGCCGAATCGGAACTGGCGATTGCTCCTGTATGGGAAGATGCCGCCCGGCTTCCGCTCTCCGAACTTCCGGCTTTGATTGCTGCAATCTTGCACCCTTTTCTAATCAAAGACGAAGCATGAAATAACAACCTGTCCGGATTCTGAATACTTTCAATATAGAGTAGTTTCAGATGAGAATCCGTTTCGGGATCGAAGTTCTCATCCATAAATTGCAATACATCTTCCACGCCGATCTGCTTGGCATTTCCCACCGACCAGACTGAATTGAACTGCAAACCTTTTGTAACGGCACTTTCGAGAATAAATACCGCCGTAGCACCGGAGCTGGAGATCAAGTCCACCCCTTTTGAGTTCAAATTAGGAATCGGCTGGCTGAACACACTATGATGCCAAGTATTCATCAATCCGATACAATTAGGGCCAGTCAACGAAGCCCCGTATTTATTGACTGTTTCCAAAATGCGTTCTTCCAACAGTGCCCCTTCGTGAGTTTCTTCACCAAAACCTGCCGAAAGTATGATAAATGCCCTAGTTTGTTTCTTGCTAGCCAATGTTTCCACCATATCAGGACACATCGAAGCAGGCACAGCCAACACCGCCAGATCTGTGTCCGGCAGATCATTCACATCCGCAAAGGCGGGAACTCCCTGCACTTCCTTTTCCTTCGGATTCACCGCCCGAAGTTCTCCCTGATAACCTCCGTTTATCAAATTCTTTAATATTGCGCCACCCGGCTTATGTACATTATTCGATGCCCCTACTACGACAATGCTTTCAGGACGAAGCAACTGGGTTGTTATCATATCATGCTTTGGTTTTCGTTTAACTTAGGTACAAATATATTCTTTCTTATGAGAAAAAAGAAAGAAAAAGAGGAGAAATCTATATATAGACAGACTGTAAAAAAGAAAAAGATTAAGATTACAAATAGATTATACTAACTTTTTGGAAAATGAAGCCGTCATCTCTTCATGAAATTCAGATCATCAGGGATGAAATTATTTTTATGCAGAAAAAACGGATATAAAACTGATGGAGAATCTGGAATATACGCTACAAAGATCAATATGTATCAAAAAAGGGAAAGAGAGACCATTTGTAAATTTCAAATTCACACGAAATAGGGATTAAAACAAATTATATTAATAGTTCAAAGAGATTATATATAAAAAAGAATCAATTATCTCAATTTTAGATTTCAAATTAACACCATTAGCATCTCACTATTTCAGGAACAACCAGAAGAAAATTTGTGCCTAAAAGACTCTTTTACCTCTTTGTTTAAAAGCAAAGACATGTTTCTTTCTAACCAATGAATCGTTCCTTTAAAAGCAACAGAAGCTTCCTTTAAAAGGAACAGTGTTCAATTCTGCCAATAATTATACATATTTGCTTATTTATATTCAAATCCACATAATTATCTCTGCATATTCTTACAATATCTTATACATCATTTATTTTATTAGGACGAAGTTTAGATCCTCATATATTGTTTCAATCTTAAAAACAGAACATGTGAAAATAAATCCAACATATCAGCAAATAGTTTTATGTTAGAATAGCTATCAAATTTACATCATTCTTATGAGACAACCACGACTATGAGAATGAAAAATCTGTGTTAATCCGTGTAATCTGTGGTGAAAAGTCACTATCTTTGCACATTGCAAAGCTGAAAACAACAAAAATCACACTATATAATGGAAAAGAAATTCAAAAGAACCACCGTCACATCGGCGCTACCGTATGCGAACGGTCCTGTCCATATCGGTCACCTGGCAGGTGTATACGTGCCGGCAGATATCTATGTGCGCTATCTGCGTCTGAAAAAAGAAGATGTATTATTCATCGGAGGTTCGGACGAACACGGAGTACCTATCACGATCCGTGCCAAGAAAGAAGGAATTACTCCGCAGGATGTAGTAGACCGTTACCATTCACTGATTAAAAAATCATTCGAAGAGTTCGGTATTTCATTCGATGTGTATAGCCGCACCACTTCACCGACGCATCACCAACTGGCTTCGGATTTCTTCAAAACATTGTACAATAAAGGAGAATTCATCGAAAAAACATCCGAACAATATTATGACGAGGAAGCAAAAACATTCCTTGCCGACCGTTATATCACCGGAGAATGTCCCCACTGCCATTCGGAAGGCGCTTACGGCGACCAATGCGAAAAGTGCGGAACCTCACTTTCTCCTACGGACCTTATCAATCCCAAAAGCGCCATCAGCGGCAGCAAACCGGTGATGAAAGAAACCAAGCACTGGTATCTTCCTCTCGACAAACACGAAGCATGGCTGCGCAAATGGATTCTGGAAGACCACAAAGAATGGCGTCCCAATGTATACGGCCAATGCAAAAGCTGGCTCGACATGGGGTTGCAGCCACGTGCCGTGAGCCGTGACCTCGACTGGGGAATCCCTGTGCCAGTAGAAGGAGCAGAAGGAAAAGTGCTCTACGTATGGTTCGACGCACCTATCGGCTATATCTCCAACACCAAAGAACTTCTCCCCGACAGCTGGGAAACCTGGTGGAAAGATCCCGAGACCCGCCTGATTCATTTCATCGGGAAAGACAACATCGTGTTCCACTGCATCGTATTCCCTGCCATGCTGAAAGCAGAGGGCAGCTATATCCTGCCGGACAACGTGCCGAGCAACGAATTCCTCAACCTCGAAGGAGACAAAATCTCTACTTCCCGCAACTGGGCTGTATGGTTGCACGAATACCTGATCGACTTCCCCGGCAAACAGGACGTACTCCGCTACGTACTGACCGCCAACGCACCGGAAACAAAAGACAACGACTTCACCTGGAAAGACTTCCAGGCACGCAATAACAACGAACTGGTAGCCGTATACGGTAACTTCGTGAACCGTGCAATGGTATTGACTCAAAAATACTTCGACGGGTGCGTACCTGCACAAGGCGAATTGACCGACTACGACAAGGAAACGCTGAAAGAATTTGCAGACGTAAAAGCAGAAGTAGAAAAACTGCTCGACGTATTCAAATTCCGCGACGCACAGAAAGAAGCCATGAACCTGGCACGTATCGGCAACAAATACCTGGCCGACACCGAACCATGGAAACTGGCAAAAACAGATATGGAGCGTGTAGGTACTATCCTCAACATCTCCCTGCAACTGGTTGCCAACCTTGCCATCGCCTTCGACCCGTTCCTGCCGTTCAGCTCGGAAAAACTCCGCAAAATGCTGAATATGGACACTTTCGAATGGTCTGAGCTGGGAAAAGATAACCTGCTTCCTGTAGGCCATCAGTTAAACAAACCGGAGTTATTGTTCGAGAAGATCGAAGACGCTACTATCGAAGCACAGGTACAAAAGCTGCTCGATACAAAGAAGGCAAACGAAGAAGCCAACTACAAAGCTAATCCTATCCGCCCGAACATCGAATTCGACGACTTCACGAAACTGGATATCCGTGTAGGTACCATTCTCGAATGTCAGAAAGTTCCGAAAGCGGATAAATTGCTGCAATTCAAAATCGATGACGGACTGGAGACACGTACCATCGTATCAGGTATTGCCAAGCATTATCAACCGGAAGAGCTGGTAGGCAAACAAGTTTGCTTCATCGCTAATCTCGCTCCGCGCAAACTGAAAGGAATCGTCAGCGAAGGCATGATTCTTAGTGCCGAAAACAACGACGGCAGTCTGGCAGTTATCATGCCGGGACGTGAAGTGAAGCCGGGTAGCGAAGTAAAATAACAGATTCAAAAACAGAATACATGAAAGAGGAAAATTTTTATTAATCCAATCCTCCTTATATGTATTCTGTTTCATATTTTCTCAAACAGGTACATATTCCATGCTCTTAACATTTGAAGAAATAGTATCTTTAGCCACCTCAAAAGAATCCAATATTTTAGAGTTCAAGGCGACAACAGGTCAACTAACACGAGGAATGGAGTCCGGTTGTGCATTTATGAACTCTACAAATGGTGGGTACCTGTTATTTGGAGTCAATGACAAAGGGAAAATTATAGGACAGGAGGTTTCAGATAAAACGAAACAAGAAATAGCCGGAGCTCTCAAGAAGTTTGAACCCGGAGTCTTTGTAGACGTACAATACATTCCTATCCCTACCCATGAAGATAGATGTATCATAGCCATTCATTTTGAAGATATATTCAACAGAAAGCCTTATCTGTTTGATGGAAGAGCCTATATCAAGATAGAGAGTACAACTTCTGTCATGCCTCAAGATACTTACAATGAATTACTTATTAACAGACATAAAGAGCAATTCAGATGGGAAGCGTTTCTCAACAAACAACTTTCCATTGAAGCATTTGATAAAGAAAAAATTATAGGTACCATACGCTTGGGAATTGAGAATGGACGTTTACCAGAATCTATTATTGAAAATACATCTATCCCGGTACTTCTGGATAAATTAGATTTAGCGGATAACGGTTCTTTTAAAAACGCAGCCGCCATTCTTTTTGCCAAAAAGACAAGTAACCATTTTCCTCAATGTAAGTTAAGATTAGCCAGATTCAAGGGTATCACACGGTCGGAATTTATTGATAACGCTCAAATAGAAGGAAATATCTTTGTTTTATTTGACGAAGCAATGTCTTTCTTATTCAAACATCTATCATTGTCAGGAAAAATAATAAAAGCAGAAAGAGAAGAAGAGTTAACTGTTCCTTATAAAGCTTTGCGAGAAGCTGTAATAAATGCTTTTTGTCACAGAGATTATTCAAATCCAGGTGGATCAGCCGGCATAGCCATTTACGATGACAGAGTAGAAATTATCAATACCGGAAAGCTCCCCAAAGGGATTGATATTAATAACTTAACATCTCCTCATAAATCAATACCCAATAATCCATTGATAGCCAATGTGCTTTATCGCAGGAAAATGTTAGAAAGTTGGGGACGTGGTTTGGATTTAATGTATAGCGAATGTAAACGAGTAGGATTACCGACACCTACTTTATCTGATAATCAGGGGGAAGTAGTACTAACTTTCTATTTGAAAGAACAAGTAACCGAACAAGTAACCGAACAAGTAACCGAACAAGTAACCGAACAAGTAATCTCCTTAATAAAAGCATTATCTGGTAGGGAGATGAGTATTAAAGAGATTTTAGAGACACTAAATCTTAAGCATCGCCCTACTCTACTGTACGACTATATTCAACCGGCCATGAAGCTTGAACTAATAGAACAGACTCAACCTAATTCTCCTAAAAGTCCAACTCAAAAATATCGCTTAACAGAGAAAGGAAAAAAGATTACATGAGCGAGAATCAATCACTAAAAGAAAAGACAGCCAAAGGACTATTTTGGGGAGGGTTCAGCAACGGCATACAACAGTTGTTAAATCTGCTTTTCGGAATATTCCTCGCTCGGTTGCTCACTCCGTCAGATTATGGAATGGTGGGAATGTTGGCCATCTTCTCCCTCATTGCCAGTTCGATACAGGAAAGTGGTTTCACAGCTGCCCTTGTTAATAAGAAAGAAGTGACGCACAATGATTACAATGCCGTATTCTGGTTCAACGCGGCCATCAGTCTGTCGCTGTACCTGCTGTTATTCCTCTGTGCACCGCTTATCGCTGACTTTTACGATACTCCCGAACTGACACCACTGGCACGTTATTCTTTTATCGGCTTCTTCATTGCCAGTCTGGGAATATCCCACAGTGCCTATCTCCTGCGTAATCTGATGGTCAAACAGCGGGCATTGTCTTCGGTTATCGGACTCACCGTGTCCGGAATCACCGGAGTCACTCTTGCCTACTTTGGTTTCTCTTATTGGGGAATTGCTACGCAAAGCATCGTTTACGTAACCATCAACACAGCCTGTTACTGGCATTTCACCCATTGGCGACCGAGCTTGCAGTTCAACTTCACCCCGATTAAGGAAATGTTCGGATTCAGTGGGAAACTACTGGTTACCAATGTATTCAATCACATCAATAACAATCTGTTTTCCGTGATACTGGGTAAATTCTACAGCGAAAAAGAAGTAGGATATTACAACCAAGCCAATAAATGGTGCGGCATGGGCCAACTCTTCATCTCTGGCATGATAAACGGAGTAGCGCAACCGGTACTCACCAAAGTGTCCGACGACCTTGAACGGCAAAAACGGGTATTTCGCAAAATGCTGCGTTTCACCGCTTTTGTCTCGTTTCCCGCCATGTTGGGATTGGGAATCGTATCGGAAGAGCTGATTATCATCACCATCACCGACAAGTGGTATTCCAGCATATTAATCATGCAAATACTGTGTATCAGCGGAGCCTTTGCTCCCATCGCATACCTCTATCAGCAGCTCATCATCAGCAAAGGGAAATCCCGCATCTATATGTGGAACACCATAGCGCTCGGCATAATTCTACTGTCAGGCGTTCTGTTAGTCCACTCACACGGTATCTATGCCATGCTCGCCGTCTATGTATCCACCAATATACTGTGGCTACTGACGTGGCACTACTTCGTATGGCAGGAAATCGGACTAAAGCTGCGCCATGCACTGATAGACATTCTTCCTTATGCTGTCATTGCAGCTACGGTAATGGCAATCACCTATTATTCCACCCGTTCCATCGAGAATATTTATCTCCGCTTGGCAAGCAAGATAGTGCTCGCAGCAGCACTCTACGTAGCCGCCATGAGGGGCAGCCGTTCGGTCACCTTTAAAGAAAGCATCCAGTATTTCATCAAAAAGAAGACACATGAACCCCAATGATCTTGCCACCAAATACCACCTTCTAAATCGTTCTTTCAAAAAGACGATGATCTATCACATAGGTATAGACGCCGGATTCTTTACCGAATATACCTATATGCTCCATGCAATGCTCTATTGCCTGCAACACAAAATACAGTTCAAGCTTTACTCCGACGACGCCAACTTCGGATGGGAAAAAGGTTGGGAAGATTGTTTCGCCCCCTTCTGCGAGCAAGTGCACGAACCGTTTCATCACACTTATAACACCCATCGCCTCCCCTCCTGGCAGGCATTGATGAAAGACAAAAAGCTGCCTAAGACGAAGTTACTGAAATGGAAACTGAAAGTAACCTGTAAGAACATCATCGGAAAAACGATTGCCTTTTTCACATACGGCAAACCGGTCTTGCTCAACTTTCAACTGACATTCAACCCCAATCAGCACTTCCATATTCCCGAACTGGGAATAGACGGCGACTATCTCCATACCTTCCAAAAACTGACGGAAATCACTTGGAAACTCAACGACACCACCGCACAGGAATGTCGCCAATGTGCCGCCGACCTGCAACTTCCACCCCAATACGCAGGATGCCAGATACGGGGAGGAGACAAGATCACCGAAACCAACCTGCTTCCACCGGAACATTACATACGGCTTATTAAAGAAAAGACCGCCCTACGCGACGTCTTTGTATTAACGGACGATTACCGCCTTTTCGAACAAGTACAAACCCTTGCCCCGGACATACACTGGTACACCCTTTGCAGCCCCGACGAAAAAGGATACGTCAACAGCGCTTTCACGCAGACCACCAAAGAGCTGAAACAAAGACAAATGGCACGTTTCCTTTCCTCGATACAGATATTGATGGACGCCTCCGTCTTTATAGGAAGCATCACCACCGGCCCCAGCCTGTTCCTATTGAAGAAATTCTATCCGGACATCAATCCGGCAGACTGTCTGCTCAAGGACTTTCCGCAAGCATCCGTCCTTCCCATACCGGGACGCGGACAAGTGGCCACCGAATTTATGCAAGGAAACTTAAAGTTATAGTAACTTAGCAATATAATTACTACTTTTGTAGCACAACGTGCATTAACCATTTCCGATGAACAAGAAATATACAGCCGAAGAGCTTGATTTATTACATGCCGAACTCTACGACATATTGGGAGAAACCATCCGGGTGTGTCAGAAGCACAACATTCCCTATTTTGTGATTGGCGGCACGGCAATCGGTGCACTCTACGACCAGGCGATTCTCCCCTGGGATGATGATATTGACATAGGCATGACGCGGGAGAACTACAACAAATTTCTGAAAGTAGCTCCCGAGGAACTGGGTCCTTCCTACTTCCTTTCATGGATAGAGACAGACCCTCATACTCCGTATTATTTTGCCAAAGTCAAGAAAAACGACACCCTTTTTGTAGAAGAAATGTTCAAGAATGTCCCGATGCATCCGGGCATTTTTGTCGATATATTCCCATTCGACAAGATTCCCGACAACAAGCTGCTGCGAAGAATACAATCCGAAGCACTCGGCTTCCTCAAATGCTGCCTGATGGGAAAAGAGATATGGATGTGGAAACACTTCGGTACATGTGAAATAGAGAACCCCACGAACCGGGGAGCCTTCTCCTGTTTCCTGAACAGGGTAGTCGACCTGCTTTTCTCTAAAAAAGCAATCTACCGCATGCTGGTGTCAGTTCAAAGCTGTTTCAACTCACGAAACACCCGTTACTATAACAACGTAATGGCCATTGCCGACCACGTAACCGTAGAAAGCATCCGCCACCTGCAACCCGTGAAATTCGGCCCTCTCACAGTGACCGCCCCCGACGACCTGGAAGGATTTTTGCGTTACAACTATCCAACCCTGCATCGATTTACAGAAGAAGAGCAGGAAAAAGTGAACAACCACTATCCTGCCGCCCTGTCATTCAGTACAACTCCAAAACAAGAACTATGAATATGAAATCCGCTTTAGTAGACGTCCCGGTACTTATCCTGTTCTTCAACCGCCCGCAACAGTTGTCGCAAGTGTTCGAGCAAGTGAAGAAAGCGCGTCCGTCCCGCCTCTTCCTCTATCAGGACGGAGCACGAAACGAACGTGACCTGCCCGGAATAAAAGCCTGCCGTGAAATCGTATCACAGATAGACTGGGAATGTGAAGTAGAACGGCTTTATCAGGAAAAGAATTTCGGCTGCGACCCTTCGGAGTACATTTCGCAGAAATGGGCCTTTTCGAAAGTCGACAAGTGCATCGTATTGGAAGACGACGATGTGCCCGCCGTCTCCTTTTTCCAATTCTGCAAGGAGATGCTGGATAAATACGAATATGACACCCGCATCAGCATGATTGCCGGATTCAACCCCGAAGAAATCACCCAAGATATGCCCTATGACTATTTCTTTACCACCACCTTCTCTATCTGGGGATGGGCAAGCTGGAAACGGGTAGTCGACCAATGGGATGAGTTCTACAACTTCCTGGACGACTCCTTCAATATGCAACAACTGGAACAGCTTATCAAGGAACGCAAATTCCGGAGCGACTTTATCTACATGTGCCAGCGTCACCGGGAACAGCAGAAAGCCTTTTATGAAACGATCTTCCACGCCTCCATACTGTTCAACTCCGGGCTAAGCATCGTGCCTACCCGCAACATGATTAATAACTTGGGAGCAACGGCAGATTCCACCCATTTCGCCGGCTCGATTCATACCCTGCCCAAAGGTTACCGCCGCATCTTCACGATGAAGCGCTATGAGGTGGATTTTCCACTGAAACATCCCCGCTACGTCATCGAAAACGTTGCCTACAAAGAGAGCGTTTACCGCATCATGGGCTGGGATCATCCGTGGATCAAGATCGGACGTTCGTTCGAAGAACTGTTCCTCAACCTGAAATACGGCAATTTCTCCATCATTACGAAAGCTGTCAAAAACCGAATCAACAAATGGCTGAAAAGAAACAAGCACCACTAAATAAGTTGCTTACTATTTATTTTTACCATACCCGCCTCACACGGGAAAGCTACGAGGAATGGAAAGAATATAAATTCCCCGGACACATCTTATACGGACTTCCTTTACTGGAGAATTACGGAATACACTCCGTGATGCACAAATGCAAATATTTCTCCGGCCGTCTGAAACTCATGCTTTACGCCACCAAAGAGATTCTCTTCTGCAAGGAGAAATACGACGTCCTCTACGCCACCTCTTTCCGGGGTATAGAGCCCGTCATCTTCCTCCGTGCACTGGGACTGTACCGCAAGCCCATCGTGATCTGGCATCATACGGCAGTCGTGACCAATCCCAAACCGTGGCGCGAACAAATCTCCCGCCTTTTCTACAAAGGTATAGACCAAATGTTCCTGTTCAGTCGGAAACTGATTCAGGACTCGCAGAAAACCCGGAAAGCACCGTCCCACAAACTGAAACTCATCCATTGGGGACCGGATCTTCCTTTCTACGACCACCTGCTTGCAGAAATGCCCGACCGGAAGCCCGAAGGATTTATCTCCACCGGTAAAGAAAACCGGGACGTAGACACCTTGCTCCAGGCATTTGCCGCAACGAACGAGAAACTGGATTTGTACATTGCCATCTCATGCGGTAACATCAACTATAAAAAGATCATCGACCCGTATGCATTGCCCGACTCCATTCGCATCCATTATACCGACGGAGTGATTCCCTACGAACTGGGGAAACTGGTGGCACGCAAAAGTTGTATCGTGATCTGCTGCCTGGACTTCCCCTATACCGTAGGACTGACCACGCTCGTGGAAGCATTCGCCCTCGGCATCCCCGTCATCTGTTCGCGCAACCCCAACTTCGAAATAGACATCGACAAGGAAGGAATAGGCATCACCGTAGAATATAACGACGTACAAGGCTGGATAGACGCTATCCGCTACATCGCCGACCACCCCGAAGAGGCACGGCGCATGGGAGAGAATGCCCGCAAACTGGCGGAAGAACGTTTCAACCTCGAAATCTTTTCACGCGAAATAGCAGAAAGCTTGCTGGAAATATCAAACATTTCCTCTAAAAACCGTACATTTGCATAAACTTTTGCCCATGAGAGTCCTGATTATAAATACATCTGAACGAATAGGAGGAGCAGCCATCGCAGCAAGCCGGTTGATGGAGTCACTGAAAAACAACGGCATCAAAGCCAAAATGCTGGTACGTGACAAACAGACCGACCAAATCAGTGTTGTCCGCTTAAAAAGTAACTGGTTGCAAGTGTGGAAGTTCATGTGGGAACGGATTGTGATCTGGAGTGCCAACCGTTTCCGGCGTTACCATTTGTTTGACGTAGACATCGCCAACACAGGTACAGACATCACCTCACTCCCGGAATTCCGCCAGGCCGACGTGATCCATCTGCATTGGATCAACCAGGGAATGCTCTCACTGAACGATATACGAAAGATACTGACCTCCGGCAAACCCGTAGTCTGGACCATGCACGATATGTGGCCATGCACCGGCATCTGCCATTACGCACGGGAGTGCAACAACTATCAGCAGGAATGTCACGACTGTCCGTACATCTACAAAGGCGGGGGACGAAAGGATTTATCCTATCGCACGTTCCGCAAAAAACAAAAGTTATACAGCTACGCTCCCATTCATTTCGTCACATGTAGCCACTGGCTGAAGGAACAAGCCCGGGTCAGTGCATTATTTGAAGGGAAAAGCGTGACCAATATTCCGAACGCTATTAATACCAACTTGTTCAAACCCATGAACAAGAAGGAAGCGCGTGCCAAATTCATGTTGCCGGAAGGTAAGAAACTAGTTTTGTTCGGCTCATTAAAGATCACCGATAAACGAAAAGGGGTCGACTATCTGATTGGGGCATGCAAACTGTTGGCAGAAAAGCATCCGGAATGGAAAGACTCACTGGGTGTAGTCGTATTCGGCAACCAGTCGCAGCAGTTACAGGAACAACTTCCTTTCCATGTATACCCGCTCCCTTATATCAAAAATGAGCATGAAGTAGTGAATATCTACAATGCCGTAGACCTCTTCGCCATCCCGTCTCTGGAAGAGAATCTTCCCAATATGATTATGGAAGCAATGGCCTGTGGAGTGCCTTGTGTCGGTTTTAATGTGGGAGGTATCCCCGAAATGATCGATCATCTGCACAACGGCTACGTGGCACAATACAAATCCTCGGAAGATTTTGCCAACGGCATACATTGGATATTGACGGAACCGGAATACAACGAACTCTCTGCACAGGCCTGCCGCAAGGTTCTGGGTAATTATTCGGAGAGTATCGTTGCAAAGAAATATACAGATGTCTACAATAAAATAACGGGGAAATATGCATAGTGTCCATCCTACTCCCAAGTTCTCTATCATTACGGTGACATACAATGCTGAAAAGGTATTGGAAGACACGATTCAAAGTGTTATTTCACAAACCTATCATCATATAGAATATATTATCGTGGATGGAGCTTCCAAGGATGGAACCCTCTCTATTATCAACCGCTACCGGTCACGCATACACACCGTCGTCAGCGAACCCGACAAAGGACTGTATGACGCCATGAACAAAGGAATCGCCCTTGCCAGCGGTGATTATCTCTGTTTCCTGAATGCAGGCGACTGTTTTCATGAGGATGATACGCTGCAACAAATGGTGCACACCATCAACGGCAATGAACTGCCCGATATACTTTACGGAGAAACCGCTATCGTAGACAAGGACAGGCATTTCCTGCGGATGCGCAGATTGTCCGCCCCTGAAACGCTCACCTGGAAAAGTTTCAAACAGGGAATGTTAGTCTGCCACCAGGCATTCTTCCCCCGCCACACGCTCGTAGGGCCATACAATCTGCAATATCGCTTTTCTGCAGATTTCGACTGGTGCATCCGCATCATGAAGAAAGCACGTACTTTGCACAATACCCACCTGACAATCATCGACTATCTGGAGGAGGGAATGACTACCCGGAATCAGAAAGCATCCCTCAAAGAAAGATTTCGGATCATGGCAAAGCATTACGGGCTGATTGGAACCGTGGCGCATCATGCATGGTTCGTGATCCGTGCAGTTACTCACCAGTAGGCGAAGGCATATAAAGCATCACCTGGTCTAATATCACTCCTTCGTCCAATGCCTTGATTACCAATTTGTGGGACTTCTTTCCGGATACCGGAAGTCGAACCGTTCGGATGGCTTGATTGCGCAGCACGTTCTCTTTCCATTCTTCACTCCGTCCTTTCGTTTCATAAGAGATCACTTCAGGCGCTGCATCGTCCAACGATATTGAGAAACGTAATTGATCTCCTCTCACAGGATGATTAGGCAACAAGCGGATGTCAACCTCTACCGAGTCTGTTTTCCAGTTGTCAAAAGAGAACATCAGTGCATCTCCCTTGTCAATGCCTGTCGCTTTGCTTTCATATCCCAGGCCCTCACAAATAGCAGAAGTTCCTTTCCGCGCATTCAAGGTCTTACTATTCAGGATATTCTTCCCATCCAAGCCGTTCCATTTATAGATAGCTACACGCTCTTTCATCATCGGAGAAGTAGCCGTTTTTCTTTCCACGCGATTGAATACGGGGAGTTTTCGGGGTTGGAAATCCATCATGCGGTTCCACTTTCCATCTTCCAGTGAGTTATACTGTTTTGTCAATACTACAATGCTGTCATAGGCAAGATCACTTTTCTCCCAGTCCGCTTTTCCGTGGCGGGCTAATTGGGCATATAGCAATTTCCGGTTCATCTGTGTAGCAGCTTGCACCGGGTATTTCACCAATTCAAAATAGGCACTTTGTCTGCCGGATGGGATTTTCGAAGCTGCCCGTTCCACTGTCTCCGACAATTTATCATAAGCCTGCAAACGTCCGTTGATTTCTTTTTCACTCCATGGGAGATCTTTGACAACACGATAAACAGGATCTTTCTCCTCTTCCCTCGTATTTCCCATAAATTCAGGTTTACGAATATGGGCCAGACGATAGTGTTCCTGCATCACAGGTAATACTGCCTTTGCGCACGAAGCTCCCAATTCCCGTTCCAGCCAGTGTTTCAGATGAGAGGTCACTCCTTCCGAGGCCACAGCTTCTATATTCCAGGCCATATCCATAAACAACTCTATCTGATACTCGGCAGGCTTGATATCTCCGACATTCAGTATCCACATCTTCTGTATGCCTCGATCGTAAGCCAGCTTCATTTGTTGGAAAATCAGATACGGGCTCATCGTACTCAACCAGAGATGGTCGTGCGGACGTCCCCAATAAGAAACATGATAATAGACTCCATTCCCTCCTTTACGTGCGCATTCTTCGGCCGTAGGAAAATGGCGGATATAGCCATAGTTATCGTCACACCACATTAATGTTACATCATCAGGCACCTGTAATCCGGCATGATAAATGTCGAGTACCTCTTTATAAGGGATAAAAACCTGCGGGACTTTAGTTACATCCTTATCAACATATTTTTCAATCAACCCGCGTTGATCTGCAAACACACGATCTATTACGGCCTTCTGTTCTTCCACCGTCTTCGCTCCCTGCATCTTGCCATCGTGTACACCACGCATACCCAACGTATAGAGTATTTCCTGATCTGC
Source organism: Bacteroides sp. (assembly GCF_052357945.1). Lineage (GTDB taxonomy): Bacteria > Bacteroidota > Bacteroidia > Bacteroidales > Bacteroidaceae > Bacteroides. The sequence continues at coordinate 10,294 of NZ_DAWCXD010000018.1, read as the reverse complement.
CACCTCTTTTACACGGTCTTCCCAGAATTTGTAAACAGCCGGAGCATTATTCACATAATCATAAGCCCCTTCTCCTCTTCGTTTCCACTCGCCGGCAGCGCTGCAAGCCATCGGTTCGCAATGGGAAGCACCGATGAAGATTCCATATTTCTTGGCAGCTTCCCGATTGCCTTTGGTCAGGAAGAAAGGAAGTGTACATTCGTGCATTGCAGGCCAATAGGTGTTGGCACGCAGACGAAGTAAGAGTTCAAAAATACGCTCGTTGGTACGCGGGCCTATCTCACCTTTCACTTTTGAAGGTTCATAGGTCCGACTGCTCCATGGCATCAAGCCCCAGTCTTCATCATTAATAAATATACCCCGATATTCCACCGAAGGAGCCTGAAGACTTTGGAATTTGGAAGATAGCTTAAAAAGTTTCTTCTTTTCCGGAGTTACGTCCGCCCACCATTCCCAGGGAGAGACACCTAACAAACGGGATATTTCGAGTATTCCATAAGCCGTACCATGTTTGTCACTGCCGGCTACGATCAATTTACCCTCCGGAGAAACAGATAATAGAAAAGCCTGCTTCTTGCCTTTTAGCGCAGAAACATCTATGCCGGTCCGGCTGATAAGCTCACTCTGCCCCACCGTTCCTATCACAATTTCACCTGTTTTCTCATTCGCTTGGGTAGTCGACGACAATACTGTCTGAATATCACGCCCCAGCATTTCCAATGCGGTTCGTACAACCAGTTCTTCAGAAGGGCTGCAAGCGATGACAACTGTTTGACCGGAAGTCAAAACAAAATCCTTACTACGAATCGGTAAAGCAACTATCAAAAAGATGAAAAAAGAAAACAGAAGTTTATGTCTCATAGGTTCTATTATTTATAGAAGACAAAATTACAAGTTTGCAGAAAATGTACTATAGAATAGTGTACAATTTCATAGAATTCCATCCGGCCTATTTAAAATGTAGCAGGCAACGCAAGCAACTGATACATCAGCGTTCGTGCCATGCGTATCTGTCCTTTCGTGCTGGGATGCAAACGGTCATATCCTGCATCATAGAAATAAATCAGTTGTTCTTCCACCATCGGATTCAATCCGGTTACCGCATTAAAATCAATCACGGGAACTCCCCACACATTGCCGGCTTCTTTAACAGCCTGCACGTAGGCATCCACATATTCGCCACAACTGTTCTGGTAGTTTTCATCCGGTTGCACATTCGTTTCTCCAAAATTGGCCAGTGAACGGTGCAACGGGGTCAGCAACACAATCTGCTTGTCCGGGAAGAGTTGTTTCAGTCTATTGATTCCTATGTTTATACGTCCCTTATACGTGCTTCCATCCATTATAGGAGTGCGTTTCTTACGGGTTTCCAGCTTTTGGGTTTGCCCACGGGCTGCCATCACTTGTTCTTCTGTTTCCGTAAACCATTCTCCAATAGGTACACCATCATTAAAATCATTCGTACCCATCAAAATCACGATAGCATCTACTTCTCCGCCGTGTTCTTTCTTCAGTTGTTCGGCTTGACGAGGCACATCATTCCATTGCCTGCCACTGATACCATATACATAAGGAGTAATTCCCAGCCATTCCTGCAGAAAATCCCAGTATTTCTTTATCTTGTCACCATAACAGTTGGGATCTGTAATAGAGTCTCCCAAATATCCCACTCTTTTTCCTTGCCACGGGTGCCGGATGCATCCATTATTCGTTTCAACAGAGTTTGCCACTTTAGAAGATTGATTCTGTCCGCACAGAAAAGAAGAACAGAAAAACAGGATGGTACATGTGAGTAATAATTTGCTTTTCATCGGTATCATACATTAAATGAGAGATTTGTATTTAATATTCGACAAAAATAACTCAAAAAAATGTAGTTTCAATCAATTTGGACGATCAATCTCATCCATGCAACCGGATATATAAACATATTCCTATTTGACTATTCTTGCTAAAATACAGGTTTACAGTCTTTTTTCAATCAAGTTATCATTGAGTTTTGCAGCTAAAACCCTATCTTTGTCACAAACTAAAAGAAATAATTGGATGTTTAACTCATTTTCATTCCATAAGGATTCCGTTCTGTAAATAATCTGTAAGCCTTCCTCTCATTACAGATTATCCCTTATGTTTTCTGACATACTCTTGTCAGAGTTACTTTCTATATCTAAATTTTTAAACTATTTGTATGGTCAAATGGTTGCAAGCATCATTATATGCCTCCATTCGCCGTACAACCAAAACATTAAAACAATGAGTAACGATTTTAAATCAATCCACGAATTCGATTTTACACTGATATGTAATTACTTCAAGGCATTAAAACGTCAAGGTCCCGGAAGTCCTGAAGTCACACAAAAAGCCGTAAGCTTCATCAACGAACTGTCCGACAAGGCACGAATAGCCGACATTGGCTGTGGCACAGGCGGTCAGACAATGGCATTAGCCAACTATACGAAAGGACAAATTACAGGTATCGACCTTTTCCCCGACTTTATCGAGCTATTCAACAAAAATGCAATAGAAGCGCATTGTGAAGACAGAGTAAAGGGTATCGTCGGCTCTATGGACGCTCTGCCATTTCAAGAGGAAGAACTCGATCTGATCTGGTCCGAAGGCGCTATCTATAACATAGGATTCGAACGCGGCATGAACGAATGGAACAAATTCCTGAAAAAGAACGGGTTTATCGCTGTAACGGAAGCTTCCTGGTTCACCCCGGAACGTCCCTCTGAAATAGAAGACTTCTGGATGGCCAATTACCCGGAAATCGATACGATCCCAAGAAAGATAATGCAAATGGAAAAAGCAGGATATATCCCGACAGCCCATTTCATTTTACCGGAAAATTGCTGGACCGAGCATTTCTACGCTCCCCAATTCCCGGTTCAGGAAGCTTTCTTAAAGGAATATGCAGGAAATGACGCAGCCGCAGACCTCATCACCGGGCAACGGTATGAAGAGAGCCTATATAATAAGTATAAAGAATACTACGGCTACGTATTCTATATAGGACAAAAAAAAGATTGATTATCTGCCGGAGAAGTTAGCAAGATAGGACAACTCTCCGGCATTTATTATCCTTTACTTTGCAGAAAACATGGAGACGAAAGATATCAATAAACAGGAATATCAGTTACGGATCAATAAAGTGACCGACTATATTCACAATCACATAGACCAGCCGTTATCATTACAGAAAATGGCAGGTATCGCCTGCTTTTCTCCTTTCCACTTCCATCGCGTATTTACAATCCTGACGGGCGAAACGCCTACGGATTATATCAAACGCACCCGGATTGAAAAAGCAGCCCTATTATTAAAACGAAACAAGGAACTTTCCGCCACCGAAATCGCCCGTCTTTGCGGCTTTAGCAGCCTTTCACTTTTAAGTCGCAATTTCAGGTTACATTTCAGTATGACGATCCGGGAGTTCCGTTCATTAAAATAAAACTCTAAAGAATATGGAAAAGGAAAATAAGATTCTGATTTTTCGAACTTCTATCACCCAAAGGCGTGACATCAAGCGCATAGGAGAGCTTTTGGCAGAGTTCCCCCAAATAGACAAATGGAATGTGGACTTTGAGGACTGGGAGAAAATATTAAGAATCGAGTGCAGGGATATCTCTGCACTCGAAATATCGGAAGTACTCCGGAACAATCATATTTTTGCCACCGAACTGGAATAAAACCGGGAAAAGGAAACCTCTCAAACTCCCAACAACTGTTTCAATTCAGCCACTCCTTCAGAAGCTCCCTTCTGAATTACATGTATCGAACGGGAAGTATGCGTATCTACCGGTTTCGGATCAATCAGATACACCTCTGCTCCTCTCGGTACATAATGAAGCAGCCCCGCCGCAGGATATACGTTAAGCGACGTACCGATAATGACGAAAATATCCGCTTTCTCCACATATTGGATGGCTGTTTCAATTTCCGGCACAGCTTCTCCAAACCATACGATAAAAGGTCGCAATTGAGTGCCGTCGCCGGCCTTGTCTCCCATCTTCACTTCATATTCTTCCGGTTTCAGTTCTTTTATGTAGTGGGGATTATGAGGATCTCTGCTGGAACACACTTTCGTCAGTTCGCCATGCAGATGAATGATGTGGCTACTCCCGGCACGTTCGTGCAGGTTATCAATATTCTGTGTCACCACCGTCACATGGAAGTTTTTCTCCAGTTCCGCCAACAATTCATGTCCACGGTTCGGTTTCACCTCCAACAACTGTTTCCGGCGCTCATTATAGAAATTAATCACCAAAGCCGGGTCACGCTGATAACCTTCAGGAGTGGCCACCTGCTCCACTGGATATCTATCCCACAAACCGCCTGCATCGCGAAATGTACTAATCCCACTCTCGGCACTCATACCCGCACCCGTCAAAACTACCAGATTCTTCATTACTATTCCTCCTTCTTTTTTAATAGCCACACAAATGTAATCAGAATCATCGAATAAAAAAACACTTTCTCACGCTTAATATAATCCAATTTATGCAGAACTTTAAGATGAAAGATGCAGATAGTTAGCATCATTTATAGCAACAACTATTCGTCTGACTACTGTTACTCTTTCGTCTGACAGTTGTCAGACGAAAAAACAACAATTGTCAGACGCAAGTTCAACAGCTGTCAGACGATTAATTATCTACATAAACCAACCTAAATAATAAGAATAAGCCGATTAAATCCTACGAACAAAAAAACTAATTCTTTAAAGAAAAGCGATTAACTTTCACAGATATAAGAATTTTTAAATAGCAAATGCTAAATCATTCAAATAAAACACGTACTTTTGCGATTCATAAATTTGCAATTGATTGAAAGCTAAAACCATGATGGTGATACATTTCAATCGCCAACAAAAAACATTATATGGATAAATTCAGTTACGCTATTGGCCTCGGAATTGGTCAAAACTTATCAAGTATGGGAATCGGAAACCTTGCGGTAGATGATTTCGCACAAGCAATCAAAGACGTATTGGAAGGCAATCAGACGGCTATCAGCCACAATGAAGCCCGCGAAATAGTAAACAAGTATTTCGAAGAACTGGAAGCTAAAATGGGTGCCGTTGCTATCGAGCAAGGACAGGCTTTCCTCGAAGAAAACAAAAAAGGACCGGGCGTAGTTGTTCTTCCCAGCGGACTACAATATGAAATTATCAAAGAAGGTACAGGCAAAAAGCCGAAAGCTACCGACCAGGTAAGATGCCACTATGAAGGAACATTGATTGACGGCACACTGTTCGACAGCTCTATCCAACGCGGAGAACCGGCTGTATTCGGTGTCAACCAAGTAATCCCGGGATGGGTAGAAGCTTTGCAGCTGATGCCGGAAGGTTCTAAATGGAAACTGTATATTCCGTCAGAACTTGGTTATGGCGCAAGAGGTGCCGGAGAAATGATCCCTCCTCATAGCACACTCATTTTTGAAGTAGAATTACTCGAAGTATTATAAATAAAAAATTTCAAAGCAAAATGAAAAAAGTTAGTATTTTTATGGCAATCGCCGCTGCTGCAAGCCTTGCTTCTTGTACAGCTCAAGCTCCTAAAGCAAATCTGAAATCAGACATCGACTCACTGTCGTATTCTATCGGTATGGCTCAGACTCAAGGTCTGAAAGGCTATCTGACAGGTCGTCTGGACGTTGATACTGCTTATATGGCAGACTTCATCAAAGGTTTGAATGAAGGTGCAAACAAGACTAGCAAAAAAGACATCGCTTACATGGCAGGTCTGCAAATCGGTCAGCAAATCAGCAACCAGATGATGAAAGGTATCAACCAGGAATTGTTTGGCACTGACTCTACTAAAACCATCAGCAAAGAAAACTTCCTGGCAGGTTTCATCGCAGGTACTTTGGAAAAAGGCGGTGTAATGACTATGGAAGCAGCTCAAGAATATACTCGTACAGCTATGGAAACTATCAAAGCAAAAGCTTTGGAAGAAAAATATGCTGACTATAAAGCTGAAAATGAAAAATTCCTTGCTGAAAACAAGACTAAAGACGGCGTAAAAACAACTGCAAGCGGTCTGCAATACAAAGTAATCACTGAAGGCAAAGGTGAAATTCCTGCTGACACTTGCAAAGTGAAAGTGAACTACAAAGGTACTTTGATTGACGGAACAGAATTCGACAGCTCTTACAAACGTAACGAACCGTCTACTTTCCGTGCCAACCAAGTAATCAAAGGTTGGACAGAAGCATTGACTATGATGCCTGTAGGTTCTAAATGGGAACTTTACATCCCGCAAGAACTTGCTTACGGTGCTAGAGAATCTGGCAATCAAATCAAACCGTTCTCTACTTTGATTTTCGAAGTTGAACTGTTGGGCATCGAAAAAGATAAGAAATAAGAAAGTTCTTTTCTAAATAGAAAAAGGAAAGAGGTGCAAAACGTTTGTACCTCTTTTTTTTGCTTTTTCCTATTTTTTTTCTCCGAAAAGAAGAATAATTAAAATAAATCTCTATATTTGCTTACTATTTGATAACAACAGGAAATTACAATTTATTATTATGGAAAGAATAGACAACCTCGACAGGCAGATCCTAGAGATTATCTCCCAGAATGCCCGCATCCCTTTTAAAGACGTAGCAGCCGAATGTGGAGTGTCACGCGCAGCTATCCATCAGCGTGTGCAAAGACTGATTGACCTAGGTGTCATTGTAGGCTCTGGTTACCATGTGAACCCGAAATCATTGGGATACAGAACTTGTACCTACGTGGGTATCAAACTGGAAAAAGGCTCCATGTACAAATCTGTCGTAGCGGAACTACAAAAGATTCCCGAAATTGTGGAATGTCATTTCACTACAGGTCCGTACACAATGCTGACAAAGCTTTATGCATGCGACAACGAACATCTGATGGATTTGCTGAATAACAAAATGCAAGAAATACCGGGTGTGGTAGCTACCGAGACATTGATTTCTCTGGAACAGAGTATCAAGAAAGAAATCCCCATCCGCGTTGAAAAATAATTGTGATGGAATTTCTAAATGAATATCACCTTGCGGGGTTATTCATCGGAATATGTACCTTTTTGATTATCGGCCTTTTTCACCCCGTCGTGGTAAAGGCCGAATACTATTGGGGTACAAAATGCTGGTGGATATTCCTGGTACTCGGCATAGCCGGTGTGGTCGCCTCATTAAGCATCGATAATGTGATTTTATCTTCTTTGCTTGGCGTGTTTGCGTTTTCTTCCTTCTGGACGATTAAAGAGGTCTTCGAACAGGAAGAACGGGTACAAAAAGGATGGTTCCCCAAGAACCCGAAGCGCAAATATAAGTTCTAAAAATAAAGTATCGTAGTTTTTTATCAAAAGGATTTGCATAATTCGAGGGAAAATACTACTTTTGTCACCGCATCCAACAAAGGATACATCGGACTTGTAGCTCAGTTGGTTAGAGCAACAGACTCATAATCTGGAGGTCCCTGGTTCAAGCCCAGGCTGGTCCACAAAGCATAAAATAAAGAAAATCAAGCCGTTACAAGCAACCTTGTAGCGGCTTTTTTCTTGCACACTGAAACTCCTTGCACACAATTTGCACACAACCTTTGGAAAGTGGTGATAATCAATGATAAACGTGACACACCGGTAAATGATATTCTTTTTCTTTTAGTTTCTTCTATTGGCAAGAGTTCTCTCCGATTTATGCCCATGATGAGGTTTTCGCATATAATTTGCACAAACGGATATAAGAAAAGAGATAAGCTACACACCGGTAGTCATCCCTTTTCTTCTCAAAATTATTTTTTGATTGGGGAAATGAGCTTGTATTCTGCGGCTATTTCAAATAAGCGGTCACTATTATATCGATACCGTCCAATTATCATAGCGGAATATTCCCTATCAGTTTCATCATAATCATAATTGGGATAAAAACTACTGACCTTATGAAATAAAGCCCTACCTTCCTCACCAAACATATTCTTAATGATATTGCCAATGGCAATCCAATCATTGTAATAATAAGTAATATCCACTTGATTTCTAGTTATTTCACTCAATAGCCGCTCAACTTTTTGTTTCTTTGTTAAAGGAGTGGCGCTTTCCAAAACAAAATTATTTGGACGAAGAAAGGTTTCTATCGCGTTGGGAATAAGAAGCGTTCGAGGTTTAGGTGGTTTCGTTTTATATTTCTGTTTTGGCTTATAAATATATTCCACTGCATTTGATTTTGTTTTTGGCTTAGACGTATAAACTTCCGCATGTTTATTGACATACGGTTGCGTATCATGCGAAAGGAAGCGTAAACGGCATATATCGCCACAACTTTTGTCTATAATGATACCCATTTCTTCAAAATCGTTTTTTATGGCTTCAAAGACATTCTCATGATTAGTAGGGTCCGCATAAGGAATGATACAGAACAAGCCATTTCCGCTTGCAGACAATCCACAATACATAATATAAGGCAGTTCACCCAACTTAATCTTAAGGTCTTCTATGTTTGATATTGACGGGTTATCTTTTCCGTCAATATCAATACAAATCAAATTCGTATACTCGTAAATTTTTTCAGTTCGTCGTTCAGAACAAACACAACTGACTGTTATTGCAGGAAGAAGTTTTTTCAACTCTCGCCGTTTCATCGAATCAGATTCATTCCGAAGTTCTTTGATTAAAACAGTACGATAGTCCTCTAAGAACAACCAATCCCATAAGTTCACTACTCCGCTTGCATAACGACTTTGCGCACTTTCAAACATTGATACTTTTATGATATTTTCCATATTTCTTACTTTTTACAGGCCATCAGGCAATGAATTTTCTAAAAATTGTCTAGCGATATTGTTACGTTTCACAAAAATATAATTATTGCCACCGCCACCTTTCTGAATCTCAAATTTCAAACTCTTTATGCGGGTCGAAAATTCTTTTTGTCCTACAGGTATCAGCTTCTTGATGTGACAATACGCTTGATATTCTTCTCTAAATCTTTTCAACAAGATTTTATCATTTCCTGACGTGGAAGGCAAATATTGTTTTTCTTCAAGGAATTGTGCCACACTATCAGACTCAAATCTCATTTCCTCAAGAAGTTCTTTTGCTTTTGGTGATTCTGTAAATTGCTGTTGTTTTAACAATCTGTCCAATCCCTCAAGCACCCAATTGAAAATACCGCTTAATTCTTTGGATATTATTCTCTCGGCGAGATGCTTATCTTGCTCTTCATCCGGAATAATAACTTCAAAGTTCAAGATTATAAACCTTCGCAAGTAGGCATGGGTAAATTCAATATTATTAGGAAACTTATTCGTATTGAACATGAACTTCCCGTAATGACGAAGTATAAACGGATGGCCGTAAGGAGAACGTGCATCAATAGGCTCATTGCTAATTAGCTTCTTAAATAAGTCTGGATTGATATTCTTTCCTCCAAGTTCCGAAGAATAGTTAAGCAGATAATTACCTAGCTGCGCCCTGAAATAGCCATTTTCATTGCACAAATTACTTATAGTATAGGAACAAGTGTTATGTTCTCCCAGCAGTGCTTGCACTATTTCAAATATGACGGATTTACCGTTGCTTCCTTCACCTTTCAGAATCAAGCACTTTTCCAATTTCAAGTTTTGAGTAAAAATATATCCCAAATATTCTGCAAGAATCATTTGTGATTCTTTTTCAGGCAAAACCTTATTCAAAAAAGCCTTAAATTCATCACAAGTCGCTTCAGGATTATATTCAAAAGGCAATTGGTATTTAAAAAAATCCCGCTTGTCAAAGTCTCTCAACTCTTGTTTGTCCTTTGAAATGACAAATGTCCCATTCTTTAGATTAATTTTCACCTCATCTTTTTTCTCATTCAAATCCGGTACAAGAGTGCAAAGAGCGACAAACTGGTTATACAATCTCTCAAGATTCCTACTCAGTCTTATATCATAATAATTGAAGCCCGCCTTATTTGCTGCTACAGCAAGAAATTCCTTCAAAAGCGGACGGGTTATGTTTTTCCAGTAACAGCCCGTATAAATATATGGCTGAATACTGTCCGGCTCAATGCCGAGCCCCAATTTAAACTCATCCGCATTCTTCAATAATTCTTCTATCAATATAATATATTTGACTTCATCATCCGGTTCGAAACTCATTAATTCTCTTTTTTCATTTTCTGACAATCCCCCGTTGTTTTCTTTCCTACGTAGTTCTGAAAGTTTTTCAAGTTTTTTATCATCATCAAGATGATAAATAACCGGATAATCTATTTTTGAAGATATATCTATTATTTATGCGAATCAGCAGTTGACAATCTTCTACCTTTTCGCTTGTTAAAATGT
>NZ_DAWCXD010000017.1:7914-53036 GCF_052357945.1 Bacteroides sp. | reverse complement strand
AAAGGAAAAGAGTAATACAGTGAAAAACAAATTATAAACCAATATTAAACTTATGGATTCAAAATTATTTCTTTTACCAACAGCCTTGATGATTGCCGGCAATTCTGCGGCAGAGGCAAAAGGGAAAAAATCGGATAAAAAACCTAACATCCTGGTCATTCTTGCAGACGATCTTGGTTATTCGGATTTGGGATGTTATGGTAGTGAAATTCATACTCCTAATCTGGACAGATTAGCTAAGGAGGGAGTACGTTTTAATCATTTTTACAATACCAGCCGTAGTTGCCCGACGCGTGCTTCTTTGTTAACAGGGCTTTATCAGCATCAGGCCGGAATCGGACGTATGACTTTCGATGCTCATTTACCGGGTTATCGTGGAACACTTTCGCGTAATGCTGTTACCATTGCCGAAGTGTTGAAGGAATCAGGATATGCTACCAGTATGGTTGGTAAATGGCACATTGCTGAAACGCCGTTGCGTAATGACCAACGTGAATGGTTAGCCCATCATGTAGTGCACGAGACATTTTCTGATTTGTGTCACTATCCTGTGAATCGTGGTTTCGACTCTCATTATGGAACGATTTATGGAGTAGTAGATTACTTTGATCCGTTCAGTTTGGTAGAAGGTGAAGTACCAGTAAAAGAAGTGCCGGAGGGATATTACATCACACAGGCACTCTCGGATCGTGCTACAAAAGAGGTAGAAGAATATGCTAAGGGTGATAAGCCATTCTTTATGTATCTTGCTTATACTTCTCCTCACTGGCCATTGCACGCACTGCCCGAGGATATTGAGAAGTATAAAGATACTTATAAAGTCGGTTGGGAGGCTATTCGTAATGCCCGTTACGAACGTCAGAAACAGTTGGGCATTTTCCCAGGAATGGATAATTTCCTGTCAGAACGTCAGTTCCATGAAAAATGGGAAGACAATCCGAATGCAGAATGGGATGCCCGCGCAATGGCTGTTCATGCTGCCATGATTGATCGTATGGATCAAGGTATCGGACAGGTAATTGATGCTCTTGAAAAGACTGGTCAGCTAGACAATACACTGATTTTGTTCCTTTCGGACAATGGTTGCAGTAGCGAAGATTGCCAGAATATGACTGGAGGAGAAAATGACCGTCCGGATATGACTCGTAAGGGAGAAAAGATTATATACCCGCGTAATAAGAAAGTATTACCTGGTCCGGAAACAACCTACGCTTCCTTGGGAGCTCGTTGGGCAAATGTGGCAAACACGCCATTTCGCTTTTGGAAAGCCAAATCTTATGAAGGAGGTATCTGTACTCCGATGATTGCTCATTGGCCGAAAGGAATTAAAAAGAACGTGGGTGGCATGACATCTGAAATAGGACATGTGATGGATATCATGGCAACTTGCATCGATATGGCTGGGGCCACTTATCCTACCAAATACAAAGGAAATGATATTCTTCCGCTAGAAGGAAAAAGCTTACTTCCTATCTTCAAGACCGGACATCGCAAGGGACACGACTATCTGGGTTTTGAACACTTCAACGAACGTGCTTTCCTTTCCAATGATGGCTGGAAATTGGTTCGCCCGAAAAATAGCTCTCAATGGGAATTGTACAATCTGAATGAAGACCGGAGCGAGCAACATGATCTGGCTGCTAAATATCCGGAGAAAGTGGCAGAAATGTCAAAAGCATACGAAGCATGGGCTAAGCGTTGCATGGTAGAACCTTACCCGGGACAGAAAAAGAAATAACTGTCATTCCATTTGAAACGGAATGAATAGAACATTGAATGAATAATGGGGATGAAGGATTCCGGATCAGGAATAACTTCATCCCCATTAATAATATAATATCTGCTATGAGGTTATCTACAACAAGAGCTATTGCTCCGCTTGCCCGATTGTAGAATATTTCATACTTCCTATTTGTCCATCCTTACTCATCATTTCCGCCTGAATAATCACCGGAGTGGAATATTGGTTATTATAACATTCAATCACAGCTTTTCCATTTTCATCTGTCCGTACAGACGGATTCCAGTAGAGCGTCCGTCTTTTGTCTACTTTATCCATATACAATTCCTTGGTCGGGTAGGCAGGTGAATAATATTCCAGTGCATGAGTATATCCCTGAATGACTGTTTGCCGGGTACCAAGTACGGCAGTCTGACTTTTGTTCAATACATCGCGTCTGGGTAGGGGAATCAGGTAGAAAACACTGTATTTATCCAGTTTGCTGACGTCAACTCCCGTAGTATCCGTAACTTCGGACATTTTGGTGTTTTGGATAATCTCGTCATCGATGCCTCCTGTTCCTTTGCTGATGATGATAGAAGCCAATCCATCCACTTCGGTCAACATCATTTGAGTTTCTGTCTCGGATAAAATGTGGTTATCCATGATATAGCAGATTGGTTTCTGCCGATAAGTAAGCTTGTCATTGCTACGATCCCAATCGAATTGCGGACTCAACTTTTCCATTAATTCCGGAATAGTTGTGACAATCTTCCCATTGTCACGTAATAAATCTACAGAACGGCGTACGTCGTAATAAGCGTCAATACTTTTCTCATTGATTTTAGTAGCCATATTACTTCCTTGCCGGCGTTTGCTTTTTATTTCCACTTCATCTAATACATAAAGCCCTTCTACTTTCCGGATAGAATCCATGTATAGAGAATCAAAATTCTCGGCTTTTTGTTGCCAGTGGGTCAAGTCCTTCCATTCAGGATGAAGCTCCTTGTAACCGTAGGCCCGGGGAGCAGGTGAGAAATTACGGTCGATCAGGATAGATGCATCCTTATTGCGTTCTTTACCGACTTTCCGGGTTTGGATCACCGCTTCCGTGGTTCCTTCAAAGTCTTCTACAGGAATGGTGAAACGGCCGTTTTCATCGGTCACGGTTCCTCCAGTGATAAATTGGTCATCTTTCTTCACTATCACACTAAGCGCTATATCTTTCAGCTTATTCTTGAGGATTGTTGATTTAACCTGCCCGTTCAGCACTAATTGAGCTTCCGGTAACTGCAACGGAGTGAAAGGAGCAGTAGAAATGGCTTGGCTCATGTCATATTTACGCCATCCATGCACCATTAATAATATATCCAGTTCCGTTTGCTTCCGGGGAGACGGCGATGCAAAATAATAACCGGGCTGATGGATATATCCTTTTAAATCAGATGTTAACAGCAAATCAGTGAAGATGTTGTTATCATACTCCAGATAATCTGACCGGACGGCATCCCGGATACTGACCGATACATCTCCCGATATCGGTTTTCCTTTGGCATTCTTTACTTGTAACTCACAACGAATAGGAGCGTAGGGAGTATACACCTCTTTCAGGCCCTCTGCGGATAGTTGTAGAGGAGCACGTGGATTGGAAAAGACAAAACGCTCGCATAACGTATTACCAGCTCGGTTGATGAGGCTGACTTGCAGTACGCCTGCCGGTAGTTTGCGGGTAGGCAGAATGAACTCTTGTGGAGCGTCCGCCCGGCAACTAATCAACTGATGAACATACGGCCGTCCCTGATGACTGATAAATACAGCCAATGTATCTTGAGGAGTAGCGGTATTGCAGGATACTTTCACCAAAAGGGCACCGGCATTGTTGACAGTACTCAATACATACCCGTTAGGCAACGCCTGTGGAAGGGTAAATTCATATTTCTTTCCTTGAAAATCGACTTTGGCAACAGCCGGTTGTGCAGAAGGCGTATATTCAAAATGCCCCATTCCATCGTGCAAAGTCTCGAAAGAAGTGATTTCTGCTCCTTCTTTGGTATAGATCATTCCTGATAATTCTATATTCCCTTCATCTTTACTCTCCGCCTTGAAAGCCACTTGCGAAGTCACTCCTTCCACTAATTGCCCTCCTTCGGGAAAAAAGCGCACACTCAACTTCTCCTTTGTTTCCGACGGACGGTTCTCCATCGACGGACTAAGTTCGTAAGTTGTGATACTACGTTCCAGCTTATCACTATTCGCCAGTTGATAAATAGGGAAAGTGCGTGAAAAATACTGCGGTTCGTTGAAAGCAAGCATCCAGCGGGTATAGGCACGTACCTCATAATAGCCGGATAACATGGAACGGGGAAGAACGAATTGTCCGTTTCCTTCTCCCTGCGTCAGTTTGATGATTTGTTTATCTGTTATATGTCCTGTCTGATCCACTAGTTCCACATACAGGGGGCGGCTGATCTGACTGAAAATCTGTTGTTCGGCGAGGGTGACATAAGCTTTAAACCAGATCGTATCTCCGACGTAATAACTCGTATTGTCGAAATGCAAATAAGCTTTCTCCCGTGGAAAGTTGTTGGCAAATGTCTGTGCTTGGTTCATGTATTGTTGGAATATAACTTTGGCAGGAGGAATCTCTCCCCATGCTATTGCTAGCGGTAAGCAAAAAGAAAGAAGAAAAAGAATTCGTTTGTTTTTCATTTCAATAGGTTTTTAACTAAAATACAAAGTTAGAATATATTGACCTAAAAATAGAAAACTAATTGTTCAATAAAGGAAAAAAACTATTCAGAGTAGAAATAAAAGTTCATGGACGCATTGTATATCTGTTGGATAGCGGATATACCTGATTTTGTTCTTTATTGATTAGCATTTTTCCTTCCTTTTCCATAAACTTCTCTATTTTTGTTTTCCAGATAATTGATAATACTATGGTAAAGAAGAATTTCTTAATGACTGCCCCCTTACTGATGGCATCGTTTTGTTCGGCACAAGAAAAGCCGAATGTCGTACTGATTATGGTAGATGATATGGGTTATTCCGATATCGGCTGCTATGGTGGAGAAATACTGACCCCTAATATTGATGCATTGGCATCTAAAGGAGTACGTTTCACACAATTCTACAACACCTCACGTTCATGCCCTGCCCGGGCCAGTTTAATGACAGGACTATATCAACATCAGGCAGGTATCGGTCAGATGTCCGAAGACCCGTTTAAAAATCCCGGCCAGAAGAGTCCGAATGATTGGGGTGTGCCCGGATACAAAGGATTCCTCAACCGCAATTGTGTCACAATAGCCGAAGTGCTGAAAGAAGGCGGCTACCATACCTATATGGCAGGTAAATGGCATTTGGGAATGCATGGAGAAGAAAAGTGGCCCTTACAACGGGGATTTGAACGCTTCTACGGAATTTTGGCAGGAGCTTGCAGTTATCTCCGTCCATCGGGAGGACGCGGCTTGACCCTTGACAATACAAAACTTCCGGAGCCGGAAGCACCTTATTATACAACAGATGCATTTACCGATTACGCGATTCGCTTTGTTGATGAGCAGAAAGATGATAAACCTTTCTTCCTATATCTGGCATTTAACGCTCCTCACTGGCCGTTGCAGGCAAAAGAAGAAGACATTCAAAAATTCACGAAGATCTATCGTGAGAAAGGATGGGATGAAATTCGTGAAGCAAGACGGAAGCGGATGGCTAAGTTGGGAATTATCGACTCGAATACAGAGTTCGCCGAATGGGAAAACCGGAAGTGGGACGAACTGACAGAGAAGGAAAAAGATGAAGTAGCCTACCGGATGGCCGTTTATGCAGCGCAGGTGCATTGTGTAGATTATAATGTAGGAAAACTGCTGGACTACCTGAAGAAGAATCATAAACTGGATAACACGCTTGTCATGTTCTTGTCCGACAACGGTGCTTGTGCCGAGCCATACGCTGAATTGGGAGGCGGGAAAGTGTCTGAAATCAACAATCCGGCTTGTAGCGTGTTCCCTTCTTACGGAAGAGCATGGGCACAGGTTTCCAATACTCCGTTCCGTAAATACAAATGCCGTTCTTATGAAGGAGGTATTTCTACCCCTCTCATCGTGTCGTGGAAAAGCAATCTGAAGAATAAGAAAGGTGAATGGTGCCGTGTTCCCGGTTATCTGCCGGACATTATGCCGACTATTCTGGAAGCAACAGGAGCCGCCTATCCGGAAACTTATCACGGCGGAAATAAAATATATCCATTGGTAGGCAGTAGCCTTTTTCCTGCTATTCAAAAGAAAGCAGACTCTATCCATGAATATATGTATTGGGAACATCAGAACAATAGAGCGATCCGCTGGGGAAACTGGAAAGCAATCCGCGACGAAAAAGGAAAAGAGTGGGAATTGTACGATGTGGTTAAAGACCGTACCGAACGTAACAATCTGGCAGAACAGCACCCTGAAGTGCTTACCAAGTTAGTTGCCGAATGGGAGAAATGGGCGAATGCAAACTTTGTGTTACCCAAACATCCGAAGAAATAAATAAAGGAGGAACACGAAATGAATAAATTACTATTAAGTGCATCCGTAGCCTTGGGAGCTACCAGCCTGTCTTTCGCCCAGCAAACGGAAAAACCGAACTTCCTATTGTTCATAGCCGACGATTGTTCTCATTATGACTTGGGCTGTTATGGCAGTGTTGATTCAAAGACTCCGAATATCGACCACTTTGCCACACAGGGAGTACGCTTCACACAAGCCTATCAGGCTGTTCCGATGTCGTCGCCTACCCGCCATAATCTATATACAGGCGTATGGCCTGTACGCAGCGGAGCTTACCCTAACCATACTTGTGCCAATGAAGGCACATTGAGCGTTGTACATCATCTGCAACCGTTGGGTTATAAAGTCGCGTTGATCGGGAAATCGCATATTGCCCCGAAATCAGTATTTCCTTTCGACCTTTATGTACCTCCTTTGAAAGGTGGGGACTTGAATTTTGAAGCAATTCAGAAATTTATTTCCGATTGCAAGGCGAAAGGCGAACCTTTCTGTCTGTTTGTAGCCTCCAATCAACCGCATACTCCCTGGAATAAAGGCGATGCCTCTCAATTTAATGCGGACAAACTGACACTGCCTCCTATGTATGTAGATATTCCCCAGACTCGCGAGTTGTTTACCCATTATCTGGCAGAGATCAATTATATGGATCAGGAATTTGGTAATGTCCTTTCTATCCTGGATAAGGAAAAAATGACGGATAAATCTGTTGTCGTATATTTGAGCGAACAAGGCAACAGCCTGCCTTTTGCCAAATGGACTTGTTATGATGCGGGGGTACACTCTGCCTGTATCGTTCGTTGGCCGGGAGTGGTTAAGCCGGGAAGCGTAAGTGACGCATTGGTGGAATATGTAGATATTGTCCCTACTTTTGTCGACATAATAGGAGGAAAGCCGCAGGCAAAAGTAGATGGCGAAAGCTTTAAACCGGTATTGACAGGCAAAAAGAAAGCACACAAGAAATATTCTTTCTCCCTTCAGACCACGAGAGGCATCAATGCCGGATCGCCTTATTATGGCATCCGTTCGGTATATGACGGCCGATACAGATATATTGTCAATCTCACCCCGGAAGCTACTTTCCAGAATGTTGAAACAAAATCTCCTTTGTTTAAAGAGTGGAAAAGTCTGGCGGAAACGGATAGTCATGCAAAAGCGATGACGACTAAATACCAGCATCGTCCGGCTATTGAATTATATGATGTGAAGAACGACCCGTATTGTATGAAGAATCTGGCGGAGGACGCAAGACAAGCTTCTACCATCAGCCGCTTGGATAAAGAGTTGAAACGCTGGATGAAGGATTGTGGAGACGAAGGACAACCTACCGAGATGCGTGCCTTCGAACACATGCCGGGAAAGAGAAAATAAGCCGTCACACATCAAAACGAATGAAACACAGAATGTAATTTATAAATCGTATATCATGAAAAAAGAATTTTTTGGTTTGCTTTGTGGATGTACTCTGCTTCCGGCATTTCTTCATGCGCAGACAGAGCGTCCTAATATTGTGATTGTATTGGCTGATGATTTAGGTTGGGGTGATGTAGGATTTCATGGTAGTGAAATCAAGACCCCCTGTTTGGATGCTCTGGTGGGCGAAGGAGTGGAACTCGAACGCTTTTACACTTCTCCCATCAGTACGCCCACCCGTGCGGGACTGATGACGGGACGTTACCCGAACCGATTTGGTGTCCGTTCGGCTGTTATTCCGCCCTGGCGTGAGGACGGACTGGATGAGAATGAAGAAACGATGGCCGATATGCTGGCACGTAACGGATATAAGAACAGAGCCATTATTGGCAAATGGCATCTGGGACATACCAAGAAAGTGCATTATCCGATGAATAGGGGATTTTCGCATTTCTATGGTCATCTGAACGGTGCGATAGATTATTTCGACCTGACGCGTGAAGGTGAACTGGACTGGCACAACGACTGGGAAACCTGCCACGACAAAGGATATTCTACCGAATTGATAACCAAAGAAGCCATCCGCTGTATTGATGCATACGAGAAAGAAGGTCCGTTTATGTTGTATGTGGCCTATAACGCACCTCATACACCTTTGCAGGCACAGGAAAAAGATATAAAACTCTATACTGACAATTTCGACAGCCTGACACCGAAAGAACAGAAGAAAGTGACTTATAGTGCAATGGTTTCTTGTATGGACAGGGGAATCGGTGCTATTGTAGATGCCTTGAAGAAGAAAGGAATTATGGACAACACTTTCTTTATCTTCTTTAGTGATAACGGCACTGCCGGTGTTCCGGGATCTTCATCAGGACCTTTGCGTGGACATAAATTCGACGAGTGGGACGGAGGGGTACATGCACCGGCTGTTCTTTATTGGAAGAAGGCAGAGAAACAATATAAGAACTTGAGCTCACAAGTGACAGGTTTTGTTGACCTTGTTCCCACATTGAAAGATTTGGTAGGAGATCACAGCCGTCCGAAACGTGAATATGACGGCATCAGCATCCTCCCTGTATTAAACGGTAAAAAGACCTGTATCGACCGCGATTTTTATCTGGGACACGGAGCAGTAGTCAATAAAGACTATAAGCTGATAAGAAAAGGTATGAAACCGGGACTGGATTTGAAACAGGACTTCCTGGTTGATTATAAAACAGATCCTTACGAAAAGAAAAATGCCAGCGCTGGAAACGAGAAAATTGTGAAAGCTTTGTATGAGGTTGCCCTGAAATATGACACGATCACTCCTTGTATACCGGAAGTACCTTACGGTAAAGGTCGTGACGGATTCAAAGCTCCTAAAGAATGGAAAGTAGTACGTTGAATCTGTTAACCCTATGAATAGAAAATAATACAAGATGGAAAAATCAACGATTAGTTTATGCCTCCTAGGCGGATTGGCGATAGGAAATGGGTTTGCCCAAACTCCTTCGAAGCCTAATATATTATTAATCATAGCCGATGACTGTTCCTATTACGATATAGGCTGTTTCGGAGCGGTCAACAACAAGACTCCCCATATAGATGCATTGGCTCGACAGGGGATAAAGTTCAACAGTGCGTATAACTCTGTTTCGATGAGTACGCCTACCCGGCATTGTGTTTATACAGGTATGTATCCGATGCATCATGGCGGTTACGCCAACCATAGCTCGGTCAATGCCGATGTAAAATCTCTTCCCACTTATCTGGGAAATCTGGGTTATCGGGTTGGATTGGCCGGGAAGTGGCATATCAAACCTTTGGCTAACTTCCCGTTCGAAGATGTACCGGGATTCCCCAAAGGATGTACAAGCCCAAACACTGACTATCATACCAAAGGTATCGAGAAGTTTATGGAGCGTGATGCTTCCCAACCTTTCTGTCTTGTCTTGGCTTCTATTAATTCGCATGCTCCCTGGACAGGTGGTGACGCTTCCGTTTTCGACCGGAAGAAACTTCAGTTGCCGCCACAGTTTATCGACACGGAAGTAACACGTGAATACTATGCCAGATATTTGGCAGAAGTCGGCTTGCTTGATCAACAGGTGGGTGACGCTATGCAGATTCTGAAAGAAAAGAATCTGCTGCAGAACACTCTTGTCATTTTCATATCCGAGCAGGGTACGCAATTTGCCGGAGCCAAATGGACCAATTGGAGTGCCGGTGTCAAGTCGGCGATGGTGGCTTCCTGGCCGGGTGTCATTAAACCCGGTACGGAGACTTCCGCTATTGTGCAATATGAAGACCTTCTTCCTACATTTATCGATGTTGCAGGCGGAAAGGTGCCTGACGTAATAGATGGAAAGAGTCTGGTAGATGTATTTCAAGGGAAAACAAAGACACACCATAAGTATGCTTATCATGTTCACAACAATGTTCCGGAAGGTCCGGCATATCCAATCCGTTCTATTTCAGACGGACGCTATCGTCTCATCTGGAATTTGACTCCGGAAGAAACATACGTAGAAAAGCATATTGAAAAGGCAGAATGGTATCTCTCGTGGAAAGCACAGGACACGGATCAGGCACATAAAATCATGAATCGCTATAAGAATCGTCCCGAGTTCGAACTATATGATATCAAAAAAGACCCGTTTGAGATGAATAATTTGGCGGATGTGAAGAAATATAGTAAGAAGAAAGCCGAATTGACGATGGAACTGCAAAAATGGATGAAGCAGCAAAATGATACCGGAGCGGATAAAGACCGTCCACGTGCTCCTAAGAATAAGCAGAAGAAAATGGCAAATTTGTAGCAATCTGCAATAGAATGTTGTATCGCTACTTGCTCACTAGAAGAGATTTTGTTTTTTATTTCTCATTTCTCATAAAATCTCGGTAATGAGCTTGTAATCAATTGTATATAGTATGAGAAATGTTTTTTTTACAGACATTTCTCATACTTTTTATGGATATTTTAATGAGAAAAGGCTCTTTCTCATGCGTTTTTCAATGATTTCTCATGCATTTCTCATCTCTCTATCGTGCATTTCTCATACACTTCTCACGAGATGATTGTGTAGATGATGGTTGCTGTTATTATCTATGTTGAAAACAGATGAAAGGTACTTCTCATTCAAATAACCTTATGTCTTTATGTTTTTCATTCGTTATCGTCGTGTTATTGATAAGACATTTCTATCATTCCACTACAGTGGAACGATCTGTTCACTAGAGTGCACTGGCTTGTTCACAGGAGTGAAAGGAACTGTTCACTGTAGTGGAACGAAAGAAATGTCGGTAAGATAATCCGCTCATGTCAGCTGGAAAACATAAAGGTATAAGCTATGTAACTTATTAACTACGGCTTTAATACATTAAATATATGAATAAACTAATCACACTATCCTCTGTACTTCTAACAGCTGCTGCTGTAAAAGCACAAATACCCAATATCGTATTTATATTGGCGGATGATTTGGGTTATGGAGACATCTCTGCCTTCAATCCCGAATCTAAAATCCATACTCCTAACATTGACAAACTGGCCGAGCACGGGATTGCCTTTACGGACGCTCATGCTTCTTCCGCTTTATCCACTCCTTCCAGATATTCTCTTCTGACCGGAAGGTATCCGTGGCGAACTAAGCTGAAACGAGGTGGTCTTGATGGCGATTCGCCTGCAATGATTGATCCTGAACGTCGCACAATCGCGCAAATGTTTTCAGCGAATGGCTATAATACCGCTTGTATCGGTAAATGGCACTTAGGTTGGGACTGGGGATATACGAACAATGGCAGAAGCATGAAAGATATAGATTTCTCGCTTCCGATCAAGAACGGACCTACCGACAGGGGATTTGATTACTATTTCGGCATACCGGCGTCATTGGATATTTCTCCCTATGTTTATGTGGAAAATAACAAAGCCACCTCTATCCCCGATCATGTGATAGAACCCCAGAAAAAGAATCTGGCATTATTGATGCACGGAGGAATGGCAGGAGCCGACTTCAAGCCGGAAGAATGTTTTCCCAACATCATTCGTCATAGCCTGAACTATATCAATGAACAAAAAGGCAGCAAGAAGCCGTTTTTCTTATATTTGCCTATTACTGCTCCCCACACCCCTATATTGCCTTCGAAAGAGTTTCAGGGTAAAACCAGTATCGGTCCTTATGGCGATTTCGTAGTCATGATAGACGACATGGTGCGCCAAATCGTAAAAACATTGAAGAAGAACAAGCAATTGGATAATACCATCATTGTCTTTGCTTCGGATAATGGGTGTGCCGGTTATATCGGCGTGAAAGATATGGAAAAGAAAGGACATTTTCCTAGTTACATCTACAGAGGCTACAAAAGCGATATTTACGAAGGTGGACACAGAATTCCCCTTATTGTCTCCTGGAAAGGAAAATATGGGAAAGAGACAAACAACTCTTTAGTCTCATTGATAGACTTTTATGCCACTTTTGCTCAAATGCTTAACCACAATCTGGAGACAGAAGAAGCTGTTGACAGTTACAGTATGTGGCCGATATTGAGTAAGAAAGGTGCTTCTGCGCGTAAGGACTTGGTGCACGAAGCGGGAGAGGGGTATTTGTCTTTGCGTACTTCCCAACTGAAATTGGTGTTCTACGGAGGTTCGGGTGGCTTTTCCTATCCTGTCAAACCTTCTGATGTGGCGAAGTTCCCTCCGATGCAATTGTTTGATATCGTGAAAGATCCTTCGGAAAAAGAAAACATTATCGGTGATAAGCGTTACGAAAATGAGGTGAAAGAAATGAAACGGGCTATGAAGCAATATGTAGAGAATGGCCGTTCTACTCCTGGTGAAAAAGTATCGAATGATACGAAGAATAGTTGGAATCAGGTAAAGATCTTCATGCAGGAAGAATAAGCATTTCTGAAAAAGAATATGAATATAAAAAAACAGCACCCTGAATAGACTTTCATAGGTGCTGTTTTTAGTTCAACAAGGAAAAGAGTATTATTCTATTTATTATTTATTCAGAGAGTTGCAGATCTGTTGGTTGATTTCTCTGACTTTAGCTTCATTCATCTTGATAACTTTACGGTCATAAGTCATCAGACCGTTGATTTCACCTTCTACGTCTGTTGTCTGGGTATATACGGCAGCAGAGAATCCTTTTCGGATCAATTCCAACAGATGTTTGCCATATTTAATGTATTCGTTCGTTACTTCGTCCGATGTATTGAACTTCACATAACCCCAGTTTTTCTTGTCATTCACCCAAGTGTTTCCTTCTACTACCAAGCCGATACCTCCATATTCACCCAATACGGTAGCGCGTCTCGGATCGTAAAGGAACATGTTCGGGCCCGGATAGTGGTGAAGGTCGAGAATATCGCCACAAGTATAGTGATTACCACCGCTGGCAGGATTCACCAGGCGGCTAGGATCGTATTCTTTAGTCCATGCTACGATTTCCGGAGTCTTGAATTGTCCCCATGCTTCATTGAAAGGAACCCATACGGCAATACTCGGGTAGGAATACAAACAGTCGATGATTTCTTTCCACTCTTTGCGGTAGTTAGCTTCCGAAGCGGCAGAACGAATCACTTCCGTACCGTTGAAATAATTGCGTGCCTGCCACTGTGGGCTAGGACCACCGTTCGGCATATCTTGCCATACGATCAATCCTAATTGGTCGCAATGAGTGTACCAGCGTGCAGGTTCTACTTTGACGTGCTTACGTACCATGTTGTAGCCGAAGTCTTTCGTCTTCTTCAAGTCATAAACCAATGCTTCATCTGTCGGTGCAGTATACAAACCGTCAGGCCACCATCCCTGGTCGAGCGGACCGAATTGGAAATAGTCTTTGTTGTTCAATTGCAGGCGAGTGATGCCATTCTGACCCTTGCGGATAGAATATTTACGCATAGCCGTATAACTCTTTACCTGGTCTATTGCTTTTCCGTCTTTATACAGAGTCACTTCCATATTGTAGAGGAAAGGAGAGTCCGGAGACCACAGTTTAGCATTAGCCGGCATTGCCAGTTCAACAGGTACTCCGTTCAACGCTGCGCCTTTGGCTACAAGGTTCTTGCCATCGAATACTTTTACTTCTACTTTATCTGCAGAAGTTGTATTGGCAGCAACTTCTACCTTAACAGAATTATTGTCAATATCAGGAGTAGTTTTCAGATTAGTGATGTATTGTGTTGCTACTGGTTCCAACCACACTGTTTGCCAGATACCTGTAACCGGAGTGTACCAAATGCCATGAGGATTTGCTATTTGTTTTCCTCTGGGTTGTTCGCCACGATCTGAAGGGTCCCATACTTTTACTACCAAGTCATTATTTCCTTTATTAAGTACAGAAGTAATATCGAAATAGAAAGGAGTAAATCCGCCTGTGTGTTCACCTACTTTTACATCATTCACCCAAACTTCTGCTTTCCAGTCTACTGCTCCGAAATGCAACAGGATTTGTTTACCACGCCAGGCAGAAGGAACGTCGAAAGTACGTTGGTACCACAGTTCTTCTTTCTCGTTTATCATTTTGCCTACGCCTGATAAAGACGATTCTACGGCAAAAGGAACAAGAATATCGCCTTGGTAAGCAGCAGGCGTAGGATCACCTTTCTTTGTGATTGCATATTTCCAAAGCCCGTTCAGGTTTTTCCAGTCGTTGCGCTCCATGATAGGACGCGGATATTCCGGCAATACGTTTTTAGGGTCAAGCTGTTCTCCCCACGATGTCTTGATTTTGTCACCGGCAGGTTTCCATTGAGCAAAAGTCGAACTGCATAAAGCCAATGCAAGCAGCATTGTTAGAAAATTCTTTTTCATGTTCATGGTATAAAAATATAGTTAGTTATTAGATATAAATTCTATTAAAAGGATATTGCAAAGAAAGGGGAATTAAAAGAGAATAAAGGAAATTTGCCGTTCAAAAAACAATAAATTCTCTTCTTTTTGATCAAATAGAGAGTTTTTTGCTAATAAAACGGACTGTTGACTAATTTTTGTCCTTTATTGAATGGTTATTTTCGTAACTTATCGGAAAGATTGTCGAACTTTGGGTGTGAGTAATTCATACACTTCTTGTTACTAACTTATTACGATATTATGTTATGAATAGAAAAGTTTTATTCTCAATCTCTGCTGTTTCCGGTATGATAAATATCATCCCAATGTCGGCACAAACACCCAAACCCAATGTTGTTATCATCATGACCGACCAGCAGCGAGCTGATTTGTGTGGTCGCGAAGGTTTTCCGATGGCTGTGACTCCTTTTGCCGATTCTTTGGCATTGAGCAATGTGTGGTTTGATAAAGCGTATACGGTAGCTCCTGCTAGTATGCCTGCGCGTTGTTCCATGTTTACAGGACGTTATCCGACTGCTACGCATGTCCGTACGAACCACAACACTCCCGACATGTATTATAAGAAAGATATGCTCGAAGTGTTTAAGGAACAAGGATATAAAACTGCGTTAGTAGGTAAGAACCATGCGCATGTGAAAGGGAAAGATTTTGATTATTGTGAGGAATATTTTCATTGGGGAAAGAATCAGCGTGATACACAAGAAGATAAGGACTTTGCATATTTTCTGAATAATAAAGCGAGAGGACAATATTTAGAACCTACTCCTTTCCCGGCAGAAGCGCAGAACCCGGTGAAGATTGTCACTAAAGCCTTAGCTTGGGCGAAACAGCAAAAAGATTCAGCATTCTTTATGTGGGTTTCAATGCCTGAACCGCATAATCCATATCAGATATCAGAGCCTTATTTCTCGATGTTTTCTCCGGAAAAGATACCGGCAACCTTGACTAGCCGGAAAGATTTATCTAAAAAAGGAAATAAGTATGAGATTTTGGCGGAATTGGAAGATACAGCCTGCCCGAACCTGGCAGAAGATCTTCCCCGTTTGCGTGGAAATTATTTAGGAATGCTTCGTTTGATAGATGATCAGACCAAACGTCTGATTGAAGGATTCAAAGCTGCCGGACTTTATGAAAATACCATTTTTGTAATCCTGTCAGATCACGGAGATTATTGTGGGGAATATGGCTTGATTCGTAAAGGTGCGGGAGTGCCTGAATGTCTCACCCGTATTCCAATGATCTGGGCAGGATGCGATATTCATCCGCAAAATGCTCCAATGGATGCACATGTTTCTATTGCTGATATCTTTCCCACCATTTGTACGGCTATCGGTGCAGATATACCTATCGGAGTGCAGGGACGCAGTTTATGGCCGATGCTGACTGGTAAGTCATATCCCCAAAAAGAGTTTTCAAGCATTATGGTGCAGCAAGGTTTCGGTGGTGAAGATTTTACTCGGGATGAACCGTTGACATTTGTTAAAGAGGGGGCTTTGCAACCCAATAAAATAGCTCACTTTGACGAACTGAATACCTGGACACAAAGCGGAACTGAACGTATGGTTCGCAAAGATGACTGGAAACTGGTACTCGACAATTATGGTCGTGGTGAACTGTATAACTTGAAAGCCGATCCTTCCGAGATTAATAATCTTTATAATAAAAAGAAATATGCCTCCAAACAAATGGAATTGCTGGAAGAATTGATGACTTGGGAACTTCGTGTACAAGACCCATTGCCCGTGCCAAGAAATCGTTATCATTTTAAGCGGAATCCATATAACTATCATTTTGAAGATAAAAAATAGAACTGAATAACTAGAACTACTGTATCAGTGAGACTCTTTTGTTATTCAGAAAATAGTCATTGACATGAGAGGATTAAAACGCTCATATCTTGGCTCTGAAAGTACAAAATGTCATTAGTTCTGATTGCCTGGAGAACCCGAAGGCTTAGCTATCGGTTCTCCGGCTTTGTCCGGGATGCCCAGTACAGGCATCCCGTCTTTGTCACATTCTATTTTTTGCAAGCGGGGAGTACGTGAGTCCATTGCACCCGGAGCATCATTGGGTATCTGACGGGCATGATAAAGCATATAACATTCCTTTCCATCCGGTGAAGAGACGAAAGAACTGCCGCCGGGGCCAAAAACTTCATTCTCCGGTTCCTGCTGAAATACGGGTGTCGGATGTTTCTTCCAGGAAGCAGGGTCTAACAGGTTGGCATTGGCGTCTGCTGTTAGTAATCCTACACAATAATAGGGAGTCCAGCTACCGCTGGCGGAATAAAAAATGCATACTTTATCTTTATTCTTCGGCTGAAAGAAATGAGGCGCTTCGTTCACATGGATCGGATAGGCTGTTTTACTGCCATCGGGATTCACCCATTGACACTCCCATTCATATTCAGGTTTGGAAATCAGGACTCTATCAGAAGAAAGAGTCCACGGATTTTCCATCGAAGCGATGTAAATACATTGTGTTTCACTGTCAATCCTTCGTTTTTGCCATCCGCACCAAATCATGTAACGCTGTCCGTTGTGTTCGAAAGTACTTGCATGAATTGCCCAGTTGTTATCTTTGTCGGTCGGTATGCGCCCTTTCATGACAAACTTACCCTCTGTAGGAATATTAGCCTCGTTTTCAATCACATAAATCTGATGATTGTCCATATTACCATCATCTGCTGCGAAGTAAATATACCATTTGTTGTTGATGCGATGCATTTCGGGAGCCCATAAGTGATGGGAGTTACTGGGGTCGGTTGGTATCCATACCGGCTTTTTAAGACTGTCATTCAAGTTTGTAATATCACTGGTTTCCCAAAGCACGATTCTGCTTTCGGCACCTTGCGTATAATAATATTTCCCTTCATGAAAAACGGCCCATGGCTCTGCTCCTCTTTCACGAAGAGGATTTGTATAAGTAGCTCCTGTTACTGCTTCCTTTTTCGGCTCTGTTTTCTTTTGGGGTTGACAGGATGCACAAATAACGACTAAAAGTATGGCTGGTAATAACAATCTGCTTTTCATGGTGTTTTTTCATTTAATAATGACACTGCAAAGAAAGCACAAAATCTTGATAAATCATCTTTTTTTTGCAGATTGGTTAGTATTTATCCTTAATTGGCTCATAATTATTGAATTTTCTATTTGTTTTTTCTCATCTTTGTAGCACGAACTTTAAAATTGATATTATATGAAACTAAAACATCTTATTCTTTTCAGTATTATTTGTTGTTCCCAGTCTGTATTTGGGCAAAAAGCCGGTCAGCAACCAAAGACAAGTGGCAATCCTGTATTTCCGGGCTGGTATGCCGATCCGGAAGGAATCGTGTTCGGAGATGAATACTGGATTTACCCTACGTATTCGGCGCCTTATGACGAACAAACCTTCATGGATGCCTTTTCGTCTAAAGACCTGGTGAACTGGACAAAACACCCGAAAGTGTTATCAAAAGAGAATATAAGTTGGTTTAAACGTGCTTTATGGGCACCTGCTGTGATTCATGCGAATGACAAATATTATATATTCTTCGGTGCGAATGATATTCAAAGTAATAACGAGTTGGGAGGTATTGGTGTGGCTGTGGCCGACAATCCTGCCGGACCATTTAAGGATGCACTAGGTAAACCTCTGATTGATAAATTTGTAAATGGTGCACAGCCGATCGATCAGTTTGTTTACAAAGATGATGACGGACAGTATTATATGTATTATGGTGGCTGGGGACATTGCAATGTGGTGAAGCTGGCTCCGGACTTGTTGAGTATCGTACCGTTTGAGGATGGTACCATCTATAAGGAGGTAACTCCCGAAAAATATGTAGAGGGGCCTTTCATGTTGAAACGTAACGGTAAATACTATTTTATGTGGTCGGAAGGTGGTTGGACCGGACCGGATTATTGCGTAGCCTATGCGATTGCCGACTCACCATTCGGACCTTTTAAAAGAGAAGCAAAAATATTGGAACGCGATCCTAATATTGGAACGGGTGCCGGTCATCATTCTGTTGTGAAAGGTCCGGGAGCAGACGAATGGTACATCATTTATCATCGCCATCCATTGGGTGAAACGGATGGAAACGCTCGTGTGACCTGCATTGATCGCATGATTTTTGATAAGGACGGAAAAATAAAACCTATAAAGATGACTTTCGAGGGAGTAGAGGCTAGCCCATTGAAGTAAAATCTGAAAAGTTCAGCCCATCGGTAATTAATATTTTAATAAAGATGGGCTTTTTTTGATTTATTGTTTTATTTTTGTCCTTATAAATCCAATATACTTATTATGATGAAATCGGATATACACACTCTCTCTGATTCCCTTTTGTGGAAAAGGTTTCTCGAAGGAGACTCGAGTGCGTATACCCAAATATATAATCAAACAGTACAAGATCTGTTTCGATTCGGATTATTATATACTTCGGATAAAGAATTAATCAAAGACTGCATACATGATGTGTTTGTGAAAATTCACATGAATCGTGCAAAGTTAGCTCCAACAGATAATATTACAGCCTATTTGACGGTGGCATTGAAAAACACTCTTTTTAATGCGCTGAAAAAAACAACAGATTCCCTCCCGTTTGATGAAATAGGTGAGAGGGAAGATACGGTTGATAACTCTCCTTCCACTCCGGAAACTATATATATTAATAATGAACAGGAAAAACTAGTTCAGACAACCGTACATTCTATGATGTCTGTATTGACGGACAGACAGCGCGAAATTATTTATTATCGGTATATCAAAGAGATGAGTATCGATGAAATCAGTGAGGTGACAGACATGAATAATCAGTCTGTTTCTAATTCTATTCAACGGGCTTTGGGACGTATCCGGGACTTATTTAAGAGAAAATAAGAGAGAATAACCAGCCCGTTTTTCCTGCCTATCAAAAAAAAGTGGAAAAAACTTCGAAAAAGGTGAGTATAAAATGAAAGTACAACTGTTATTCATACGTAAAGACAATGAAAATGATGAACTCTGAACAAAAACATACAGATTTTTCCCTATATACTTTTGAAGAATTTCTTCAGAATGATTTCTTTATTTCTTCCATGAACTACCCTACGGAAGAAACACAGAAGTTCTGGGATGAATTTGAACAGATGAATCCTTCTAATATAGATGAATATATAGCTGCAAAAAGATATTTGGAAGTTTTTTCGAAAGAGAAGGACGAGGTGCTTTCCAATCAGGAAACGAATGATTTATGGACTCGTATCCAAGCGACTAATATAAATAAGGAGAAAGCGCGCCGCAAAAACTATTTCTTAATAGGATTGAGCGCGGCTGCCAGTGTGGCTATTCTTGTGGGAAGCTTCTTCTTCTTGAAGAACTATTCTTCGGCTCTGGACCCGGACATTGCCACGTTTGCTGTGAATACGAAAGCCGATTTGCCTTTGACGGAAGAAACTCTGTTGATTTTGGCAGAAGATAATGTTGTGAGTTTGAAGGAAAAAGAAACAGAGATTACGTATGATTCCGTAGAAATCAAAACGAATCAGGAAAGTATACAAAAGGAGAAATCGGCAACTTATAACCAATTGGTTATTCCACGCGGAAAACGTTCGGTATTGACGTTTGCCGATGGATCTAAAGTCTGGGTGAATGCCGGTACGAGAGTGATTTATCCGGTGGAGTTTGAACAAGACAAACGTGAAATCTATGTGGATGGAGAAATTTACATAGAAGTAGCCAGAGATGAAAACCGTCCTTTCTACGTGCGGACTAAAGATATGAATGTCAGAGTGCTTGGTACTAAATTTAATGTAACGGCGTATGAGTCGGAAGCGATAAGAAGTGTAGTGCTGGCACAAGGATGCGTTCAGGTGGAGACAGAGCGGACCCCAAAAGCCATTCTGGCTCCTAATCAGATGTTCAGTTCTGCCGACGGAAAGGAAAATATAACACAAGTAGATGTAGAAGAGGCTATATCATGGGTGAACGGGCTCTATTATTTCCAAAGTGCTGATTTGGGAATTGTTTTGAAACGTCTGTCTACCTATTATGGCGTTAACGTAGAATTTGACCCAGCGCTAAGTAAAATAAAATGTTCCGGAAAAATCGATTTGAAAGACAACTTTGAAACAGTAATTAATGGATTAACCTTTGTTGCACCAATCTCTTATGCCTATGATGAACAATATAAAACGTATCGAGTCGTAAAGAAATAGATATGAAAAAATAAGATAAAGAATAAATCTAATTCCTGAATTTTATGGTAATTTTTGTAGAGAGTGGATGATACACGCTATCATCTAGCTGGGACGTGTGTGCCCAAGAATGTTTAGACACAGAAATAATATTATGAGAAATTTTTAACATGTTTAATATGAAAAATGCAATTAGAGAACGGAAGAGTAAGGTTCTCGGGCTATTCCTTTGCTTCTTACTTTTCGGAATAGACTACTCTTTCGCAAGTTACAACAATTATTCTCAATTTAAGACCCTCTCGGTCAGCGTTAATAACTCGACGTTGAGAGAAGTGCTTAAAACGATAGAGAAAAGTAGTCAATTTGTTTTCTTCTACTTAGATGATGCTGTGAACTTAGATCGTAAGGTATCTATCGACAGTAAGAATAAGAAGATAGAAGAAATTCTTTCTGAACTTTTCGAGGGTACTTCATGTACTTATCGGATCTCTGACAGACAAATCTTCATTTCCGGAAAAGCACCGGCTCCTAATGAACAGCAACAGAATAAACGGAAAATAACGGGACGTGTTACTGATGTAAAAGGAGAACCGCTTATTGGAGTGAACGTTACCGTGGATGGAGATGCAAACGGTTCGATTACCAATATGGATGGTTTGTATGAGATATTCGTAACCAAGAAAAGCGTAGTGCTTAAATTTACTTATATCGGCTTCAAAACTTCAGAAATACGGACGAATGCTTCTACCAATATTTACGATGTGGCTTTGGAAGAACAGGTGAACGAGTTGGAAGAAACTGTGATTGTTGGTTATGGTACTCAGCGTAAAATAAGTAATATCGGCGCACAGTCTTCCATGAAGATGGAGGATATTAAAACACCTTCTGCCAGTTTAACTACAACGTTGGCAGGTCGTTTGGCCGGTGTTGTAGCCGTACAACGTACGGGAGAGCCGGGTAAAGATGCCGCTGATATCTGGATTCGTGGTATTTCCACTCCCAACACTTCTTCTCCGCTGGTATTGGTGGATGGAGTGGAACGTTCGTTCAACGACATCGATCCGGAAGACATTGAATCGTTGACAACACTGAAAGATGCATCGGCAACGGCTGTGTATGGTGTGCGAGGCGCTAACGGTGTGATTCTGATTAAAACCAAACCGGGAAAGGTGGGAAAACCGACAGTGAGCGCGGATTATTATGAATCGTTTACCCGTTTCACGAAGATGGTTGATTTGGCAGACGGTATCACTTATATGAATGCAGCTAACGAGGCAATGCGTAATGACGGTATTGCTACAAAATATACGGAAGACCAGATTCGTAATACGATTGCGGGCAAAGATCCTTATTTGTATCCGAACGTGGATTGGTTGAAGGAAATCTTTAATGATTGGGGACATAATCGCCGTGTGAATGTAAATGTGCGGGGTGGTAGTGAAAAGGTCGCTTATTATGCGTCAGTCAGCTACTTTAATGAAACAGGTATGACGGTGACTGATAAGAATATCGATACCTATGATTCTAAAATGAAATATAGCCGTTATAACTTTACTACCAATTTGAATATCGACGTAACTCCTACTACTAAAGTGGAGATCGGTGCACAAGGTTATTTGGGAGAAGGAAACTATCCGGCTATCTCTTCTGCTGATTTGTATAATGCGGCAATGTCAATTTCACCGGTTGAATATCCAAAGATGTTCTTTGTCAACGGAGAAGCCTATGTGCCGGGAACTTCAACTAACAATAACTTTAATAACCCTTATTCACAAGCTACCCGTCGTGGATATGATAACCTGACGAAAAATCAGATCTATTCTAACTTACGTATCACACAGGATTTGGATATGCTTACTAAAGGGCTGAAATTGACTGCTATGTACGCGTTCGACGTGTACAATGAGATACATGTACATCAGGACCGTGCAGAGTCTACTTATAACTTCCTGGATACCAGTGTTCCTTACGATATGAACGGACAACCCATTTTGCAACGTATTTATGAAGGAAGTAACGTGTTGAGTTATACACAGGAAACAAGTGGTAATAAGAAAACTTACCTGGAAGCTTCCCTGAACTATGACCGGACGTTCAACGACGATCATCGTGTCAGTGCACTGTTCCTGTTCAACCAGCAATCCAAGTTATTGTATCCGAAAGGTACACTGGAAGATGCGATTCCTTATCGTATGATGGGTATTGCCGGTCGTGCCACTTATTCATGGAAAGACCGTTATTTTGCAGAATTCAACATCGGTTATAACGGTGCCGAGAACTTCTCGCCCAAACATCGTTTCGGTACTTTTCCTGCATTTGGTGTGGGTTGGGTTATCTCAAACGAGAAATTCTGGCAACCGCTGTCAAAAGCTGTTTCTTTCCTGAAGATACGCTATACGGATGGTAAAGTAGGTAATAGTGAAGTTTCCGACCGTCGTTTTATGTATCTGGACCAGATGAAAGAGAATGGCGATTATGGTTATAAATTCGGACCGAATGGTACCAAATGGTCTGGTTATGAAACAGTGAATATGGCTGTTGACTTGATTTGGGAAGAATCTCGTAAACAAGATTTGGGTATTGATATTAAACTGTTTAATGACGACCTGTCTATTGTATTCGACTTGTTTAAGGAACGTCGTGAAAACATCCTGTTGAAGCGTGAGCATTCTATACCTTCATTCCTGGGATACAATACATCTGCTCCTTATGGAAATATTGGTATCATAGAAAATAAAGGATTCGATGGAACGATAGAGTATAACAAGCGCATTAATAAAGACTGGGTACTTGCGCTTCGTGGTAATATCACCTTTAATAAGGATAAATGGATTCAGGGAGAACTGCCGGAACAGAAATACGAATGGATGAACCAGTATGGACGTAACATCAATGGAGTTAAAGGATATGTGGCCGAAGGACTGTTCACTCAAGCTGAAATAGATGATATGGCACGTTGGGAATCGTTGTCGGATGCCAATAAAGCAATCACTCCCAAACCATTTGCTTCACAGTTTGGTACTGTAAAGGCAGGAGATATCAAATACAAGGATTTGAACAATGACGGTCAGATTGATGCGTACGACCAGACTTACATTTCCCGTGGGGATGTGCCGACAACTGTTTATGGTTTCGGATTTACCGTAGGTTGGAAAGACCTGTCAGTAGGTATGATGTTCCAGGGCGTAGCAGGAGCCGAACGTGTTTTGAACGGTAGCAGTATTAATCCGTTTAACGGCGGTGGTGGTAGTGGTAACCTTTACTCTAATATTGGTGACCGTTGGACAGAGGAAAATCCGGACCAGAATGCCTTTTATCCCCGCTTGTCTTATGGAAGTGAAACAACCAGTAATATTAATAACTTCCAGAAGAGTACCTGGTGGGTACGTAATATGAACTTCCTGCGTTTGAAGACATTGCAGATATCTTATAATCTGCCTAAACCCTGGGTGAATAAAGTTCATCTGAAGAATGCGGCTGTATATGTAATGGGAACTAACCTATTCACTTTGAGTCGTTTCAAATTGTGGGATCCGGAGTTGAATACCGATAATGGTGCTTCTTATCCAAATACGACCTCTTACTCAGTTGGTATTAATTTCACATTCTAAACAAAAAGATAATGAAAAAATATAATTATATAATCGTTAGTTTGCTGGCGTGTCTCTTGACGACATCTTGTAATGACTATTTTGACCAAGTGCCTGATGACCGTTTGTCACTCAAAGAGATTTTCACAACCAGAGATGGAGCTTTGCGGTATCTTTCGAACGTATATACATTCTTACCGGATGAATTTAACCAACGTCAGGTACATGAAACCAGTCTGTACCGTACTCCCGGTCCCTGGACAGGCTCCAGTGACGAGGCAGAGTGGACAAATGACAATAAGGGAAAACTGATAAATAACAACTCTATTGATGCTACCGAAGGAACGATGGTATTATACCGCTGGAAGAGCTGGTTTTCAGGTATCCATGAAGCTGCAGTATTTACAGAAAATGTAGATCAGGCACCGTTGACTGTTACGGAAAGAAATCAATGGAAAGCAGAAGCTAGAGCTTTACGGGCTATCTACTATTTTTATTTAGTGCGTACTTATGGCCCGGTTCCTTTGCTTGAAAAGGACTTCCCGATGGATACTCCGAGCGATGAGTTGCAACTCCCGCGTAATACGGTAGACGAGTGTTTCGATTTTATCGTATCAGAACTGAAAGGTGCGCAAAACGATGGTCTACTGGATGATGCTTCTACCGATAAGGTGTCCGGATATGGTCGTATTGACAAAGCGATTGCACAGGCATTTATCATCGAGGCATTGACTTATCGTGCCAGTTGGTTGTTTAATGGAGAAAGTACCTATTATTCTGATTTGGCTAATAATGATGGAACAAAACTATTTCCCAGCAGACCGGATGAAGCTACCAAACGTGCCAACTGGCAGAGAGTGATTGATGAATGCAATACATTCTTCTCTAATTATGGCAGCCGTTATCATTTGATGTATACCAACAAGGACGGTGTTTCTGTTTCCGGTCCGGACTCGGAAGGCTTCAGCCCGACGGAATCTTATCGCCGTGCAGTAAGAACCCTGTTTTCTGAAATGGGTAACAATAAAGAAATGATTTTCTATCGTTTGGATAATGCTGCCGGAACCATGCAGTACGACCGTATGCCGAATAGATCCGGTAATACGACCGATTATAGAGGGGGTAGCTTGTTGGGGGCAACACAGGAAATGGTAGATGCTTATTTCATGTCAAACGGAGAATCCCCTATCTCCGGCTATAATGCTGATGGTGTCACTCCGATTATCAATGAGGAATCCGATTATGTAGAAGAGGGAGTCTCCACAACAGAATACAAAGGAACAGACGGTACATTATATGCACCGGTAGGAACCAGAATGATGTATGTCAATCGTGAACCTCGTTTCTATGCCGACATCACCTTTAGCAATTCAAAATGGTTTGATGGAACAGAAGGCGGTTATGTAGTAGATTTCACTTATAGCGGAAGTTGTGGTAAGGAACAAGGTAGCAATGACTATAGCAGTACTGGTTATCTGGTACGTAAATGTATGGATTCCGGCGACCGTAACCAAAATCTGGTTTGTGTACTCTTGCGTCTGACTAATATTTATTTTGACTATATCGAAGCGCTGGCACATGTCAGCCCGACTCATGAAGATATATGGACTTATATGAACATGATCCGTAAGCGTGCAGGTATTCCGGGATACGGTGAGACAGTCAATCTGCCTAAACCGACTACAACGGATGAGGTCATGGAGTTGATCCGCAAGGAGAAACGCATCGAATTGAGTTTCGAAAACTGCCGTTATTTTGACGTACGCCGCTGGGGATTGGTAAATGAATATTTCAACAAGGCAATTCATGGAATGAATGTCAATTATGACGGAAATGAATTCTTCAAACGTACGGAGATTGTAAAACGTATTTTTGACCGTCAGTATTTCTTCCCGATACCACAGGGTGAGATTGATATTGATAAAAACTTGGTTCAGAATACAGGATTCTAAATACTGATTATAAAATAGAAATTATGATGAAACAATATATTTTCTCTGCAGTTTGTCTCATGTCCGGTGTCCTTTGTATGTCCTCTTGCAATGAGGATAAGCAGGCAAAGCCGTATACGCCGGATTATGAGATTGTCCCGGAGTATACCAATGCAGATACCTGGACTGCCTATGAGGCATTTAATGATTACTTGCTGGACCCCGATAAGAATATTTATAAAACAAGTACCGCTTATACAGCTGCTGTAGACCGTAATAACGGAGCTGCCGCTATCTGGTGTCAACCTATCTACTGGGACATGGCGATGAATGCTTATAAACTTGCAAAAGCGGAAGGGGATACGGAAAGAGAAAACAAATACAAGCAGTTGTGCGATGATTTGTTTGCCGGAAATAAAGCGCATTATGCAAACTTTGATTTTGACGATAATAATGAGAACACCGGCTGGTTTATCTATGATGATATCCAATGGTGGACCATTACTTTAGCGCGTGCTTATGAATTGTTTAAAGTAGACGAGTATCGCAGTCTGGCAGAAGCAAGTTTTGCACGTGTGTGGTATGGCTCGGAAAAGGTCGGTGATACGGGTTCGTATGCAGATCCTGAAAAGAATTTGGGTGGAGGTATGTTCTGGCAATGGCAGCCTATCAGCAATCCGAATGAGAATGTAGCCAGCGACGGCAAGATGGCTTGTATCAACTTCCCCACTGTAGTGGCTGCATTGACTCTCTACAACAATGTTCCTGCTGACCGTGTGGCAGATCCGAATCCGGAAAGCTGGAGTAATGAGTACGGCAACTTTACCCGTCCGCATTATGAAACAAAAGATGCTTATCTGGCAAAAGGAAAAGAAATCTATGAATGGGCTGTGAAGAATCTGGTGGACAGCAATACTGGAGAAGTAGCCGACAGTAAGCATGGCGAAGGAAATCCGGCATGGTCAGACCATGTGTACAATCAGGCCACTTTTATCGGAGCTTCGCTATTGCTCTATAAAGCTACCGGAGAGAAAACATATTTGGATAATGCGGTTCTGGGAGCCGACTATACGATGAATACCATGTCTGCAACCTACGATTTATTGCCGTTTGAGAGTGGAGTGGAGCAGGGTATTTATACCGCTATCTTTGCGGAATACATGGCTATGTTGGTAAACGATTGTGGTCAGACACAGTACTTACCATTTTTGAAGCGTAATATTAATTATGGCTGGGCTAATCGCGATCAGACACGTAATCTGTGTGGTGGCGAATACCATAAGGCGCAGATAGAAGGTGCTACTATCGACAGCTATAGTGCGTCCGGAATACCGGCATTGATGTTATTGTTTCCGGCAGATAAATAATTGTAACCCATAAAAAAGAAGAATAATGAATACGAAATATTCAAATTGGAAAATATGGTATTATGTGTTATGCATGGTACTGACACTTCAATTGGCGGCTTGTTCTGAAGAAACACATGACGAGTATACTGCAGCTCCTGAAATAGAGGATGCCTATATCGATCAACTGGATGCATTGATTGCTGAAATGACCGATTTGCAGCAAAATTCAGAATACGGAGATAAGAAGGGACAGTACCCCACCGAAAGCCGGGCTATTCTGACAGATGCGATAGATGATGCTAATCGTGCAGTACTTCTAATCAAATATCAGAAACCTTCTCCGTCGGAAAGTGAGAAACAACGCTATGTGGCAGAAGCCGAGGCAGCTATAGAACAGTTTGAAAGCACGATCCGTACAGAAGATGCTGAAACTACACCGGCTGAACTGTTTGTGGATGGACGTGGCGACGGTGGTTCTTATATTGATTTCGGACGTAGCGAAGAATATGTGAATTTCGGAACCGAAGGAAATCAAGCCTTTACTGTTGAGTTTTGGGTGAAAGTAACCAAAGGTGGTGGAAAAGACCAGAATGTGTTCCTCTCTACCTACATGGGCGGTGACGGATGGCGTAATGGCTGGATGATGTATTGGCGTAATGCAGACGGTGGTATTTATCGTGCAACTTGGGGCGAAACAGGAGGAAATATCTGTGAACCGTCATTGAAGGCTCCGGAAGATGGAGAATGGCAACATTTCTTGTTTGTGTACAGTGACAAAGGTTTGCCGGATAGTCCGGAATATCGTGCGAAGTTGTATGTGAATGGAGAAATGAAAACAACCGAGGGAAGTGTTGGCAGCAGATTCTATAATTCCAGCAACTATGCCAGCTATAACACACCAATGACTGCTTTCGGACGGTATATGCGTACCAGTGATAATCTGTTTGAAGAAGGTTTTGCCGGCTATATGAAGAAAATCCGTATCTGGAAAAGTGCAAAGGATAACGAATATATCCAGAGCTCTTATAATGGGACGGCTGAAGTGACTGGTAAAGAAGAAGACTTGGCGGCAGCATGGGATTTCACCACCAAACCTTCCGGTTCGGGTAATGAAGTAATAGACCTGACAGGCCGTCATACTGCTAAGATTATCGGTACTTACGAGTGGCAACGTATTGTTGAATAATAATGTAAAAACGATGAAAAACATGAAATGTTTAACTAATAAATGGAGAGAGGGAGCAATGCTCCTCTCTTTCCTCCTGATTTCTTGTCTGGCAGGGATATTTACCGCTTGTGATGATATTGAAGACGAGTATATAACAGATACACAATTGAGTATCCTGCAAGAGAACCGTACATCATTGAACTATTTATTGAAAAATTCAACCTACGGAACTGCTCCCGGCACCTATCCCGAAACCGGAAAGGATGTATTGAATGCTGCCATTGCCGAGTTGGATGCCCTGATAAAGCGGGTGGAAGGTGGCGAAGAACTGGATGAAACAACTCTGGAAGCCGCTGTAGCAAAGGTAAATAAGGCTATTGATGAGTTTAAGAATTCAAAATATTATAATCTGTCTCCGGAAGCACAACAATATATTAATAATTTGCTAGCTAAGGCGGATGAAATACTTGCAATCGTTAATGATGAAACGAAGTGGGGAAATCATCAGGGCCAATATCCGGTTGATAATAAATCAGTTTTGGAGAGCGCTGCTCAAGACCTGGAAAGTCTGGCTGAAAGAATCAAATCCGGTTCCATTACAGATATGACGCAGGAAATCTATGATGAGGCTATTGTCGCCGCCGATAAGAAAGTGGAAGAAGTAGAAGACTCTGCATGGCCGGATAACAGCCAGATTACCTGGAATCTGTTTGTAGACGGAAATGCCGGTTCATATATAGACTTTGGTTATAGTGAGGATTATGTGAAGTTTGGAGAGGATGATAATCAGGCATTCACGATAGAACTTTGGGTGAATATCAAAGAATATTGTAATAAACAGGGAGAAGATAACTGTACTTTCCTTTCTACGATGACGAACGATCCTTATTGGAGCGGATGGCGTGCACAGGATCGTATGAAAGGGTTATTGAGGACAATGGTTGCCCATTGGGAAGATGATAATCATACGAATCCTCAAGAGTGGGAACCGGGATGGAAGAAATCAGATAACTGGACCAAAGATCGTTGGACGCATTATGCATTCCTGTTCAGAGATAAAGGCCTGCCGGGATTTGATACTCCGACAGATGTGAAGTGTTATTCCATGATTGACGGTACGAGACAAGGTGATCCCATTCGTGTGGGTGAGTCCTGGAGAACGTATATCAATGAACAATCCATAGCCAATCAGGTTAAAATGACCGGATTCTGTATGATGGACAATAATGGAAACCGTAACGAATGGTTTTCAGGTTACATAAAGAAGATACGTATCTGGAAAACAAACCGGACAGAAAATCAGGTATATGCTTCTTATATGGGTAATGAAGAAGGTGTAAGTGCCGATAATCCGAATTTGGTAGAAGCCTGGGATTTTGAGGTGAAGGGTGATCAGCCTACTCAAAGTGCTACTAGAACAATTACAGGTCTGAAGGGTCATACGGCAACATTAAGGGGTGATGATTGGCAATGGATTGAGTCCACAGACATTACAGATAACAAATAATTGTTTACCAGGATGAGTTTTCAATAGGTAGATTAAATATTCCCCTTATCTCTGTCGTAAGGCAGAATGAGGGGAAATTATTCTCCAATAACCCTTTATTAATCCTATATTTTTATTGCAGAAAAGCGTTTTGGTCTGTATTTGTTCTTTATTGAATAAATATTATTGTTTTTTTTCAGCTATTTCTGCAATCTTTGTAACAGGAAAAATACTATAAACTTATAAACTATCATGAAAAGCAAAATTCTTTTGGCTCTGACACTACTATTGGGAGCATCAACTACTATATGGGCAGTCGGCAATTTAGGAAAAGCAAACCAGAAGAAGCACGCATATACTAACGAAGATGTATGGGCAGCTTACGAAGGGTTTAACAATACCCTACTAGACTCTAGTAAATATATTTATAAAACAAGTTCCTCCTATCCAAGCGCTGTTGACCGTGGTAATGGAGCGGCGGCTATCTGGTGTCAGCCTATTTATTGGGACATGGCGATGAATGCTTATAAACTGGCAAAGGCACAGAAAGACAAAAAGAAGACTCGTGAGTATAAAGCACTTTGCGAGAAAATCTTCGCAGGAAACAAAGCGCAATATTGCCAGTTTGATTTTGATGATAACAACGAAAATACCGGCTGGTTCATCTATGATGATATCATGTGGTGGACTATCAGTCTGGCGCGTGCATACGAGCTTTTTGGGGTGGATGAATATCTGAAACTCTCGGAAGCCAGTTTCAAACGCGTGTGGTATGGTTCGGAAAAGGTGGGAGATACTGGTTCGTATGACAAAGAAAACGGAGGTATGTTCTGGCAATGGCAACCTATTCGGAATCCGAAACCGAATAAATTCGGGGATGGAAAGATGGCATGTATTAACTTTCCGACAGTGGTGGCAGCATTGACCCTCTATAATAATGTGCCTGAAAATAGAAAAGAATCGACCGACAAACGGCCGGATTATCAGACGAAGGCTCAATATCTTGCCAAAGGCAAAGAAATCTACGAATGGGGAGTGGAAAATCTGCTGGATAAAGAAACTGGAAAGATCGCTGATAGCCGTCATGGAAATGGCAATCCCGCATGGAAGGCACATGTCTACAACCAGGCAACCTTTATCGGTGCATCCATATTGCTTTATAAGGCGACCGGAGAGAAACGTTATCTGGACAATGCTATTCTGGCAGCAGACTATACTGTGAAAGATATGTCAGCAGAACATAAAGTGCTACCTTTCGAAAGTGGTATTGAACAGGGAATCTATACTGCCATCTTTGCTGAATACATGGCATGGTTAGTATATGATTGCGGACAAACGCAATATCTTCCGTTCCTGAAACATACCATCAAAACAGGTTGGGCAAACAGAGATGAGACGCGAAATGTGTGTGGAGGTGAATATCATAAGAAATTGCCGGCAGGTGCGGAAATCAACAGTTATTCTGCTTCCGGTATACCGGCATTGATGCTTTTATTCCCAGCTAAGAAGTAAATAGAAAACAACACAGAACCACGTAAAAATGAATAATAAACAACTACTGATTATATTCAGCCTTTTATTAACCGGTAATAATGTTTCCTTTGCTCAAACTCAAACTACTAACGGCAAGGAAGCGAAAACAACTTTTCAAACAGCCGAACCCTGGAAACCGGAAACAGATGTGCGTGCCGATGCTACGATGGTATATGGCACACTTGATAAAAAGGGCGTTTCTTTTGAACAGCGTGTTCAGTCGTGGAGAGACAAGGGATATCAGACGCAATTTATGACCGGAGTGGCATGGGGAGACTATAAAGACTATTTCCTCGGCAAATGGGATGGAATAGACGGTCACCTGAAAGAAGGTCAACGGGATCGTAACGGAAACGAGATAGCTCACGGACACTTGATACCCTACATTGTACCTACCGAAAGTTTTATTCGTTATATGCAGGAAACGCAGATAAAGCGGGTGATTGATGCCGGAATTACTTCTATCTATTTGGAGGAACCGGAATTCTGGATGCGTGGCGGATATAGCGAAGCCTTCAAGTCTGAATGGCAGAAATATTATAATTTCCCCTGGAGACCTCAACATGAATCTCCCGAGAATACCTACCTTTCCAATAAGTTGAAATATCATCTCTACTATCATGCACTGGATAAGATATTTACTTATGCCAAAGAATACGGTAAATCGAAAGGGCTGGATGTGAAATGCTATGTGCCTACTCACTCTTTGATTAACTACACTTCCTGGCAAATTGTAAGCCCGGAAGCCAGTCTGGCTTCATTGGACTGTGTAGACGGCTATATAGCGCAGGTATGGACGGGTACTGCCCGTGAACCGAATTTCTATAACGGTGTAAAGAAAGAACGTGTATTTGAGAATGCTTTTCTCGAATATGGCTGCATGAAATCCATGACCGCTCCTTTGAACCGCAAAATGTATTTCCTGACCGATCCGATTGAAGACCGTGCCAAAGACTGGCTGGACTATAAGATAAATTATCAGGCCACTTTTGCTGCACAACTAATGTATCCGATGGTAGATACTTATGAAGTGATGCCCTGGCCGGACCGTATTTATCAAGGATTATACCGGATAGCCGGAACCGATCAGAAAGAACGCATCCCACGCTCATACTCCATGCAAATGCAGGTGATGATTAATACACTGAATGATATTCGCACCTCTGACAAACAAATCAATGGTACGCACGGCATTGGGGTATTAATGGCAAATTCGCTGATGTTCCAGCGCTTCCCGGATCATAACGGATATGACGATCCGCAATTCTCCAGCTTCTATGGCCAAACTTTGCCATTATTAAAAAGAGGAATTCCGGTGGAACTGGTACACATGGAGAATACTCCGTTTCAAGAAACTTTCAAAGGACTTCAGGTACTCGTAATGTCCTACTCAAACATGAAACCAATGAAGCCGGAATAC
Organism: Bacteroides sp.; assembly: GCF_052357945.1. Taxonomy (GTDB): domain Bacteria; phylum Bacteroidota; class Bacteroidia; order Bacteroidales; family Bacteroidaceae; genus Bacteroides. The sequence continues at coordinate 19,868 of NZ_DAWCXD010000017.1, read as the reverse complement.
CATAACTATCTGGCAGATTGGGTTAAAAAGGGAGGAACATTGGTGTATTGCGGAGAAGATGTCGATCCTTATCAAACGGTTTTGGAATGGTGGAATACAGAAGGAAACGCCTACAAAGCCCCTTCGGAACATCTGTTTGAGGCAATGGGCTTGTCCCGCACTCCCGGTGATGGAACATACCGTTCCGGCAAAGGCACTGTGATTGTCATGCGCGAAGACCCGAAGCATTTTGTGTTGAAGAACGGGAACGACCGCAAATACTTTGAAACGATTGCATCCGCTTATCTGAATCAAACAGGTAAAAAGATAGAAATCAAAAACAATTTTGTAGTGGAACGGGGACCTTATACAATCGCGGCAGTAATGGATGAAAGTTCTTCTAAAGAACCTTTGAAACTGTCGGGACTGTATATCGATTTGTTCGACAAAGACTTGCCGGTATTGACAGTCAAGCAGATTAATCCCGGTGAACAGGGGTATTTGTACGATTTGAATAAAGTATCGGGTAAAGTGAAAGCAAAGGTACTTTGTGGAGCCTCCCGCATTTATGATGAAAAAGTAGGGAAGCAGAGCTACTCGTTTGTAGCTAAAAGCCCGTTACATACGACGAATGTATCAAGAGTCCTTTTGCCGCGTAAACCTGGAAAGGTCTTGGTAAACGGAAAGGCGGAACAGCCGGAATGGGATGAATCTTCCAAAACTCTTTTATTGAGTTTCGAGAATGATCCCGCCGGAGTGAATGTATCGATAGAATGGTAAAATAGATTAAATAAACAGGTGAATTAAATTATGAAACAACAACTGATGATGCTGTTGCTGGGAACAGCTTCTGTACTTTGTAGCTGTGAGACCCAGATAGAACAGCACGAGAAGAATGAATTACGTGCTCCGGCATACCCGCTGGTGACGATCGATCCTTATACCAGTGCATGGTCTACTACGGACAATCTGTATGACAGTCCTGTGAAACATTGGACAGGCAAGGACTTTCCTTTGCTGGGCGTTGCGAAAGTAGACGGACAAACCTACCGTTTCATGGGAACGGAAGAACTGGAACTACGTCCTTTGGTAAAGACATCCGAACAAGGTAGCTGGACAGGAAAGTATACCACTCAACAGCCTGCTGACGGATGGCAGAATGTCGGATTCAATGATAAAGCATGGAAAGAAGGCGAAGCTGCCTTCGGAACGATGGAAAATGAACATACAGCCAAAACCCAATGGGGAGAAGAATTTATCTGGGTACGCCGGGTAGCTGATATTCAGGAAGACTTGACAGGAAAGAATGTATATCTTGAATTCTCTCACGACGATGATGCTATTATTTATATCAACGGCATCAAGGTAGTGGATACAGGCAATGCTTGTAAAAAGAACGAGCGGGTGAAACTGTCGGAAGAAGTAGTAGCTTCTTTGAAACCGGGTGAGAATCTGATTGCAGGCTATTGTCATAACCGGGTAGGAAACGGACTGTTGGATTTCGGATTGCTGGTAGAATTGGACGGTTACCGTTCTTTCCATCAAACAGCGCAACAAACTTCTGCAGATGTACAACCCATGCAGACTTATTATACATTTACTTGCGGTCCGGTAGATTTGAAACTGACATTTACTGCTCCTATGTTTATGGATAATCTGGATTTGTTGTCACGTCCTGTCAACTATATCTCTTATGAAGTAGCCTCCAATGACGGAAAGAAACATCAGGTTGAACTGTATTTCGAAGCATCTCCGCAATGGGCAATCGACCAACCTCACCAGGAATCTGTTGCCGACAGCTTTACTGACGGCGATTTGTTATTCCTTCGTACCGGAAGTCGCAATCAGGATATTCTGAAGAAAAAGGGTGATGATGTTCGTATTGACTGGGGACATTTCTATCTGGCAGCTGAAAAGGAAAACAGCACATCTGCAATCGGTGACGGCAGAGAGCTGCGCAAGAACTTCGTTGCCAATAAACTGGAAGCTCCTACCACAAACGGTTATGATAAACTGGCTTTGGTACGTTCATTGGGCGAAACACAAAAAGCTGATGGCCATCTGCTGATCGGATATGATGATATTTATTCTATCCAATACTTTGGTGATAACCTGCGTCCTTACTGGAACCGTGAGGGCAATGAAACGATTGTTTCCCAATTCCAGAAAGCGGAGAAAGAATACAAGACACAAATGAAGAATAGTGCTGCTTTCGACAAGAAACTGATGGAAGAAGCTACTGCTGCCGGTGGACGTAAATATGCCGAACTTTGTGCATTGGCTTATCGTCAGGCATTGGCTGCACACAAATTGGTACAGGCTCCGAACGGCGACTTGGTATTCCTTTCTAAGGAGAACTTCAGTAATGGTTCCATCGGAACAGTCGACCTGACTTATCCGGGGGCTCCGTTGCTTTTATACTACAATCCGGAATTGGTGAAAGCTACCATGAACCATATCTTCTATTATAGCGAAAGCGGAAAATGGGCGAAACCATTTGCTGCGCATGATGTCGGTACTTATCCATTGGCTAACGGCCAGACTTATGGCGGTGATATGCCGGTAGAAGAATCGGGTAATATGGTAGTATTGGCTGCTGCCATTGCAAAGGTAGAAGGTAATGCAGATTACGCACAGAAACACTGGGAAACCCTGACTACATGGACAGACTATCTGGTAGAGAACGGACTTGATCCGGCCAACCAACTTTGTACCGATGACTTTGCAGGTCACTTTGCACACAATGCCAACCTTTCTATCAAAGCAATCATGGGTGTTGCTTCATACGGTTATCTGGCAGATATGCTGGGCAAAAAAGATGTGGCTGAAAAGTACACACAGAAAGCGAAAGAAATGGCTGCCGAATGGGTGAAAATGGCTGATGATGGTGACCACTATCGTCTCACATTTGACAAACCGGGAACATGGAGCCAGAAGTATAACTTGGTGTGGGATAAACTGTTGAATCTGCAAATCTTCCCTAAAAATGTTGCAGAAACGGAAATAGCTTACTATCTTTCGAAGCAAAATAAATATGGTCTTCCGTTGGATAACCGTGAAACATACACAAAGACCGACTGGATCATGTGGACAGCTACATTGGCAAATGACAAAGCTACCTTTGAGAAATTTATCGAACCCGTATATCTGTTTATGAACGTGACACCTAACCGTGTGCCGATGTCCGACTGGGTATTTACAGACGAACCGAATCAAAGAGGCTTCCAGGCACGTTCCGTTGTAGGTGGATATTATATCAAAATGCTTGAAGGAAAACTGATTAAATAAAACAAAAATACCATGAAGAAACTAGCTCTATTCGCTTTTACGTTACTTAGTGCATGGGCTATGACTGCAAAAACAATTACCGGACCGGTGGACTATGTTAGTCCGCTGGTTGGTACGCAGTCAAAGCACGCATTATCTACCGGAAATACTTACCCTGCCATTGCGCTGCCCTGGGGAATGAACTTTTGGGTTCCGCAGACTGGTAAAATGGGCGATGGATGGGCGTATACGTATGACGCTGACAAGATCAGAGGATTCAAACAAACCCATCAGCCAAGTCCCTGGATCAATGATTACGGTCAATTTGCCATCATGCCGGTAACCGGTAAGGCAGTATTTAATCAGGATGAGCGTGCCAGTTGGTTCTCTCATAAAGCTGAAACGGCTACTCCTTATTATTATAAAGTATATCTTGCCGATCATGATGTAGTGACCGAAATTGCTCCGACAGAGAGAGCGGCTGCTTTCCGTTTCACTTTCCCCGAAAACGACCACTCTTATGTAGTGGTAGACGCTTTTGATAAAGGCTCGTTTGTGAAAGTAATCCCTTCGGAGAACAAGATTATCGGTTATACCACTAAAAACAGCGGTGGTGTTCCTGCCAACTTTAAAAACTACTTTGTACTGGTATTCGACAAACCGTTTACTTATACGGCTGCCGTAGCCAGTGGTGTGATTGACACCAACAAACTGGAAGCGACAGACAATCATGCCGGTGCACTGATCGGTTTCAAAACCCGCAAGGGCGAACAGGTAAATGTGCGTGTAGCTTCCTCTTTTATCAGCCCTGAACAGGCGGAACTGAACTTGAAAGAGCTGGGTACGGACAACATTGAACAGATTGCAGCGAAAGGCCGCAAGATATGGAACGATGTTTTAGGACGTATTGAAGTGAAAGATGATGATATCGATCATTTGCGTACCTTCTACTCTTGTCTGTATCGTTCAGTATTATTTCCCAGAAGTTTCTACGAGATAGATGCTAAAGGAGATGTGATGCACTACAGCCCTTATAATGGTGAAGTACTTCCGGGATATATGTTTACCGATACCGGTTTCTGGGATACGTTCCGTTGTCTGTTCCCATTCCTTAACCTGATGTATCCATCCATGAATACAAAGATGCAGGAAGGATTGGTGAACACTTATAAAGAAAGCGGATTCCTGCCGGAATGGGCAAGTCCGGGACACAGAGGTTGCATGGTTGGAAACAACTCCGCTTCCGTCGTTGCCGATGCCTACCTGAAAGGATTGAAAGGATACGATATCGAAACCCTGTGGGAAGCCGTGAAACACGGAGCAAACGCAGTGCATCCGAAAGTGGGTTCTACCGGACGATTAGGACATGAGTATTATAATAAGTTGGGATACGTTCCTTATAATGTAGGTATTAACGAGAATGCAGCCCGTACACTGGAATATGCTTATGATGACTGGTGTATCTACCAACTCGGCAAAGCCTTGAAGAAACCGAAAAAAGAGATTGAAATCTTCGCCAAGCGTGCAATGAATTATAAGAACCTATACGATCCCGAACACAAACTGATGCGTGGCAAGAATGAAGACGGTACGTTCCAGTCTCCGTTCAATCCGTTGAAATGGGGAGATGCTTTCACGGAAGGTAACAGCTGGCATTACACCTGGTCTGTATTCCACGATCCTCAAGGTCTGATCGACCTGATGGGTGGTAAAGACGGATTCAACCAGATGATGGACTCTGTATTTATTCTGCCTCCGATATTCGATGAGAGCTATTACAGAGCCGTTATCCATGAAATCCGTGAAATGCAGATCATGAATATGGGTAACTATGCACATGGCAACCAACCGATTCAGCACATGCTTTATATGTACAACTATTCCGGTCAACCCTGGAAAGCGCAGCACTGGATTCGTGAAGTAATGGATAAACTCTATACTCCTGCTCCCGACGGTTATTGCGGTGATGAGGACAACGGCCAGACTTCTGCCTGGTATGTGTTCTCGGCAATGGGATTCTATCCGGTATGCCCCGGTACGGATGAGTATGTCCTGGGTACTCCTTACTTCAAAGAGATGAAACTGCATCTGGAAAACGGAAAGACAGTAACCATCTCCGCCCCGAATAACGGAGACGACAAGCGTTACATTTCATCAATGACGCTGAACGGCAAGGAACATACCAAAAACTACCTGACCCATCAGGACCTGATGAATGGCGCCACCATTTCTTTCAAGATGGATGCCAAACCCAATCAGCAACGTGGTACGAAAGAAAGCGATTTCCCTTACTCTTTCTCTAATGAATTCAAAAAGAAGAAGTAATCATGAAAAAACAAATCAAATATATCAGTGCAGGTATGCTGGCAGGTATACTTCTCTGTGGCGGGGAGCTGCAAGCCTCCAACCGTATGACGGAAATGCATGTATGTCTGGCGGATGCTATTCAGAAAGATAACCGCCCGGAAATATCCACTCGTTTGTTCCGTTCCAATGCGGTAGAGAAGGAGATTCTCCGTGTACAGAAACTTTTGAAGAATGCGAAGTTGGCATGGATGTTTACCAACTGTTTCCCGAATACACTGGATACAACCGTACATTTCCGTAAAGGAAGCGATGGCAAACCGGATACATTCGTATATACGGGTGATATTCACGCTATGTGGCTACGCGACTCCGGTGCACAGGTATGGCCTTATGTGCAATTAGCTAATTCGGACCCTGAACTGAAAGAAATGCTGGCAGGTGTTATTCTCCGCCAGTTCAAATGTATCAATATCGATCCGTACGCGAATGCTTTTAATGACGGCGCTATTCCTGACGGTCACTGGATGAGTGACCTTACGGACATGAAACCGGAGTTGCACGAACGTAAATGGGAAATTGACTCCTTGTGTTATCCTTTGCGCTTGGCCTATCATTACTGGAAGACTACCGGAGATGCGAGCATATTCAACGAAGAATGGATTCAGGCAATCACTAATGTACTGAAAACATTCAAAGAGCAACAACGCAAAGACGGAGTAGGTCCTTATAAATTCCAACGTAAGACGGAACGTGCACTGGATACTGTGAGCAATGACGGTCTGGGAGCACCGGTGAAACCAGTCGGTTTGATTGTTTCCAGTTTCCGTCCTTCGGACGATGCTACTACGCTTCAATTCCTGGTTCCTTCCAATTTCTTTGCCGTATCTTCCTTGCGTAAGGCAGCCGAGATTTTGGAGAAGGTAAACAAGAAGACAGCTTTGTCTAAAGAATGTAAGGACTTGGCGCAGGAGGTGGAAACAGCTTTAAAGAAATATGCGGTGTATAATCATCCTAAATATGGTAAAATCTATGCATTCGAGGTGGATGGTTTTGGAAATCATCATCTGATGGATGATGCCAATGTGCCGAGTTTGCTTGCGATGCCTTATTTGGGTGATGTGAATGTAAACGATCCGATTTATCAGAATACCCGCCGTTTTGTGTGGAGTGAGGACAATCCTTATTTCTTTAAAGGCAAGGCAGGCGAAGGAATCGGCGGACCGCATATCGGTTACGATATGGTGTGGCCGATGAGTATTATGATGAAAGCCTTCACAAGTCAGAATGATGCCGAAATCAAGACCTGCATCAAGATGCTGATGGATACGGATGCCGACACAGGCTTTATGCACGAATCTTTCCATAAGGATAATCCGAAGAAATTTACCCGTGCATGGTTTGCCTGGCAGAATACTCTTTTCGGTGAGTTGATTTTGAAGCTGGTTAATGAAGGAAAGGTAGATTTATTGAATAGTATACAGTAATATGCTGACATAGTAAATTGAACGCGGATAACGCGGATGATGCGGCTCTTTTTCTGATGCAAAATTAGAAAAAACGCGTTATCCGCGTCGTCTGCATCTAAATATGAATAGCTGAAAACTAATATTAAAAAAAACAATTGTATCATGAAAAAGTTATGTGTATGGGCAGTTGCCGCCCTTTTAATGGCAGCTTGTACTCCGAAAGCTGAAAAGGCTACAGATTCCGGTTTATTGCAGAGTAAATTCCAGACAGAAGTAGATGGAAAGAAGACTGATTTGTTCACTCTGCGTAACAAGAACAACATGGAAGTTTGTATCACGAACTTCGGTGGACGCATTGTTTCAGTGATGGTTCCCGACAAGGACGGAGTAATGCAGGACGTAGTGCTTGGCTTCGATTCTATTCAGGACTATATCAGCAAGCCTTCGGATTTTGGTGCGACTATCGGACGTTATGCCAATCGTATCAATCAGGGACAGTTCACCTTGGATGGGGTAGAATATCAGCTTCCCCGCAATAACTACGGTCATTGTCTGCACGGCGGACCGCAAGGATTCCAATACCGGGTGTTTGATGCAGAATTGTTGAATCCGCAGGAATTGCAGTTGACTTACCGTGCAGAAGACGGTGAAGAAGGTTTTCCGGGAAACATCACTTGTAAAGTGGTGATGAAACTGACGGACGATAATGCCATCGATATTCAATACGAAGCGGAAACGGACAAACCGACGATTGTAAATATGACCAACCACTCTTATTTTAATCTTGAAGGCGATGCCGGCAACAACTCCGGTCATTTGTTGATGGTGGATGCGGACTATTATACTCCGGTGGACAGTACTTTCATGACGACTGGCGAGATCGTTCCGGTAGAAGGAACCCCGATGGATTTCCGCACCCTGACTCCGGTAGGCGAACGTATCAACGACTATGATTTCGTACAGTTGAAAAACGGCAATGGTTACGATCACAACTGGGTGTTGAACACGAAAGGCGACGTAACCCGTAAATGTGCTTCTTTGAAATCACCGAAGACTGGTATCGTACTCGACGTTTATACTAACGAACCGGGTATTCAGGTATATGCAGGTAACTTCCTCGATGGTTCGCTGACAGGAAAGAAAGGCATTACTTACAACCAACGTGCTTCCGTATGTCTCGAAACACAGAAATATCCGGATACTCCGAACAAACCGGAATGGCCGTCGGCTGTACTTCGCCCGGGCGAAAAGTATACAAGCCAATGTATCTTCAAATTCTCTGTTGATAAATAGGTTATAAAGGCAGTTCATGCCATTGAAGAACGGGTTGTCTGATTAGAGATTATCCGTTCTTTGCTTCGAATGTAATTTATTGGTGCTCAATAGGGCTCATAGGGAAATTAGGATGATTTCCGGAATCAGTAGAATAGACGAAATGAAAAAAAATAAAACTAAAGGACTTTTTGCATCGATAGTGCTTGGAGTGGCGGTTACAGCTTGTGCGCCTGCTTCTTCTAGTGGTACGGTGACGGTAGTGGACCGACCGGACATACAGTCCGTCAATACCAATTATATCGGGTATCGCGCTCCGCTTCGACCATTGAATTTTATAAAGTTGCCGGTAGGTAGTATTCAGCCCGAAGGATGGGTGAAGAAGTATCTGGAATTGCAACGCGACGGTCTGACCGGACATTTGGGAGAAATCAGCGCTTGGCTGGAAAAGGATAATAATGCCTGGTTGACAACCGGTGGAGACCACGGCTGGGAGGAAGTTCCTTACTGGCTCAAAGGATATGGCAATCTAGCATATATCCTGAATGACCCGAAGATGATTGAAGAAACCAAATATTGGATTGAAGGTGTATTTGCCAGTCGCCAGCCGGACGGCTATTTCGGTCCGGTCAATGAACGTAACGGCAAACGCGAACTTTGGGCACAGATGATTATGCTCTGGTGTCTGCAATCTTATTATGAGTATTCTCAAGATCAGCGTGTCATTGACCTGATGACGAATTACTTCAAGTGGCAGATGACTGTTCCCGATGACCAACTTCTGGAAGATTATTGGGAGAAAAGCCGTGGTGGTGACAATATCATCAGTATCTACTGGCTTTACAACCATACTGGGGATGCTTTCCTACTTGAATTAGCCGAGAAGATTCACCGTAACACAGCCGACTGGACAAAATCCACCTCCTTACCTAACTGGCACAATGTAAATATCGCCCAATGTTTCCGTGAACCTGCCACTTATTATATGCAGACCGGAGATTCAGCGATGCTGAAAGCCTCTTATAATGTCCATCATCTGATACGGCGTACTTTTGGACAGGTTCCCGGAGGTATGTTCGGTGCAGATGAAAATGCTCGTCTGGGATATATCGATCCCCGACAGGGAGTGGAAACCTGCGGCTTGGTAGAACAAATGGCTTCCGATGAAATCATGCTTTGCATGACAGGAGATCCCATGTGGGCGGAACACTGCGAAGAAGTAGCGTTCAACTCTTATCCGGCTGCCGTGATGCCGGACTTCAAGGCATTGCGTTATATCACTTGTCCGAACCATGCTGTCAGTGATTCGAAGAATCATCATCCGGGCATTGACAATCGTGGCCCGTTCCTTTCGATGAATCCTTTCAGCAGTCGTTGCTGCCAACACAATCATGCACAGGGCTGGCCTTACTTCACCGAACATCTGGTATTGGCAACTCCCGACAACGGAGTAGCAACAGCTATTTATGCAGCTTGCAAAGCTACAGTGAAAGTGGGTGACGGCAAGGAAATCACTCTTCACGAAGAGACAAATTATCCTTTTGAAGAAGGCATTGCCTTCACTGTTTCTACCGATGAAAAGGTTGCTTTTCCATTTTATCTTCGTATTCCTTCATGGACTCAAAAGGCGGAAGTGCGGGTGAATGGCAAGAAGGTAAGTGCAGCTCCTGTAGCGGGAAAATATCTTTGCATCAATCGCGAGTGGGCGAATGGTGACCGTGTGGAATTGACTCTTCCGATGTCTTTGTCTATGCGTACCTGGCAGGTCAATAAAAACAGCGTAAGCGTAGATTACGGACCTTTGACTTTGTCTCTTAAGATTGCAGAGAAATATGTAGAGAAAGACAGTCGCGAGACTGCTATCGGTGATTCAAAATGGCAGAAAGGTGCTGATCCCCAGAAATGGCCTACTACTGAAATCTATCCGGATAGCCCTTGGAATTATTCATTGGTATTGGATAAGAAAGAACCTTTGAAGAATTTCAAGGTCATCCGTAAATCCTGGCCGGCTGACAACTATCCTTTCACAGTAGCCAGTGTACCTTTAGAAGTAAAAGCTATCGGTCGTCCGGTTCCTGAATGGGAGATAGATGAAACAGGACTGTGTGGCGTATTGCCGGAAGAAGATGCGGTGAAAGGTGATAAAGAAGAAATAACATTGATCCCTATGGGGGCGGCACGGTTGAGAATCTCTGCGTTCCCGAACACAAAAGAATAAATTAATAACTAGAAAACTTAGAATAAATGAAACGTATTGTTTTTTTAGATTACATCCGTGTGTTTGCATGCTTTCTCGTCATCCTTGTTCATGCCAGTGAGAATTTCTATGGTGCTCCCGGATCTACTGATATGGCAGGTCCGCAGTCTTTTCTAGCGAATGAAGCAGACCGGCTATGGGTATCAGTATACGATGGCTTTTCACGTATGGCAGTACCCCTGTTCATGATAGTCTCCGCCTTCCTGCTTGCACCGATGAAGGAAGAGCAGTCTATGTGGCAATTCTATCGCCAGCGCTGCCTTCGCATCCTTCCACCGTTCTTCATATTCATGATACTGTACAGCACTCTACCTATGCTGTGGGGACAGATAGACGGAGAAACATCTATGAAGGACTTGTCGCGGATATTCCTGAATTTCCCGACGCTAGCCGGACACTTGTGGTTTATGTATCCTCTGATAAGCCTTTATTTGTTTATCCCAATTATATCCCCATGGTTGAGAAAAGCCACGGCTAAAGAAGAGCGTTTCTTTATAGGGCTGTTCGTGTTGTCAACCTGTATGCCTTATCTCAATCGTTGGTGCGGTGAAGTGTGGGGACAATGTTTCTGGAATGAATACCACATGTTGTGGTACTTCTCCGGTTATCTGGGCTATCTTGTTCTGGCGCATTACATTCGTGTACACCTTACCTGGAACCGTTCCAAACGTTTCATTATAGGAACCATTTTAATGGTGATCGGTGCTGTATGGACTATTTATTCATTCTATGTGCAGGCTATACCCGGCGAACTCCATTCCACACCTGTAATAGAAATAGGATGGGCTTTCTGTACCATTAACTGTGTGCTTCTCACAACGGGTACATTCCTTATGTTTACATGTATCAAACGTCCGCAAGCTCCCAAGTTGGTGACGGAAACATCGAAACTTAGCTATGGTATGTATCTTATGCACATATTCTGGCTCGGACTGTGGGTGACTGTGTTCAAAGATACATTGGCGCTTCCCACTGTTGCCGCTATACCATGTATCGCAGTGGTTACGTTTATCTGTTGTTTTGTAACAACTAAGATCATTTCGTTTATACCGGGCAGTAAATGGATAGTAGGATAAATATCCGGAAACAAAGTAGCATATACTACTGACTTCAGGCAGATGATCCTAGGCTATAAACAGTAAGATGTTGAATAGATAATCAAGTTTTTCCTGATTTTCTATTCAACATCTTACTGTTTATAGCTTATTTTCCTCTTAATGTCCTCTTTTTCTTTTTACTTCTTTTACCTCTTTCACTCCTATTATAAACCATTACTCCCCAGATCCTTACGGGTGAACCCTTCCTCTATTTGAAGCTTTATGCCGCTTTCATCGGTTTCACCAAATATACATTCCCATATTTGGTATGTTTGCGGGTGACCCCTGCCGCAAGCAAAACTTGCGCGA
>NZ_DAWCXD010000017.1:4375-7814 GCF_052357945.1 Bacteroides sp. | reverse complement strand
TTCCCATATTTGGTATGTTTGCGGGTGACCCCTGCCGCAAGCAAAACTTGCGCGAACGTAGCCGGATTACTTCCACGCATGGCAGCGGGGTTATACATCTTCAGTCTCCTGAATATGTCCGAAGCCGAGAGCCGTTCGCTTCCCTCTTCATCATCTTTAGCTATCCGGAAGCAGGCATGAAAGACTTCCTCTGCCGGACACGGATGATAAAAAGCAGCATTGTGGCGTTGCAGTTCCCGTTCCTCTTCTTTTGTGAACCAATAGCGGATGCCGGAGAGCAGTTCAGCTTTCAGTTGGGCATAGATCTGATCGTGCATGATACCTTCGCAATCGATCAGATGTTCTGCTTCAATGCAGATGAATCGCCGGCTACCGGTGGGATCGGTGAGCAAGTCAAAACGGTTGCTTGTACCGATGAAAGAAGCGATGCGCGGCAAGTTGCGGAAATTCTTTTGATAAGCTTTGCAGATATTCAGGTTTGCCATTTGCATTAGATTTTTCAATAATGGCATTTGCTGCGTTCCGTACTTGTCAAATTCATCCATGTTCAGAAGTCCCATTTCGGCAAGTAACCTTTCCGGTTTTCCTTGTGCAGACAGCTTCAGGTTGTCCATGTAATAACGTGACAATGCCGGAGGCATCAGTGCCTTGCAAAATGTGGATTTTTGTCGTCCCTGCTCGCTGCTGACAAGTATGGGGGCTACACTGTTGGCATGTATTCCCGTCATGCCTAACCATTGGGCGGTGAGTCCCAGCATCCAGGTATGGAAGCTTTTTATCCAGAGCTGATTGTCAGAGACACGCTGCGCCAAAGCTTCCAGTCTGTCTGTCCCATCCCAGCCGGGCAGTTCCTCCATGTAAAGCCGGAAAGGATGGTATTCAGGAATACAAGTGGAATAAATGTAACGGCTCAAGTCTTTATCCCAGCAGGATATGCCCTGGTCGTGTGCTTCCATGCAGAAAGTGTTCAGTTCCCGCTTACTTACAGGTTCGAAAGGAATGGCACGCTTGTTGGCAGGACGATATTCCGTTTCTTCCGTCAATAGGTTGTAACGAAAATCATACTGTTTTTGCAGGAATGTACGTACCTCTTGGGTTAATCGGACTGGTTGTTTTCGTTCTGTCTCTTTCTCTTTTCCAGTAGGCGGTGCAGCATCCGGCAGAGGAACGGTATATTTATCTTCATGACATTTTAGCGTTTTCTGTGGCTCTTTGTCTGTTTTCTCAACTGCATCTTCTTTGTTCTCCTTCATTTGAAACAATTTTAGTTCCTTCAATACCTGTCTCCATATCAATGTTATTGCATTCATTATTTTTTCTATTTTTAAGTGATTAAAATCGGTTTATTGTTCAGCGCTGATACTGCGAATGTACTATCGGATGATACCGGTTTGCAAGTATTTCTCCGGAAAAAATATAAATTTCTACTTGACTGAAGAAGGCGGCTTCTTATCGTCCTTTTCTCTATTTTTTATCGTATCTTTGACGAAGAGTTATTATTGATTCACTTTCGTGGTTCAATCAAATGACAAGAGTGATCTAATTGGATAACAAGTGTGATTTAAATGAACCACAGTAGTGGTTTGATGATAAACTTAAAGTTTTTACATGAAATGTATTCACTATCAAAACGTTAACGGCTAATGGCTATACTTTACGATTGGTATGAGAATCCCGGTGAGTCCGACGATTCGGAAGAGAAAGGTTTGCATCCCCGCATTTTTTTGAATGGTAAGGTGGGAACGGATAAACTGTGCCGGATGATTCACGGACGCAGTTCGCTTTCCGTAGGTGATGTAAAAAATGCGTTCGAGATGCTTGCCCAAATTTGTGGTGAAGAACTACGTGAAGGACGCGAGGTACATATCGAGGGGCTAGGCTATTTTGCCCCTATTTTGAAGAGCACGCAAAAGGTGACCCGCAGTACTAAAAACAAATGGTCGAAGATGGAACTGAAAACAATTGGTTTCCGTCCGGATGCTCGCCTGCGGGGTGAATTGGTAGGTGTCAAAGCCAGCCGGAGTAAGTATGCGCGCCATTCGGAGTCTTTGTCGGAGGTGGAGATAGATATGCGGCTGAAGGAATATTTCGCCGATCATGACGTAATGCTTCGTTATGATTTTCAGGAAGTATGCTGCATGACACGGACTACGGCGAATCGTCATCTCCGGCGATTGCTGGAAGAAGGTAAATTGCGAAATATCGGCAAACGTATGCAGCCGATTTATGTGGCTGCAGCGGGTTATTACGGGGTATCTCGTGATGTGCTCCGGCGGTAAATGGAAACGATTTGAGTAAGCGTCGATTTGAAGTGTGTCGGTGAAAGTGGTGAAAGCGTGATAGAAGGGCTTTTGCATGGTCGCTTTCACCCGCTTCCCTGCTCTGGGTGGAGGTTTCAGGAAGAAGGTGAAAGCGGTGAAGGATGTAGTCTTATAGATGATTTACTTTCATTGTTTGATTGAATAGTAAGGCTTTTTTAGTTATCTGTTAAATTGATAATATATCTGCTTAGAGGGGATTATTTAATAGCATCGAACTTCAGTGTCCCGTTTACGTCGATAATTTTCAAAGTACGGTTACCCTTTATTCCCATATCAATGAAATTGACCTTGTATAAACCATTTCCCAATGCAGTTACTGATGTTACTTTAGATATGTCGCTTGGTCCGTCTTGCATACCTGTTCGGAAGTTCCATATCGCATATCCTTCGCCGTCATACTCGTAGTTATCTTTCAGCTGCTTTTGCAATTTGGCTGTACAATGCTTTTTTACTGCCGGAACATAATTCTTTGCTCCAAAAACGTAGTTTGCGTAGAAATCTTTGATGAACTGAATGGTTTTGGTATTGTCCACTTTAGGTGATTGTAGAATAATGGCAGTCCCATTGGCGAGAACAGCCTCATTGTCGAGACAACAAGCTTGAATTTGTATGGGTTGTAGGGCAAATCCTAGATGAATGATATATAAAAATAAAATCTTTTTCATATTCGTATATTATGTATTTTGAAAGTCTTATTTAGATTTAGCGACCTATTGCAAAGATAGCGTTAATTACGAAAAATGAACGAAGTATGTGAGAAAAAGATAATAATATTATATCAAAAGATGAAATGAATTGTCCAAAGCCATTTTGATAAGAGAGGGGGATGAATGTTGTAATTAGCGATGAATAGGGGATATTTCGTTTATCTATACATTGCAGGGCAGCCGGATAGTAGCCTCATTGATTGTACTATTCTATTAAATGATATAGATTTAATGTGTATCTTTGTAGGAAATGCAAAATAAAATATGGAATCAAAATAAATAAAATCAGATAATTATGAAAAACATTTTCCTTCCTAAAGTAACGATGTGTATAATTGCACTGTTTACTTTAATTTTACCAGCTTCTGCACAAAATACAAATGCGACAGATGAGTACAAAGAAACGTTGAA
>NZ_DAWCXD010000017.1:0-4275 GCF_052357945.1 Bacteroides sp. | reverse complement strand
TACCAGCTTCTGCACAAAATACAAATGCGACAGATGAGTACAAAGAAACGTTGAAAAAGATTATGGTACTTTCCGGTGCTTCGGCTACTACGGATGACTTCTTCCAAAAAATCACATCTGTGATGAAATTAAATGCGCCGGAAAAGGATGAGGCTTATTGGAATGAGTTTTCTAAAAACTGGAAAGAGAAAATAGAAAGTAAGGTGTTTGAAATGTATATGCCTGTTTATGAGAAGCATTTAACTTTGGAAGAATTAAAAGCTGTTGCTGCATTTTATGAATCTCCCGTAGGTAAGAAATATAAAGAGGCTTCATTGATTGTTATGCGTGAGACAATGCCGTTGTTAGTGAAGCAACTCCAGACAGAGACATTCAAAGTGGTTAGATCAGAGAAAAGCGAACGAGTAAAAAGAGGTGAACAGCGGTTGAAAGAATATGAGCAAAAGAAGAAACGTGATAAAGAATTATATGCACAAGCCTATATGCTTCCAAGCGATAGTATAGTTATAGTTCCTGAAGAAGTGTATGAGAAAGCGTATGAGAATGGGATGTCTACAAGTCCTTCTTTATATTCGATTGAAAGGAGAAAGAATGATACTAAAGTGACATTCATTCAACCTATTTATTGGGATTGGCAATGGTTGTATTATAGTCCGGGATTTAAGATTATCGATAAGAAAAGTGGCGATGAGTATAATGTGCGGGGATATGATGGTGGAGCTCCGATGGGTAGGCTGTTGGCTGTCAAAGGATTTAATTATAAATATATTTATATCAGTCTTTTATTCCCGAAACTGAAGAAGAGTGTGAAAGAAATAGATATTCTTGAGTTGCCACACAAAAAAGATAAAGAACAGTTGCCTTCTAATGATGATGGAAAGTCTAAATCATATTTTAATATAAAGGTGAAAGATTATCAGACCATTTCCGATAAGAAAAATAAGAAGATCTATTATTAGTTTAAATGATTATCAAAATTTGAAATGATAATAGCAGGTATTGAACATGAGTGTTTACTGTTTTTGATATAAATTTATTCTATATGAGAAATCGAATTATGATTTTATGCACGTTTTGTGCTATTGCTATATTTTCTTCTGCCCAAGAGAAATTCTCTATCCGAGGTATTGCTGATGAGGAATTGAATAATCAATTGTTGTATTTATGCCTGATGGGAGATGGAGAGCAAGCTAAAGAAGTCGTTTTGGACAGTACAACAGTGGAAAAAGGTAAGTTCTCTTTTTCTGGTGTACATCAGATGCCGGATATTGCAATCATCAAGGATATGGATGGAGAAACCTATCCGTTGATTTTCGAAAAAGGAGAAATATCAGTAAATATTGCTGCGAATAAGAGAGGGGGAACGCCTTTAAATGATTCATTGAATATAGCTTTAAATCGTATGCAGCTAATAATGGATAATATGTTGAAAACATCAGATAGTATTTATAAGTTAATGACTGGAATGAAATCTGAAGAATTTGCTGATAAGATGGTGAATGATACTGCATTTAGAGCAAGATATGATAAAATAGAGAAGAATTTTCTTGCACAAGTGGATTCTGTATCACATTGTATAAAGGATTATAAGAATAGTATAGTGGGTGTATATCTTTTCTCCGTTGGAGGTATGATGATGCCTTTTGATGATATGAAGATTCTGATGAAAGAAGCTTCGCCTATGTTTTCACAAAATAATTTGGTGAGAAATATTGTGGAAAAGAAGAACCAAGCAGAGCTCCGAATGAAGGCGGAACTTGAAAATAAAATGACTCCGGAACAGCGTGAAGAACAAAAGAAACGGCAGGAAATGGATGCCAAGATAAAGATTGGTGAACGTTTCCCGGATGCTAAAGTGAAAGACAATGCAGGTAACATGAAGCTCTTGTCTGATTATGTGGGTAAGGGAAAATATGTCTTGATTGACTTTTGGGCTTCATGGTGTGGACCTTGCCGGCATGAAATGCCCAATGTGAAAGCTGCTTATGAAAAATATGCTTCTAAGGGATTTGAGGTGATTAGCATATCCACAGATCGGAAACTGAAACCTTGGAGAGCTGCTGTTGAAGAACTTGGAATGAATTGGGTACAATTGTTGGATGTGGATGCTTCTGATATATATGGTATCTATGCTATACCCAGAACTTTCCTTGTAGATCCTACGGGAATTGTTATAGACAAAAATTTAAGGGGTGAAAAACTGGAGGAAGCTTTATCGAAGTTGTTTGAATAATCGTTGCTTTGTTTTTATTGTATGGGTGAATTGATAGTTGAGAACTATATAATAGGATAACAATTATCAATTCACCAATGACTTTTATTAAATCAGAAGTCCGTCCAATAGCTCTAAATAAAGTCCGATAGCTTCTTCTATTTCTTTTAACATGATATATTCTTCTGCCGTGTGTGAACGTGACGAACGGCCCGGACCAATTTTTACCGATGGGAAGGACATTAGTGCTTGGTCGGACAATGTTGGAGAACCAAAAGGAACGCGTCCTAACTTCATAGCTTTCTGTACAAATGGGTGTTTCTCGTCAATTCGTGAAGAATTGAGACGGAATGAACGAGCTTGGGCTTCACAGGAAATATGCTTTTTGATTTCAGCAAACAATTCTTCATTTGAGTAAAGCTCGTTACTCCGGACATCGACGATGAAAGTACATTTATCGGGAATCACATTGTGTTGTGTGCCGGCATTGATAACAGTGACACTCATCTTCACGGGACCCAACAAGGGCGATTCTTTCTCAAAACGATAGTCACGGAACCAGGCAATATCATCCAATACTTTGTAAATAGCATTGTCTCCTTCATTACGCGCTGCGTGTCCTGCTTTACCTGTTGCGGTCACATCCAATACCATTAATCCCTTTTCGGCAATGGCAGGTTGCATTTCTGTAGGTTCTCCTACGATAGCGAATGAGACTGGAGGAAGTCCCGGCAATACACTTTCAATTCCATCTTTACCTGAAACTTCTTCTTCACAAGAGGCCAGATAAATCAGATTATATTTCTGCGAAGTACGACATAGTTGCAGGAACACCTGTAATAACGAAACAACGCTGGCACCGGCATCGTTACTTCCTAATCCATATAACTTACCGTTTTCTTCACGTGGAGTGAACGGGTCTTTCCGCCAACCGTTAACCGGTTTCACTGTGTCTATGTGGGAGTTAAGTAAAATAGTCGGCTTCTTCAGATCAAACATCGGACTAAAGCACCACACATTATTTCCTTTACGTCCCGTCTGCATACCTGCCATTTCAATATAGTTTTGCAGGAAATCCGCAGCCTGGGTTTCTTCCCAGCTGATTGAAGGAATACTAATCAGTGATTTAAGCAGGCTTACAGCCTCTGTTGTCATATACGGAATATCATATTTCATAGTGCAAATCTTTTATCTATACCTTAATATTTGCACAAAGATAGTCGTTTTGCACAGTTGTTTCAAATAAAAATAATGAATTAATTCTTATCTATTGATTATTAGTTGCTTAGGTCCGGAAAACTATTGAAATCTTTCTTTTTTTGATTCTTTTCTTATGAAAAAGGTTGTTGATAAATTATTTAATAATTAACTTTGTTGAAGGGTTTTATATTTTACTTGTTAATCTTAATGGATATACATGATGATTATCACACGAATGGAAGATAAAGTTCTTCGTTTTAAAAAGTTTTTTGATCTGAATTTTCCCAAAGTAAAAACTTTCGCATGGCAATTGTTAAAATCAGAAGAAGATGCAGAAGATATAGCTCAAGATATTTTTGTTAAGCTATGGGAGAAACCGGATTTATGGTTAGAGCGTGAAAAATTGGATAGTTATTTATATACAGTTGTACGAAACCATATCTATAATTTTTTGAAGCATAAGGCTGTTGAATATGACTACTTGGATGTTGCAGCAGAAAAAATGCGAATGGCGGAACTGGGATTGCCTACGCCGGATGATGAATTTTGTGCTCATGAACTTGAGCTTTTTGTTCAGATGGCTCTTGAACGCATGCCGGAACAGCGCAGGCGTATTTTTTTAATGAGCAGAGAGGAAGGGATGACTTCACCGGAAATTGCTGAGAAGTTGAATGTTTCGGTTCGTACAGTTGAGCAACATATCTATAAAGCCCTTCAAGATCTAAAAAAAATCATTTTATTTTTATTTTTTTTCTATTTAGACTAAGTATGTATGTCTGGCAAGTTTGGGCTTATATGTAACACTTGATGTGGTTAAGATTAAAATTATATTTTAATAAAAGCTAAGCTTATTTATTGACATT
>NZ_DAWCXD010000016.1:0-54489 GCF_052357945.1 Bacteroides sp. | reverse complement strand
AATAAGACATTATATTATCTATAAATCGGGCGCAAAGGTAGGAATATTTTCTTGATTGACAAAAGAATGGCAGAAGAAAAGAGAATTATATCCGTATTTTTTGTAATATTGCAATCTTTAATTTATACAGTTTTTGCCATGGACGAGAGATTGGACAAAGTCAAGGTGCAATGCGACTATTTACCGCTTATTAATTTTGCGATACAACAAAACGGTGCATCAATCATTCATCAGCTTTCTATTGAGAATACAACGCCTGCCCCGCTGAAGGACATTCAGGTACAAATCACGACAGAACCGACTTTCGGAAACGCTGCTCCGATAGCTGTGGCACAGATTCCGCCCAATGAATCGATATGCCTGTCGTCATTCAATCTCACTTTGTCCGCCAACTATTTCACACAGCTGACCGAACGTTTATCCGGCAATCTGAAAATTGAAATTACTTCCGAAGCAGAATCCGTATTCTGCCAAACCTACCCTATCGACATTCTGGCATACGACCAATGGGGAGGGCTCAATGTATTGCCCGAAATGCTGGCCGCTTTCATCACCCCCAATCATACAGCCATTGTGCCGATCATCAAGAGAGCCGCTTCCATCCTGGGACAATGGACTGATAATCCGTCCCTCGACGAATATCAAAGCCGCACTCCGGACCGGGTAAGGAAACAGATGGCCGCCATCTACACGGCTATCACGGAACAACAGATTATATACAGCACCATCCCCGCCAGCTTCGAGGAATATGGGCAACGTGTACGGCTAGCCGACTCCGTAATGGCACAAAAACTGGGAACCTGTCTGGATATGGCCTTGCTCTATGCTTCCTGCCTGGAAGCAATCGGTCTGAATGCACTCATTATCATCACTCAAGGGCATGCTTTTGCGGGAGCCTGGCTAGTGCCGGAGACTTTTCCGGATCCTACCATTGACGATGTTTCCCTGTTAACCAAACGGACAGCCGAAGGAATCTACGACATTACCTTAGTTGAAACGACCTGCATGAACATGGGCCATTCGTCCGATTTCGACGATGCTGTGAAGAAAGCGAACGGAAAGTTGACGGATGGAAACAGTTTCATTCTTGCCATAGATGTGAAAAGAGCGAGACATTCGGGCATCCGCCCCATCCCCCAACGCATTTTGCATGGACAGGTATGGGAAGTAGAAGAAAAGGAGACCGACATTCAAAAAAGTGCCGTTCATGCCACTCCGCAAAGTATCAATCCGTATGATTTATCGGGCAATGAAACCCAGACCGTAATCACCAAACAACTGTTATGGGAAAGACGGTTGCTGGATTTAAGCCTGCGCAACAACCTGCTGAATATCCGGATTACCAAAAACACGCTCCAACTCATCCCGGCTAATCTATCCTGTCTGGAAGATGCATTGGCCGACGGAGAAGAATTCCGCATCCTCCACCGCCCTGCCGATTGGGAAAGTCCGGCGATGGACTTCGGGATTTATTCCTCCATACCGGAGTCTGATCCCATGGTTGGTTTCATCAACTCGGAACTTTCACAGAAAAGGTTACGTTTCTATCTGCCCGAAAACGATTTAGGTAAGGCACTGACTCACTTATACCGCTCTTCGCGTACTTCTATCGAAGAGAATGGAGCCAACACACTCTATCTGGCTCTCGGACTTTTGAAATGGTATGAGACACCTTCCAGCGAACGCCCCCGATATGCCCCCATCTTGCTATTACCGGTTGAAATTATCCGCAAATCGGCAGCCAAAGGTTACGTAATCCGTTCCCGGGAAGAAGAAACAATGATGAACATCACCTTATTGGAAATGCTTCGCCAAAACTTCGGAATCTCCATATCAGGATTGGATCCGTTACCTACCGACGAAAGCGGTGTTAACGTCAAACTGATCTATTCCATTATCCGCAACAGCATCAAGAACCAGCGTAAATGGGACGTGGAAGAGCAAGCGATTCTGGGTATCTTCTCTTTCAACAAGTTCATTATGTGGAATGACATTCACAACAATGCCAACAAACTGGTTCAGAACAAGATTGTGTCCAGCCTCATCAACGGAAAGATAGAATGGGAAGCCGCCACAGAGGAAATAGATGCAACGGATATGGACAAACAAGTGTCGCCCGCAGACATTGTATTACCCATCATCGCCGATTCTTCGCAACTGGAAGCTATTTACGAAGCCGTACACGACAAGACTTTCATCCTGCACGGGCCTCCAGGAACAGGAAAATCGCAAACGATTACCAATATTATCGCCAACGCGCTTTACAAAGGAAAACGTGTTTTATTTGTAGCGGAAAAGATGGCTGCCCTCTCCGTTGTACAAAACAGATTGGCAGCTATCGGCCTGGCTCCGTTCTGTCTGGAAATTCATTCCAACAAGACAAAGAAATCCGCCGTTATCTCTCAACTGAAAGAAACCACGGAAATTATCAGGCAGACACCTCCCGAAGAATTCAGAAAGGAAGCGGAACGCCTGCTGAATTTACGGGCGGAATTGAATCAATATATCGAAGCCCTGCATAAAGAATACCCGTTCGGAGTTTCATTATATGACGCCATTATTCATTATCAATCCGTGGACGTCGAATCTTGTTTTGATATTCCACAAGTTTATCTGGATACATTAGATAAAGACACATTCGCCCAATGGGAAGATGCCATCGAGTTGTTAGTCCGGACGGCCAATGCGTGCGGACACCCTTATCAGCATCCATTAACCGGCATCTCAATTACCGAATATTCATCAGCCGTTAAGGAGGAGTCCTCCCAACTGCTCACCGGATTTATCGACCTGTTGACCACCATCCGGCAGAAGCTGGATGTATTCTCCATACTTCTAAAAGATACGGATATACACCCTACACGCAAGGATTTCCAGACAATCTCCCACATCATCCGGAGAATACTCGACATTCCGGAACTGACTCCCGGATTGCTGACTTTGCCATTGCTCAACGAAACACTGAATGAATACCAGGAAGTAGTGGTTCACGGACGGAAACGGGATGAACAAAGGAAAGAGATAGAAACCGGATTCACCCAAGAAATCCTGTCTATCAACGCCAAGCAGATGATAGCCGAATGGAACCGGGTATCCGATCAATGGTTCCTTCCCAGATATTTCGGACAACGGAAAATCAGAAAGGCAATCAACGTATATGCTTTAAAAACGATTGAAACAGAAGACATCAAACCTCTGCTCCACCACATTATCCGGTATCAGGAAGAAGCAGAAGCCGTCCGGAAATACATCGGGCAACTTCCCTCCCTATTCGGACGCCCCGGCAAGAACGAGGATTGGAACACCATTGAGCAGATAATCGACGACATGACTTCCCTTCATTCGCATTTGTTGAACTACGCAAAAGACATTGCCAAAGTTTCGCAAATCAAGCAGAATTTGTCCGTACAACTCACAGAAGGAATTCAAACATTCAGAGATATTCATGCTCATTCTTTCAATGAACTGTATCAGCTCGCAAATACACTCACAGCCACCGAAAAGAAATTGTCCGGCATGTTGGGTATCTCGATCGAAGAACTTTATACCGATTCAGCCGACTGGATAACGATTGCCTTGTCAAAAGCCCGAACCTGGAAAGAGAACCTCGACAAGCTCAAAGACTGGTATCAGTGGCTACAAGCCTACCAAACCCTGCATAGCCTGGGAATAGGATTTATCGCGACGGAATATAAGGAAAAGAATATTCCTACCGGCCAACTTACAGACAGTTTCCGCAAGAGTTTCTATCAGGCGGCTATCCGGTATATCATCGCCAAAGAGCCGACTTTGGAATTATTCAACGGTAAGATATTCAATGATATCATTGCTAAATACAAACAAATATCCGCCAAATTCGAAGAAACGACCCAAAGAGAATTATTTGCCCGGTTGGCCTCCAACATTCCGTCTTTCACTCACGAAGCCATCCAAAGTTCCGAAGTGGGTATCCTTCAAAAGAATATCCGCAACAATGCCCGCGGCATATCTATTCGCAAGCTATTCGACCAGATTCCCACTTTGTTGTCGCGCATGTGCCCGTGTATGCTGATGAGTCCTCTTTCCGTCGCTCAATTCATCGATACGGACGCTGATAAATTTGATTTGATTGTCTTTGATGAAGCCTCACAGATGCCTACTTATGAAGCGGTGGGCGCCATTGCACGGGGCAAAAACGTCATTATCGTAGGCGATCCGAAACAAATGCCCCCTACCAGTTTCTTCTCGGTCAACACCATTGATGAAGACAACATTGAAATGGAAGATTTAGAGAGTATCCTTGACGACTGTCTCGCCCTGTCTATCCCTTCCAAATATTTATTATGGCACTACCGAAGCAAACATGAGAGCCTCATCGCTTTCAGTAACTCCGAATATTACGATAACAAACTGATGACTTTCCCCTCACCGGACAACATTGAATCGAAAGTCAGGATAGTCAACATCAACGGTTACTATGATAAAGGCAAGTCGCGCCAGAACCGGGCGGAAGCTCAAGCAGTAGTGGACGAAATAGCCAGAAGATTGAGAAGCGAGGAACTAAGAAAGAAAAGTATCGGTGTAGTCACTTTCAGCATTGTCCAACAAGCCTTGATAGAAGACTTATTATCTGACCTTTTTATCTTTTACCCCGAACTGGAAACTCTTGCGTTGGAATGCGACGAACCGTTATTTATCAAGAACCTGGAGAATGTGCAGGGAGACGAACGCGATGTTATTCTCTTCTCTGTGGGCTATGGGCCGGATGCAGAAGGGCGCGTCAGTATGAATTTCGGACCACTGAACCGGGCAGGCGGCGAAAGAAGATTGAATGTAGCCGTTTCCCGTGCCCGGTATGAGATGATTATCTATTCCACCCTAAGGTCGGATATGATCGACCTGAACCGGACTTCTTCCATTGGAGTGGCCGGACTAAAACGTTTCCTCGAATATGCGGAGAAGGGAACCCGAAGCACCATCAACAGCGTGACAAGACAACTGTCGGAAACAACAGCCTCCATCGAAACGATCATTGCCGACAGACTACGCTCATTGGGTTACACTGTGCATACAGACATCGGTTGCTCCGGATACAAGATAGACATAGGTATCGTCGACACCGAGAACACCTCTAACTATCAGTTAGGTATTATCTGCGACGGCAAAAACTACAAACGTACCAAGACCGCACGTGACCGGGAAATTGTGCAGAATAATGTATTGAAAGCACTCGGATGGGACATCTACCGGATATGGACAATGGATTGGTGGGAAAAGCCGGACGAAGTAATAGCAACTATCCAAGAGGCTATCGCCCGAAAAAAGAGTTCAAAGGTCGGCTCTATGACAACAGCCGGAATTAACTCAACTCCGACAGAAGTGGCAGCACCTGCACCGACGGCACAGACAACCAACAATGAAATTTCATTCGTGCTCAAGGCATCGCCTGCTGCCCCTGAAAAGCAAGCTGCTTCCGTTCTTTCTACGCAAAACCGGATAGAACAAAAGTACAAGTTTGCAAAGATTACCCCATACAGTTATTCACCGGAAGACTTTTTCTTTACGGACA
The DNA here is from genome assembly GCF_052357945.1 of Bacteroides sp. Classification (GTDB taxonomy): domain Bacteria; phylum Bacteroidota; class Bacteroidia; order Bacteroidales; family Bacteroidaceae; genus Bacteroides. Next base: position 48,941 of record NZ_DAWCXD010000016.1, on the reverse strand, counting down.
GTTACTCTATCCTCCTCTCCCAAATACGGAAGATTATGGAAAGCGAGGCGCCAATCAGTAAATCCCTGCTCTGTAAGAAAATCCTGTCCGAATGGGGAATCAGCCGCTTGGGAACACGGGTAGAAGCACAGATAGAAACAGCACTCGACACATTGAATATCTATCGCACAGAATACGAAGGACTTGTCTTCTGCTGGAACGACAAAGAGCAATGCGCTTCCTATTCAATCTATCGCCCGGTTTCCGACCGGGAAGCGACAGACATACCACCTGAAGAGATAGCCAATGCCATCCGGCAACTATTGACCGACTCCATCAGCCTGCCTGCGGCAGATTTGATAAAAGCATGCGCACAACAGTTCGGCTTTGCCCGTATGGGATCGAACATAGACGCTGCCATGCAAAGAGGTATTCGCGAAGCTGTGAAAAGGAATTACGCCAAGATAGAAAATGAACGGGTAACGATTGCCAATTAGATTAATACCCTTTCTCCAAACATTTCAAACGGTTAATAGAATCGGATACATACGCATTGTCCGGTTCTATTGACCGCCAATAACAAAGTTCTCCAATCAGCCGTTTCAGATAGACAGGATCACTCGAGCCAATCCGGCGCTGATGTTCCGCCAAGCCTTTTGTCAGGATAAAATAGACATTCTTCCGGATCTCTCTCTTTCTGGCTTTAGGGATTGTCAGTTTCGCACCGGAAGAAACAGATACTCCTGTAATAATCTTCCTGCCATACTCATTGATAAAACGGGTCTTCTTATGATTCGGTTCGAATTTCTCATCACGGATGATCTGTTTGATCCGGGGAATGATTTGTTCTTTGGGAAACACATCTCCCGAAAAAGTCAGGTCATCGGCATAGCGGGTATAAGTCAGTCCGTATTCCGCTGCCAGTGCCGCCAATTTCTTATCCATCTCATACCCCACGATATTGCTTAACGCCGGACTTGTAGGCGCTCCCTGCGGCAAGTGCCTGTACAAGCAGCACAACACTCCCAATACTTTAGACACATTTTCCGGATAACCAATCTTCTCAAATGTCTTTTTCACCCTCCGGCTCCGTATCGAAAAGAAAAAATCATGAATATCCATTTTCAAGACATACCGTTTTCCCAGATGGGGACTGGCATTATCAACCACAGAATGACCGCTCCGGAAACCTACTGCCGCCGGATGAATCATTGTCACAGATGATAATATTCGAGAATTAATGGTGGCTTGAATAGATTGTAATTCTTTGTCAGGAGCAGAAATCATCCGATAACCTCCCTTTCTTTTTCTCATCCAGAACTCCCGGTAATGTTCAGAAACATCCCGTAGAATCTCCTTCAACCGTGCCGTTTCCACTCCCAACAAGTTGGCGCACCAAACAACAGCCGATTCATCAAACTTTTGAACATACTGCGCTCTCGGAACAGTTTCTCCCAAAGCATGCCTAAGCCAGGCTCCGTGTTCCCATTTTACCTTAGTAGTCTTTTCTTCCTTACCACTGCTTGTTGCTTTCCATCTTTTATACCCCTCCTGTTTCCTGCTTGAGGAAATCATCTTATAAACCAGGAAAGCGGTGATAACAATGATCGTTATTAAAATTCCGTCCATTTTGTATATGCATATAAAAAAGAGAGAAGAGAGGATGAGTTATTTACTAAAATAAATTTAGGTATTTATACCTTAGAATTTATTTTCTAGGAAAATACCTGTGCTTATGAGGCGACTACACCTCTTTGATGCTAAATTTTGCCCTCATCCTCTCTTATACAAAGATAAGTAAAATCTTTCGATAAAACAACCGGAACGAAGAAAACTATCGGTTGAACAACTCAAACGTGAACTTACAGCCTATTCCCCCGAATTTCCAATTTTCGCTGCTCACAAAAACTCCTACGTCAAAAATATGCGTACCGATGCCATATCCTACTTCCAGATAAGGTTGAAGGTGCGGCATAGAGAGGGCACTGATATAAATACGTTCATTCTGCACATAACGGGTGTACTTCATCAGATGCCGGAGAATAAGGAACGGAGCTTCGTAGGTGAAATGCCCCCGTACATAACGGCGGGAGGAGTTATACCAACGTGAGTCAAGCACCTGAAATACTCCGCCGATTTCATCATTCCAACCTACGGGAAGATTATGGCGGGAGAAATTGGCAAAGTCCACAAAATACAACTCATCCTGATTGGTGAATGCTCCGAATCCGAAACGATAATAAATATTACGCATCAATCCCAACCGGATTTGATGCTGAAGGTCAAACTCTATTCTTTCATATTCACCCGTACTCTTGAACACTCCTTTAATACCTCGTTCATAATCGACCGAGAAAGTCGGGTATAAAGAATGGAGGTTAATCTTTCGCTTTCCGTTCATATAATAATAGAGTCCCGGAGTCCACTCTATCCGGATGCGGGGAGCGAAACTGATATAAGTGTTCTTGAATTTATCCATAAATTCCGGGGGCGGCATCGGATAGTCACCGGTAATCACAAAGCGGGAAGGCTCTACCGCTGTTCTTTTATGGGCCGAGAACCCCAGACCGATATCCAGTCCATTGACTACTTCAACGGTATGACGGAAATTGAAATACAAGTCCTTAAAATAATCGAGATGAATTAAATCGAAATTGAAGATACTGTCCGGCATAGCTTTCAGTTCGTCCAGCACTTTACTACTATAAATACGGTTACCGTTACCCACATTCAACCGGAAGAATCCCCGCTTCTGCGGCCAGTATTCAAAATCGGCATTCAATGACCAGTAGAATTCCTTACGCGTAAAGTTGTATCCGAGTTTAGGCACAATGCGAAGTAACTTATCCCCTCTGAAAAGACGGTTATAACGAAAATCCTGTCGATAAGACAAACCGTTGCTTCCACTATAACTGAATAAGAGCGGATTGATAAACGGAGAAAATCGCACACTTCCGATATTGGACAAATTGAATTTATAATCTTCTACCATCAAATCACCCATCGTTCCCAAAAAGGCCTGACTCTTGGATTGCTTTTGTACGGTTGTCGTGTCACGCCGAAGCAAATTGTCGGAATATAGTTTCTTCTCGCTTTCGCTCAAAGGAATGGGGCGCATGATAGCAAAGGTAGAAGCATCCGTCTTATAAGCATTCGTATCACACTGCAAAGAGAAAGATTCTGAAAGGTTATAGTTCTTCTTTTCTTTCTTACGTACCTTCTTTTCTTTCAATTCGATGGATTTATAATCTAAAGAAGCGGTGTAATTACCATCCACCTTATTTCCGAGAAATTTGAAAAGAGCTTCTACGTCATAACGCACCGGCAGGAATTCATTTTTCTTGCCTACATCTCCCATCTGAATCCAACAGGTAAATGTTATCAGCTCCGATCTTCCCGAAAAACGAATTTCACGAACACTCCAAACGTTACTGCTGACCACCATATAACCACCCACCAACTGATCGCTCTTGGTACGGGGAATAAAACGGATTCGATAATCCAGATTATTAGGGTCTCCCATCACGCTGTCTATTCGGTATTTATAGTATTTCTGTCCGTTTTTAGCCAGTGGTGACAATAAGCGTTCATCGTTCAGCAGAGATGAAGAGTAGATATTTACATTAAAGTATTCTAGCAACCCCGGCAATCCCCTGTTTCCCCTCACTGTTCCCTGGGAGGCTTTTACTTTTTGATCGTAAATATTGGGAGCCGTATAATGAAGATCACTATATGTTTCAAGCAGATATTCGCGAACCCCCTTTTGCAAACGAAACATAGAAGGTACATAACGAAGAATAAAATTTTTCTTCTGAATGTCCATCTTACCTTTTATATATAGGTTCGCACGATAATCGCTGACTATCGTTTCATACAAAGGTGCAAAAGTCATTACACGTTCTATAATGGAGTCGGCGGAGATTTCCTGATGGATATAAGGATTCATTATATAATTATTGGCTGCCCCCTTTGGTATAAAAGAGAACAGACACAATATGCATCCTATCAATATTTTATCTCTCAATCGTCGTATCTCCTTCATTAACGCAGGCAAATATAAAAAAGAATATCGAAAAGCAATGGAATTAAGCTACTAAAAAGAGTTATCAAGGGCAGGAACCTCTTCATTGGATTAATATAGATATAAGAATAAACAAAAACGACTCATGTTTGAATGCATGAGCCGTTGATTAATAATAGGAGAAAGATTATAATTTCTCTATTTCTTCTTTCGAAATACCCGTAGATTTTATGATAATATCATCAGCTACTCCTAGCTCTTTCAATTTACGGGCTGTTTCTCGTATACCCTTTTGTATTCCTTTTTGTTCTGCAAAATCCAACGTATTAAAATAATCGTTGTAAACTTTCCATTCTTCCTCGTACTGCATTCTTTCCTCTTGGGTCATATTCGCTTTGGAGGCCAACTTTTCTAGTCGTTCAAAAACGGCTTTACGAGCCTTGAAAGGCATTCGATCAAGTGTATCCATGTGCTTTAATATATAAATCCAGCGTTCAAAATCATTTTCACATTCATCCTCTTCTTTATTAAAGTTCGGCAATTCAATAAAGATTTGCCGGAACTTACTGTTGAAAAGCTTACCTGTATCCCTGTCAGAAAGGATAACATCCGTTCTGATTTTAGAGGGTATATCCTTGTCCATCACGAAGTTCATGAAGAACACTCCATACACAGCATCTAATTGAAAGTTCCAAATTCCCTTTCTCGCTTGTTGAGTTATAGCCCTAGAGAGATAGAAGAGGGCACGGTCTTTAAAGTAAGGCTGCTCCCGGTTCTGCATTTCTACGATAATATGCTCCCCTGTATTGGTTCTGCAATATATATCATAGATAAGTCCTCGTTCTGTTTTTACTTCCGGCTGCTGTTCGTTGTTAAGGAACTGAATGTCGGTAATTACATGCTCTCCTACGAGCAAATCATTCAAGAAGTCAATTAACAACTCCTTTTCTACCTCTCTGCCGAATAAAAACTTAAAGCCAAAATCGGTAAAGGGATTGATAAATCTTCCCATTATTATGTTGTGTCTCAATTATAAAACAAAGATAGAGTTTTTTTGTTGAATTTCCTCAAAGATAGGATAAAAGAAAACTTTAATATTCATAACAGTATGGATTTGAACTAATTCATAGTATAGGAGCTTGAACTAAACATTACATAATGAAAAAACTATCTATCATACTATCATTCATTTTAGTAATGTTTTAATTATCACTGTAATATCTATGATAGATAGCTTTAAAAAAATGTATCTATCATACTTTTACCAGTAAAAACGGGTTACCTATCATCTACAAAATAGCCGTATAAATATCCTATAAGCATAAGACGGCTTGTTTTTGTCATAATGAAGCCATATAAATCCGAATATCGCAGCTCAAAAATCCCACTTAAACGGCGATAAGTTTATAGCCCACAAGTGTGTGCTGCATAGCCCGCATATGTAGGCTGTATGGTTTACATGCGTAGGCTGTACGGCACACACTTGTGAACTATAGAAATACTGCCGCTCCCCATAGATAATTAAGCTGTCAAATACAGGTTATCATCCTATAAAGTGTACATTCGTATGTCTTTAAATGGATTATCTCACCTAATGCTACACTAAAATAGATACAGTATAGGAATGATAGATGTCCCTTTTTGCTGATAAAAGTATGATAGATACATTTTTTTAGAGCTATCTATCATACTTATTCTTTTGATAATTAGAATATTATTAAAATGAATGATAGTATGATAGATGTTTTTTCTATTATGTATGACCGAATTCATACAGTTTCACTCATTTTCGCACTGTTTCATTCATTTCCATACAAATAGAAACTAAACAAATACAAGTCTAATGTATTTCCGCATAAAAAATAGAAAATTACAATATCGGTTAATATGAAGAATTAAAGGATTTCTACCTTAAATTCGCTTTCCTTCTGGACCCGGATTCTTGCTCCGTAAACCGTACCGAATTCGAACTATTAAACATTCTGCTGAAAAACCTAAAAAAAATCCTGGCAGCATTGACTCACCTCAACACCCATCCTTGGGATGAAGGCATTGCAGAAATCCAAATTTCATGCGGTGCTTATTCCATACAAGACAACTTGAGCAAAGAAAAACGTATGCAGATGAACACCTCTACGGGTAAACACCTACAATTTCTCACCCAAATGGCTGTGAGCAGCCCAGTGTTCAAGCTGTTATTCAAGAACTATCACAACCATTATATCCAAGTGGAAAGTTTGGTTAAACAGATGGCTAAAGAAATCAACCAACAGCAACAATAAGAATAGAAGTTGGAGAATCAACAGAGGGGGTACTTTTAGAAAAACACATTATTTTTCAAAATACCCCCTCTAAAATAGGGGTACTTTCAGAAAAAACATATAATTTTGCGCCATCAACCGATAAAAAATAGACCATTTATGTCAAAAATGCGTTTTTTTGCCTTACAAGAGCTTTCCAACCGGAAACCTCTGGAAGTTATTGCCCCTTCCAACAAACTCTCTGATTATTATGGTAGCCACGTGTTCGACCGCAAGAAGATGCAGGAGTATCTTCCCAAAGAAGCTTACAAAGCTGTAACCGACGCTATCGAAAAAGGTACGCCTATCAGCCGTGAAATAGCAGATTTAATTGCTAACGGTATGAAAAGTTGGGCTAAGTCACTCAACGTCACTCACTACACACACTGGTTCCAGCCTCTGACAGACGGAACAGCCGAAAAGCATGACGGCTTTATCGAATTTGGCGAAGATGGTGGAGTGATTGAACGCTTCTCCGGAAAACTACTGATCCAACAAGAGCCGGATGCTTCTTCTTTCCCTAACGGCGGTATTCGTAACACTTTCGAAGCACGAGGATACACAGCCTGGGATGTTTCTTCACCAGCATTCGTAGTGGATACCACTCTTTGTATCCCCACTATCTTCATTTCTTATACAGGTGAAGCGTTGGATTACAAAACTCCATTGTTGAAAGCACTTGCCGCTGTAGATAAAGCAGCAACGGAAGTCTGTCAGCTATTCGACAAGAACATCACACGCGTATATACCAATTTAGGATGGGAACAGGAATATTTCCTTGTAGACTCTTCCTTATATAATGCACGCCCCGACCTCTGCCTGACAGGACGGACACTGATGGGACACTCTTCTGCCAAAGACCAACAGTTGGAAGACCATTATTTCGGCTCTATCCCTCCACGTGTCACTGCATTTATGAAAGAACTCGAAATCGAGTGTCACAAACTCGGTATTCCTGCCAAAACACGCCATAACGAAGTAGCTCCCAACCAATTTGAGTTGGCCCCTATCTTCGAAAACTGCAACCTTGCCAACGACCACAACCAGCTCGTCATGGATTTGATGAAGCGTATCGCCAGGAAGCATCATTTTAATGTACTCCTGCACGAAAAGCCATATAGCGGAGTAAACGGTTCGGGCAAGCACAACAACTGGTCGCTCTGCACAGACACCGGCATCAATCTATTTGCTCCCGGAAAGAATCCGAAAGGAAATATGCTATTCCTCACTTTCCTGGTAAACGCCTTAATGATGGTTTATAAAAACCAGGATTTATTGCGCGCCTCCATCATGAGCGCCAGCAACAGCTACCGTTTGGGAGCCAATGAAGCTCCTCCCGCCATCCTCTCTTGCTTTCTGGGTTCACAACTCTCGTCTACTCTCGACGAAATTGTCCGCCAGGTAGGAAATGAGAAAATGACACCGGAAGAAAAAACCACACTGAAGTTAGGCATCGGACGTATCCCCGAAATTTTACTGGATACCACCGACCGCAACCGTACTTCTCCTTTCGCATTCACCGGAAACCGTTTCGAATTCCGCGCCGCAGGTTCTTCTTCCAACTGTGCCGCCTCTATGATTGCAATCAATGCGGCCATGGCTAACCAGCTGAACGAATTCCGGGCATCGGTAGAAAAGCTGATGGAAGAAGGAGTTGGCAAAGACGAAGCTATCTTCCGCCTGCTGAAAGAAACAATTATCGCCTCCGAACCGATTCGTTTCGAAGGGGACGGTTATTCCGAAGAATGGAAACAAGAAGCTGCACGCCGCGGACTGACTAATATCTGCCACGTACCGGAAGCCCTGATGCACTATATTGATAACCAATCCAAATCAGTACTTATCGGCGAACGTATCTTCAACGAGACCGAATTGAACAGCCGTCTGGAAGTGGAACTGGAGAAATACACTATGAAGGTGCAAATCGAAGGCCGTGTATTGGGCGACCTCGCCATCAATCACATCGTACCAACTGCCGTTGCCTATCAGAATCGTTTGCTCGAAAATCTTCGCGGACTGAAAGAAATATTCCCGGCTGAAGAATATGAAGTATTAAGTGCCGACCGTAAAGAACTGATTCGTGAGATTTCACACCGGGTCACTTCTATCAAAGTACTCGTGCGCGACATGACCGAAGCAAGAAAAGTAGCCAACCACATGGAAAACTACAAAGAAAGGGCATTTGCATACGAAGAAAAAGTACGCCCGTATCTTGACCAAATCCGCGATCACATCGACCACCTGGAGATGGAAGTGGATGACGAAATATGGCCGTTGCCTAAATATAGGGAACTGTTGTTTACCAAATAAAACGCCTGTAAGATTGCACGAAAGCTCCCACTTTTGTGCAATCTTTTTATAGATTCGTTCATTTTCTCATTTTTTCTTTTTACTTTTGTGCTGTATAACACAGTTTTGTAGCACTCATGGTAAAAATGAATATGTCAGACATCGATATTTCGGAACCATTATCCGATATGTTAGCTCCTCTAAACAATGAGCAAAAGGAGTTTCTGATGAATAATTATACGATACAAACCTACAAAAAGAATGAAACCATCTACTGTGAAGGAGAAACGCCACATCATCTGATGTGTCTCATCAGTGGAAAAGTGAAAATCTTCAAAGATGGTGTGGGGGGTAGAAGTCAAATTATCCGCATGATTAAACCACGCGAATACTTTGCATATCGTGCTTATTTTGCCAAACAAGATTTTGTAACTGCCGCAGCAGCTTTCGAACCTTCCGTTGTTTGCCTGATTCCTATGAGTGCCATCACTACGCTGGTTGCCCAAAACAATGACTTGGCCATGTTCTTTATCCGCCAGCTTTCCATTGACTTGGGTATCTCTGACGAACGCACCGTTAATCTGACACAAAAACATATTCGCGGACGCTTGGCCGAATCACTTATCTTCCTGAAAGAAAGTTATGGACTGGAAGAAGACGGTTCTACGTTGAGTATTTATCTTTCACGTGAAGATTTAGCTAATCTCTCTAATATGACTACTTCGAATGCTATCCGCACATTATCACAGTTCGCTACGGAACGACTGATTACAATCGACGGAAGAAAGATCAAAATCATCGAAGAAGAAAAGCTGAAGAAAATAAGTAAGATTGGGTAAAGGAATTATAAACAAGTACGTTTGCCCTGTCAAATCTATTTATAACTTAACACACATTTTGACCATGAAGAAAAGTATTTCTCTTCTTCTTTTGTCCTTGCTAATGATTACCCCCAGTTGCCAGAAGACAAAAGAAGCGGTGAACGAGTACAACATCGTTCCCCAACCCAACCAGATTCTTCCACAGGAAGGACGCTTTGAACTAAACAACAAAGTCTGCCTCGTAGTTCCCTCGGATGCTCCGGAAGTAAAAAGCATTGCCGACAGCCTGGCCGGACAACTAAAACTGACAGCAGGAATCTCCTTGAAAGAAGCTGAAAGTGCAGACGGAAAAACAGCAATCTCTTTTGTTGTACAGGAAGGTATGCCGAAAGAAGGTTATAAATTGTCGGTTACTCCCAGCCTCATTACACTCACCGCTTCCCAGCCAAACGGATTCTTTTATGGAGTGCAGACTCTTTATCAGTTACTCCCTCCGGCAATTTACGGAAAGCAGTTGGATAAGAAAGCTGACTGGTCGGTTCCTGCCGTAGAAATTGAAGATTCACCCCGTTTTGTTCATCGCGGACTCATGTTGGATGTTTGCCGCCATTATGTACCGATTGACTACATTTACAAGTTTATCGACTTACTGGCTATGAACAAGATGAATGTCTTCCACTGGCATTTGACAGACGATCAGGGATGGAGAATCGAAATTAAGAAATATCCCAAATTGACGGAAATCGGTTCCCAACGTGAAAAGACATTAGTAGACTATTACTATGTAAACTATCCGCAAGTATTCGACGGAAAAGAACATGGAGGTTATTATACACAGGAGCAAATCAAAGATGTAGTGGCTTATGCCGCAAGTAAATATATCAATGTTGTTCCCGAAATAGAAATGCCGGGACATGCATTGGCCGCACTTGCCGCCTATCCGGAATTGTCATGCGACTCTACACAGACTTACAAGGTATCTCCTACTTGGGGAGTATTCGAACAGGTATTCTGTCCGAGTGAAACGACTTTCAAATTCTTTGAAGGAGTGATGGATGAAGTAATAGAATTATTCCCCAGCGAATACATTCACATCGGTGGCGACGAATGTCCCAAGACAGCATGGAAGAATAGTGCTTTCTGCCAGCAGTTAATCCGCCAGTTAGGATTGAAAGATGATACGATTCCCAGTAAGATAGACGGAATAAAGCACAGCAAAGAAAATAAGTTGCAGAGCTATTTCGTTACCCGTATGGAGAAATACCTGAATAGCAAAGGTAAAAACATCATCGGCTGGGATGAAATTCTCGAAGGTGGTCTGGCTCCCAATGCGACTGTTATGTCATGGCGCGGTGTAGAAGGGGGTATGAACGCAGCCAAAGCAGGACATAATGCCATCATGACTCCGAATCCTTATGTATATCTGGACTACTATCAGGAAGAGCCGGAAATTGCTCCGACCACTATCGGCGGATACAATACTTTGAAGAAAACATATAGCTACAACCCTGTTCCGGACGATGCTGACGAGCTTGCCAAGAAGCATATTATCGGAATACAAGGTAATATCTGGAGAGAATATATGCAGACTTCAGAACGTACAGACTACCAGGCTTTCCCGCGTGCAATGGCTATCGCCGAAACGGCCTGGACACAAAACGCAAACAAAGACTGGAAGAATTTCTGCGAACGGATGGTGACTGAATTCGAACGTTTGAAAGTTATGAACACCCAACCTTGTCTCAACTTCTATGACGTAAATATAAATACGCACGCAGATGAAAACGGCCCTTTAATGGTATTGCTGGAAAGTTTCTACCCGAATGCGGAAATCCGGTATACAACGGACGGGAGCGGACCAAACAAAGCATCCACTCTGTACGAAAAGCCTTTCGTTCTGGAAGGTAATATCGACCTGAAAGCCGCTGCTTTCAAAGATGGAAAAATGTTGGGTAAAGTAGCTCACAAGCCATTATACGGTAATTTATTGACAGGAAAGCCCTATAGGGTTAATTATAAGATGGGATGGACAGGCGATATATTCGATGAAAACGATGTATTAGGAGCTGACAAGACAACCTTTGGACTGACCAACGGCAAACGAGGCAATAACGCTTCTTATACTCCGTGGTGTAGTTTCGGCATCGTGGAGGGTAAGGACTTGGAATTTATCGTTCATCTGGATAAACCGACACAAGTCAGCAAAGTTATTTTCGGTTCTTTATTCAATCCTGCCATGAGAATTCTTCCTGCAGGAGGAGTTGCCGTAGAAGTATCAGCAGACGGCAAGCAATACACACCGATAGCCGAAAAAGCTTTGAAACACGATTATCCGGAAACAGGAAGAATTGCATTCACCGATTCCATTGAATTTGAACCGGCACAGGCTACATTCCTGAAAGTCAAAATCAAGAATGGCGGCACACTGCGTAATGGTGTCAACTTTGAAAAGAATAACGGGCCGGAAGTCATTCCTGCCGAATTATGGATAGATGAAATAGAAGCGTATTAACCAAAGACAATCGACAAATATTGTTCGAGAAGCTTTGAGTTTATAAAATAAGAGTGTGTCAAAACGCAGATTAACGCAAATTATCGCAGATTATTTTAATTATATTGATATATTAATCAACGACTTATAAAATTATTTCTGCGATAATTTGCGTTAATCTGCGTTTTATGATTCATTATGGCACACCTTCCTCTACAAAATCACCCACGCTACAGATTAAACTCTAGCGTGGGTGATTTTTATATTTATAAGGGTTTTAATACCCTCCTATGGTCGGATATAAACCGGATTAAATGAGTCCTTTGGCAGAAAGATAACGTTCTGCTTCCAAAGCAGCTTTGCAACCACTTCCCGCAGCCGTAATAGCCTGACGATAATGCGGATCGGCAACATCTCCTGCCGCAAAAACTCCGGGGACTTTTGTACGGGGACTATCACCTTCCGTGATGATATAACCCACTTCGTCCGTATCAACGTATTCTTTAAAGATTTCAGTATTCGGCTGATGTCCGATAGCCAGGAAGAAACCGTCGATAGGCAAGCTGTAACGTTCTTCATCCGGTTCGCCCCAACGTTTCACCAGGTTTACACCTTCTACCCCATTGTCGCCAAACAAACCAACCGCGTTGTGTTCAAAAAGAACTTCTATTTTCTCGTGGTTCATTACTCGTTCCTGCATAATCTTCGACGCACGCAGGAAAGGTTTGCGGACAATCAGATATACTTTGGATGCAAGTCCGGCAAGATAAACAGCTTCTTCACAAGCTGTATCACCGCCACCGACTACGGCAACTACTTTCTTACGATAGAAAAATCCGTCACAAGTGGCGCAAGCACTTACACCCATTCCGGCATATTTCTTTTCATCTTCCAGTCCCAGATATTTAGCAGTAGCTCCGGTAGCAATAATCAATGATTCTGTTTCAATAACCTTATCACCATCGATTGTTATTTTATAAGGGGCTTTGCTCAAATCGGCCGCTGTAGCAATACCGAAACGAACATCTGTTCCGAAACGGCTTGCCTGTGCACGCAAGTCTTCCATCAACTGCGGACCACTGATTCCTTCCGGATAACCGGGGAAGTTCTCCACATCCGTAGTAGTAGTCAACTGGCCACCCGGTTGCAATCCTTCATAAAGCACCGGACATAAATTTGCACGTCCTGCATAAATCGCTGCCGTATATCCGGCAGGTCCTGAACCTATAATCAGGCATTTCACTTTTTCTATTTCTGCCATTTTAATTTATCTTTATCGTTTTGTTATAAACGTATATTATCTCAAATCTATTACCTCCGCATTGGGGTATTGTTTCTTATTAAACGTAAAAACCTGATCCGCATAATTCTGCTTAGTCTGATAACTTGTAATGGTTATCTCATTACGCGTCTGCTGACCACGCTGTTGAAGCAAAATATACAAAGGTTCGTAAGTATCCTTCGTCACAAAAAGAGTGATATGTTCCAACTCCTGTTTCTTATCCCTGGCAGTCAAAACGACTTCCCAAACGGCTTTTCCACGATACGTCTTAGTTGTTCCTAACTTATAAGAGAATCCTTTCTGATACATATATAGAAACGTATACGGATTAATCTGCTGCAACTCTTCCTGTGTCGGATTGCTGACGTTCACTTCATCATTCTTTGTCACATAACTCCACTGCGTTTTTCCATCAAACCAAGTGATGATATCCGACGTTTTCAGTACGAATTTCTCTCCTTTCAACTGAATCGTTCCATTTTCTGCACCTTCTACCAGACCGTTCGTCACAGCCTTTACAGTAAAATCAGCCTTTACACCACCTGCTTTACGAAACGCCTCTGCCGTCTTGTCAAGAATAACTTTAGCCTGCGACTGTTGTTGGGCAATCACAGGCAAAGACAGTAAAGCTATTAAAACACTAAAAATGTACTTTCTCATTTGATTAATAAACGAACGGTTACTGTAAATTGTTCAATCGCATTTCAAGATCGTTATCATCCATGCACAAGACATCGCGCGCCTTGCTTCCCTGGGTAGGGCCTACGATTCCCGCTTTTTCGAGTTGGTCCATAATACGTCCGGCACGGTTGTAACCGATAGCGAATTTACGCTGAATTAACGAAGTGGAACCTTGCTGATGGATCACCACCAGTCGGGCTGCATCTTCGAACAACGGATCAAGACGTCCCATATCAATATCTCCGACTTCACTGCCACCATCTTCACTCACGAACTCTGGCAGGAAAAACGGAGTAGGATAACTTTGCTGACGGGCAATGAATTTCGTAATTTCTTCCACTTCCGGCGTATCGATAAAGGCACACTGCACACGCACCGGATCGGCTCCCTGCAAGAAGAGCATATCACCCTTACCAATCAAACGGTTAGCACCCGGACGGTCGAGAATGGTACGGGAGTCCATCATGGCAGAAACACGGAATGCGATACGTGCAGGGAAGTTGGCTTTGATCGTACCTGTAATAATATTAGTAGTCGGACGCTGTGTAGCAATAATCATGTGGATGCCGACAGCACGCGCCAACTGTGCAATACGGGCAATCGGAAGTTCCACTTCCTTACCGGCAGTCATAATCAAATCTCCAAACTCGTCAATCACCACTACGATATACGGCATAAACTTATGTCCCTTTTCCGGATTCAGGCGGCGGTTGATAAATTTCTCGTTATATTCTTTGATATTACGCACATGTGCCATCTTCAAAAGATCATAACGGGTATCCATCTCCACACAAACAGAGTTCAGGGTTTGCACTACTTTCGTTACGTCCGTAATAATCGGTTCGCCTCCATCAGGAAGTTTGGCAAGGAAGTGATTTTCAATCACCGAATAGATACTGAATTCCACTTTCTTCGGATCGACCAGCACAAACTTCAATTCTGCCGGATGCTTCTTATATAATAAGGAAGTGATAATGGCATTCAAACCGACTGATTTACCCTGACCGGTTGCACCTGCCACCAATACGTGCGGCATCTTGCAAAGGTCGAACATAAAGACTTCGTTCGTAATCGTCTTACCCAATACAATAGGCAAGTCATATTTGGATTCCTGGAATTTCTTACTTCCGATCACACTCTGTCCGGAAACAATTTTCGGATTCTTGTTCGGTACTTCAATACCGATGGTTCCTTTACCCGGTATCGGAGCAATAATACGGATACCGTCAGCGGAAAGGCTCAATGCGATATCATCTTCCAACCCACGGATTTTAGAAATACGTACTCCCTGCTCCGGAGTAATTTCATATAGAGTTACCGTAGGTCCCACGGTTGCTTTAATCGTACTGATTTCGATTCCGAAGCTACGCAATGTATTGATGATGCGGTCTTTATTTGCATTCTGCTCGTCCATGTCAATCGTCGGATCATCATTTTCAAAATGCTTCATCAAATCGATAGTCGGGAAACGGTAGTTTTCCAAATCCTTAGTAGGATTATACGGTTCGAGTTCAGGTCCCTGGTATTCTTCTTCCGAAGCTGCCGGTTCCACCTCAAATCCGGGTTCCGCCTCTTCCAAAGAGTCTTCCTGCACAATAGGAGCAGGATTGGAAACAGTCGGTTCAAATACCATAGTCACTCCTTCACTCTCGTCAGATACGGAAGTATCTTCCTTTTCCGGTTTATTAATAGGAAAGTCGTCTTCAGGTTCTTCAGCCTGAATATCCATCACTGGTGCCGGAGGAGGTGTCTGTTTATACGTCCGTTTCAAATTAAACTCCACTTCTTGCGGTTGGGAAGTCGTAAATTCCGGATCGCCTTCTCCTTCCGGAACATTCTCCTTTTCTTCTTTCTTTTCGCGTTTCAGGAAACTCAATGCGAAGAGTTTACGCAACCAGATGACGGTACGCGCACTTATATATATGAAGAAACAGATAGCCGTTATCAACAGGATCATCCACACACCGGGTACTCCAACTTGCGAGATCAGCCAACGACTGACATTATATCCGTGCATACCTCCCAAATAAATGAAGGAATCCTGATAATGATCCATAAAGGCAAATCCGAAGAATACGGAGAACCAGACCAGCAAGAGTGTGCAGCCGATAAACCACTTCCACAAACGTACAACACGTACACGCATCAACTTCAATCCTGCCACTGCCAGGAAAACAAGTATGAAGAAAGAGGAAACACCGAAACAGTCATTAATCAGATAACTGGCCAATTGTGCTCCGCGTGAACCTGCATAATTCTTCACCTGATTATTAACAGCCGCCAAATCTGCCGAACTGCCACTATCAATAATACTTTGATCGGCAGCCCCCGTGAAGAAGAAGGAAGAAAAAGCCAACAACAGGTAAACAGAAAAGATGACCAGCATCAATCCGATTACAAAATGAATGGTTTCATTCTTAAATACAGCCACAATTTTACTGGGGGAAGAGGGAGTACGTTCCGCCTCCTTATCTAATTTCTTCTTTGCCATGAGTCTTTAATTCTTTTTTATAAAACAGGAATGAGATTCTAAGCTGCAAAAATAATAAAAAAATAACGAGCACTACGCTCATTCAATCCTTTTTCTTACCTTTGCGTTTCAAATCAATATAGATCATGGAAAAAGAAAGCCAAACGATATTTGATAAAAACGTAATTGAGTTCGTAACGGTAGCTGCCGAATTTTGTGCATTTCTCGAACGTGCCGAACGCATGAAGCGTAGCACTTTCGTTGATACATCATTAAAAATACTTCCCCTACTCTATCTCAAAGCATCTATGCTGCCCAAATGTGAGACTATCGGGGACGAAGCACTTGAAACGTATGTCACAGAAGAGATTTACGAAATTCTGCGTATCAACCTTTCCGGATTGATGGCTGACAAGGATGATTATCTGGACGTATTCGTGCAAGATATGGTGTATAGCGACCAGCCTATCAAGAAGTCTATATCGGAAGACCTGGCCGACATTTATCAGGATATTAAAGATTTCATATTTGTCTTCCAACTGGGACTGAACGAAACAATGAATGATTCATTGGCCATCTGCCAGGAAAACTTCGGTACACTGTGGGGACAGAAACTGGTAAACACACTTCGTGCCCTTCACGACGTGAAATACAACCAGGAGGAAGAAGAAGAAGAAGAGGAAGTAGGTAATGAAGAAGGATTTTACGAACCAAGCGACGACAACGATTGTTGTGAAGAAGATGGCTGTCATTGCCACGATGATGATTGCCACTGTCACGAAGACGGTTGCCATTGCCACGATGATGAATTAAAATAGAAATGATTGTAAGAAGAACCATAGATAAAGATGAACTAAAAGAACTCCCGAAAACAGTCTTTCCGGGACGTATTTATGTTATCCAGTCGGAAGCTGAAACGGAAAAAGCAGTAGCTTACCTCCAATCCAGACCAGTGATAGGTATCGACAGCGAAACTCGCCCTTCCTTTACCAAAGGACAATCGCACAAAGTAGCACTTCTCCAGATTTCTTCCGAAGAATGCTGTTTCTTATTCCGGCTCAATATGACGGGACTGACCCAGCCATTGGTTGACTTGTTAGAAAATCCGGCTGTAATCAAAGTGGGACTTTCACTGAAAGACGACTTTATGATGCTGCACAAACGTGCACCTTTCACCCAACAAAGCTGTATCGAATTACAGGACTATGTGCGTCAATTCGGAATACAGGACAAAAGTCTGCAAAAGATTTACGCCATCTTATTCAAAGAAAAAATATCCAAATCACAACGCTTGTCCAACTGGGAAGCTGATGTATTAAGTGACGGACAGAAACAATACGCTGCTACCGATGCATGGGCATGCCTCAATATCTACAATCTGTTGCAAGAACTGAAACAGACGGGAGATTGGGAGGTTTCTCCGCTGACAGTTACTGTTTCTCCCGCGGAGGAAGTGATAAGTAATAAAATAAGTGATTAATAACCAATAATAAAACGATCTAAAATCCTCTCCCTTGGGAGAGGATTGAGGAAAGACTACATTATGCATAAAGTATATCTCAAACCTGGTAAAGAAGATTCTCTTAAGAGATTCCACCCCTGGATTTTTTCCGGTGCTATCGCTCGTTTTGACGGAGAGCCCGATGAAGGTGAAGTTGTAGAAGTGTACACCTCAAAAAAAGAATTTATTGCCGAAGGACATTTCCAGATCGGAAGTATTGCTGTGCGCGTACTGTCTTTCCGCCAGGAACCTATCGATCACGATTTTTGGAAACGTAAACTGGAAATTGCATACGATATGCGCCGCAGTATCGGCATCGCCACTAATCCGACCAACAACACTTACCGTCTCGTTCACGGTGAAGGAGACAATCTCCCCGGGCTGGTGATTGACGTTTATGCCAAAACCGCTGTTATGCAGGCACACTCTGCAGGAATGCATGTAGACCGTATGACAATTGCCGAAGCTTTATCCGAAGTAATGGGTGACAAAATCGAAAATATCTATTATAAATCAGAAACAACTCTTCCTTTTAAGGCAGACCTTTTCCCCGAAAACGGTTTTCTGAAAGGAGGAAGCAGTGATAATATCGCACAAGAATATGGCTTGAAGTTCCATGTGGACTGGCTGAAAGGTCAAAAGACCGGATTCTTTGTAGATCAGCGTGAAAACCGTTCTTTGCTGGAACGTTACGCCAAAGACCGTTCGGTACTGAATATGTTCTGCTACACCGGCGGATTCTCATTCTACGCCATGCGCGGAGGTGCGAAACTCGTGCACTCTGTCGACAGTTCAGCCAAAGCGATTAATCTGACTTACAAAAACGTGGAATTAAACTTCCCCGGTGATTCCCGCCACGAGGCGTTTGCCGAGGATGCTTTCAAATACCTCGACCGCATGGGTGACCAGTATGATTTAATCATCCTTGATCCGCCCGCATTCGCCAAACATAAAGATGCACTGCGGAATGCTTTGCAAGGTTACCGCAAACTGAATGCCAAAGCATTCGAGAAAATCAAACCGGGCGGCATCCTGTTTACTTTCTCTTGTTCGCAAGTGGTAAGCAAAGACAATTTCCGTACTGCCGTGTTTACCGCAGCAGCCATGTCAGGGCGTAGCGTACGTATTCTACACCAGCTGACTCAACCGGCCGACCATCCGGTAAACATCTATCATCCCGAAGGAGAATATCTGAAAGGATTGGTACTCTACGTAGAATAACCGGCAAGGTGCCGGAGCCAAGTTTCCATTCGGATATCAGGCATTTCTCCGGAAGTATAGCTGATTAGAGAAGGCAATAACAGAAAAATGGAAGATTCAAAGTTAATTAGAGTTAACGAACAGAAGATTTTCGAGAAAACATTATGTTGTATAACATAAAACCTATATCTTTGCACTGTGTTTTTCATGGTATTAGATTTAAGGTTAACAAAGATTGGCTGTCTGGGATAGATAGCCTTCTTTTTTTACCCCCCCTTCATTTGTTTTTTCACACCCAAATCTCATCTTTTCTTCGCATTTATGCCATTTTTATCCCCTTTTTATCAAATTACTTATCCACCTATTCAACGAAAATATTATATTTGCAAGGTTTATGAACGTGAAGAGAAACACAAATTAAAAAAGTCATGAGTATAAAAGTTCGTTTGATTATTATGAACTTCCTGCAATTCTTTGTATGGGGGTCATGGTTAATATCATTAGGTGGTTATATGGGAAGAGAACTTCATTTTGAAGGAGGACAAATCGGAGCCATTTTCGCCACCATGGGGATTGCCTCTTTGGTAATGCCGGGTATTATCGGTATTATTGCCGATAAATGGTTTAATGCAGAACGTTTATACGGACTTTGCCATATTGCAGGAGCAGGATGTCTCTTCTACGCTTCCACCGCAACGGGATACGACCAGATGTATTGGGCCATGTTACTCAACCTGTTGGTATATATGCCCACTTTATCCCTCGCCAACACGGTATCGTACAATGCACTGGAGCAATACAAATGTGACCTGATTAAAGACTTCCCTCCTATCCGCGTATGGGGAACAATCGGTTTTATTTGTGCCATGTGGGCTGTCGACCTTACCGGATTCAAGAATTCAAGTGCGCAACTTTATGTAGGAGGTGCTTCCGCATTGCTACTCGGACTTTATTCATTTACGCTCCCGGCCTGTCGACCGGCTAAATCTGAAAACAAATCATGGCTCTCCGCTTTCGGACTGGATGCGCTGGTGTTATTCAAGAAAAAGAAAATGGCTATTTTCTTCCTTTTCTCCATGCTTCTAGGTGCAGCATTGCAGATTACGAATACTTACGGCGACCTTTTCCTAGGCAGTTTTGCCAGCATCCCTGAATATGCAGATTCTTTCGGAGTGAAACATTCAGTTATCCTGTTATCCATTTCACAGATGTCCGAAACATTGTTTATTCTTGCCATACCTTTCTTCCTGCGTCATTTCGGAATCAAACAAGTCATGCTAATCAGTATGTTCGCTTGGGTGTTCCGGTTCGGCCTGTTCGGTTTTGGAGATCCGGGATCAGGACTATGGATGCTGATCCTTTCCATGATCGTTTATGGTATGGCCTTTGATTTCTTCAACATTTCCGGTTCGTTGTTTGTTGAACAAGAAGCCAAATCTTCTATCCGTGCCAGTGCACAGGGCTTGTTCTTTATGATGACTAACGGATTGGGAGCCATCATGGGCGGATATGCCAGCGGTGCGGTAGTTGATGCATTCTCTGTATATGCCGACGGCAGACTGGTGAGTCGCGAATGGATGAACATTTGGCTGATCTTTGCCGCTTATGCGCTGGTAATCGGCATTCTGTTTGCCTTGGTATTCAAGTACAAACACCAGCAGGAGAGTAAAACAAATTAAGTAAAAGAGAACGATGGACAAAAAGGTAGAATTACAAGTTATAAATATCACGAACAGCCAGGCGCAAGTAGGCGCGTTTGCTATGCTATTGGGCGAAGTGGACGGTGAAAGGCAACTGCCTATCATCATCGGTCCAGCGGAAGCCCAGGCTACCGCTTTATATCTGAAAGGAGTGAAAACTCCCCGTCCGTTGACACATGATTTATTTATAACAAGTCTTACTATACTGGGAGCCAGCCTGATACGTGTATTAATTTACAAAGCAAAGGATGGTATTTTCTACTCCTATATTTACCTCAAAAAAGACGAAGAGATTATACGTATCGACGCACGGACTTCAGACGCAGTTGCCCTGGCAGTGCGTGCCGACTGCCCGATTCTTATTTATGAATCTATTCTTGAACAGGAATGTCTTCACATGTCGTCAGAAGAAAGAACCCGTTCTGAAGAAACGGACAACGACGAAGTGGCTGAAGAAGAACATGATTTGCCCGGTGCTACTTCCAGAACGCTTGAAGAAGCACTGGAACAGGCTATTAAAGATGAGAATTACGAGTTAGCCGCGCAGATACGCGATCAAATCAATTCAAGAAATAAAAATCAGTAAGTAATATTATGCACGTATTTTATACTCCAGATATACAGAAAAGCAACGAGCTTCCCGAAGAGGAAGCACAACACTGTATCCGTGTTCTGCGGCTAAGTATCGGAGACGAAATCACGCTTACCGACGGTAAGGGTAACTTCTACAAAGCTGAAATTACTGTTGCAACCAACAAACGTTGTTTCGTAAACATCAAAGAAACCATTTTTCAGGAACCGTTATGGCCGTGCCATTTACACATTGCCATGGCACCAACGAAGAATATGGACCGCAACGAATGGTTTGCAGAGAAAGCTACCGAAATAGGTTTTGACGAACTGACTTTCCTCAACTGCCGTTTCTCGGAACGTAAAGTCATCAAGACCGAACGGATTGAAAAGATTCTGGTATCAGCCATCAAACAATCTCTCAAGGCACGACTGCCAAAATTGAACGAAATGATTGAGTTCGATCAGTTCACCAGGCAGGAGTTTAAAGGACAGAAGTTTATCGCCCACTGTTATGAAGGGGAGAAACCTCTATTGAAGAATGTTCTGAAACCAGGAGAAGACGCCCTTGTTCTGATAGGTCCCGAGGGAGATTTCAGTGAAGAAGAAGTGAAGAAGGCCATCGAACGGGGATTCGTACCGATTAGTCTCGGCAAATCACGGCTCCGTACAGAAACAGCGGCATTGGTGGCCTGCCACACGCTGAATCTGCAAAATCAATAACAGCAGTAAATGTCTGAATCAATGATTATACAACTTTTAAATAACATAAGTATGGCAAAGAAAACGATTTCACGACTCTCGGTACTGGCAGTACTGATTGTTTTTCTGGCAGCATGTTCCAAAACATCGGAATATACAAATGTGATACCGGCTGACGCTTCGGTAGTTGCCTCTATCAACCTTAAATCCCTCGCAAGCAAAGCGGGATTGGATGATAAAGAGAATGAAGCTGCCAAACAAAAAGTACTGGAAGCACTGAAAAGCGGAATGAATGCGGCCACATTCCAACAACTGGAAAAGGTTATGAAGAATCCGGGCGAATCGGGAATCGATGTTGAATCTCCATTCTATGTGTTCTCTTCATCTTCTTTCCCTTATCCTACTGTTGTAGGTAAAGTGAACAATGAAGATAAGTTGCATGCTTCACTCGACGTGATGGCAAAAGAACAGATCTGCCAACCGGTAGGCGAAGCTGACGGTTACAGTTTTACAACGATGAACAGCGGTTTGCTTGTTTTCAATAGTTCTACTATATTGGTAGTCAATGTCAGCGGAACAACTCAAACTGATAAAGCCAAAGAAGCCATTACTAATTTGTTGAAACAGACAGCAAGCAATAGTATCGTGAAATCAGGAGCTTTCCAGAAAATGGAGAAACAGAAAAGTGATATTAACTTCTTTGCTTCCATGACAGCTATTCCTTCAACCTACCGCGATCAGATAACCATGGGATTACCTACCGAAGTGAAAGCGGAAGACATCACTCTGATAGGAGGACTGAACTTTGAAAAAGGAAAGATTGCCCTCAAAACAGAAAACTATACTGAAAACGAAGCAGTGAAAGCTCTCCTGAAAAAACAAATGGAATCTGTTGGAAAAGCGAACAATACTTTCGTTAAATACTTCCCGGCTTCTACCCTGATGTTCTTCAACGTAGGTGTAAAAGGAGGCGAACTGTATAACCTGTTGAGCGAAAACAAGGAATTCCGCAACACAGTATCTATCGCTAAGGCAGACGAAGTAAAAGAGTTGTTCAGCTCGTTCAATGGTGATATTTCTGCAGGATTAATCAACGTAACGATGAGTAGTGCTCCCACTTTCATGATGTACGCTGACGTGAAGAACGGCAATGCTCTTGAAATGATTTACAAGAACAAGGAATCATTGGGATTGAAGAGAGGGGAAGATATCATGCAACTTGGCAAAGACGAATATGTCTACAAGACAAGAGGCATGAATATATTCTTCGGCATCAAGGATAAACAAATGTATGCAACCAATGATGAGTTACTCTACAAAAACGTAGGTAAAGCTGCCGACAAATCAGTCAAAGATGCTCCTTATGCATCGGATATGAAGGGAAAGAGCCTATTTATAGCAATCAATGCCGAAGCAATCCTCGATCTGCCTATCGTTAAAATGGTAGCAGGTTTCGGAGGACAGGAAGCTAAGACATATATCGAACTGGCCAACAAGGTTTCTTACCTGTCCGTGAGTTCGGAAGGGGAAGTCAGCGAAATCGACCTCTGCCTGAAAGACAAAGATGTAAATGCCCTCAAACAAATTGTAGACTTTGCCAAGCAATTTGCCGGCATGTAATAAATGTATAAACCAACGGTATGAATAGTATTCACTTACAGCAAACACTTCCCCAAGTGTTTGCTGACCGTAATTCGGTGACTTCGGACGTATGGCATCAGGATCTTTTCTTCCGGAAAGGAGAAATGTATCTGATTGAAGCTGCTTCCGGCACCGGCAAATCTTCGTTGTGCAGCTATATCTATGGCTACCGCAACGACTATCAGGGGATTATTAATTTCGATGAAACCAATATCAAAGCATACTCCGTGAAGCAATGGGTCGACCTGCGAAAGCATTCACTAAGTATGCTTTTTCAGGATTTACGCATCTTCACCGAACTTAGCGCTCTTGAAAATGTGCAATTGAAGAATAACCTCACCGGATGCAAAAAGAAAAAAGAAATCTTATCGTTCTTCGAACAACTGGGGATCGCAGATAAAATAAATGTGAAAGCCGGCAAGCTATCTTTCGGACAGCAACAGCGCGTCGCCTTTATCCGGGCGCTCTGCCAGCCGTTCGACTTTTTATTTCTGGATGAACCTATCAGCCACCTGGACGATGATAACAGCCGCATCATGGGTGAACTTATCATTGCCGAAGCAAAGGCACAAGGAGCCGGAGTGATCGCCACTTCCATCGGTAAACATATCGAGTTGCCTTACAACCATACACTTCAACTGTAGTAAGCTGGTTAATAGCAGGTAGCAGGTAATAAACAACCTCTTTTCACAGCATCATTTCAAATCGTAAATCGTAAATTGTAAAATCGTAAATAAAATGCCAACTCTTGTCTGGAAGCTTCTCCGTCAACATATCAGTATCGGTCAATTAGCCGGTTTCTTTTTAGCCAACCTATTCGGCATGATGATTGTATTGCTTAGCGTACAGTTTTATAAAGATGTCATTCCCGTATTCACCGAAGGAGACAGCTTTATGAAAAAGGATTTCATCATAGCTACAAAGAAAATCAGTGCTCTCGGTTCTTTTGCAGGAAAGAGTAATACATTCTCTGCCGAAGAAATTGCGGATCTGAAAAAGCAACCGTTTACCAAAACAATAGGAGCTTTCACTCCTTCTCAATTCAAAGTTTCAGCAGGATTGGGAATGAAGGAAGCCGGTATTCATCTTTCCACAGATATGTTTTTTGAGTCTGTTCCCGATGAGTTTGTCGACATCAAACTCGATAAATGGCATTTCGATGAAAACACACATACCATCCCCATTATCATTCCGCGCAACTATCTGAACCTTTATAACTTCGGTTTTGCGCAAAGCCGCAGCCTCCCCAAACTATCGGAAGGGTTAATGAGTCTGATTCAAATGGATATTATGATGCGTGGCAACGGACGGGTGGAACAGTACAAAGGAAACATTGTCGGCTTTTCCAATCGTCTGAATACGATTCTTGTTCCCCAGTCCTTTATGAAATGGGCTAATGAGAATTTCGCACCGAATGCAGAAGCCCAACCGGCACGATTGATTATCGAGGTTAGCAATCCGGCAGATTCCGCCATCGCCAGTTATTTTCAGAAGAAAGGATATGAAACGGAAGATGGTAAGCTGGATGCCGGAAAAACAACTTATTTCCTCCGTCTTATCGTAGGTATTGTATTGGGAGTGGGTTTATTTATCAGTATCCTTTCATTCTATATACTGATGTTGAGCATCTTCCTGCTTTTACAAAAGAATACGACCAAGCTGGAAAGTCTATTACTAATCGGATACAGTCCCAACAAGGTAGCATTGCCTTATCAGTTGCTCACGGTAGGATTGAACGTTATCGTGCTTGTATTATCCATCGGATTAGTCTCCTGGTTGCGCAGTTATTACATAGACAGCATCCGCTTGCTATTCCCACAACTGGAAACCGGATCATTATGGGCAGCAATCAGTATGGGTATTCTATTATTTATCGTTGTATCGGTGATTAACATACTGGCAGTAAAAAGGAAAGTGCTTTCGATCTGGATGCACAAATCATAGATGTAGAACCAAACACATACCGTATGAAAAACAAAACTACATTTTCTATCCATAGAGGCTTAATAGCTTTCTTTTTCGGAATACTGTTCTGTTTTGCCCCATTGTCGGGGCAAAACGTACAAGATACAATTATTGCGTATTTTAATCTACTGGAAAAAGTCCCACAGGAGAAACTCTACTTACATCTGGACAAGCCTTTTTATGGGGCAGGAGAAAAAATATGGTTCAAGGGATATCTGGTAAACTCTGTTACACATCAAGATAATACACAAAGCAACTTCATCATTACAGAACTTGTCAACCGTTCCGACTCTATCGTAGAACGTAAGAAGATTCGTAGAGATTCATTGGGTTTTCATAATGCTTTCACCCTCCCTCCCACTCTCCCAGCAGGCGATTATTATTTGCGGGGATATAGCAACTGGATGCTTAATCAGGAACCGGAATTCTTTTATTCACGCAATCTGAAAATCGGTAATTCGATTGATAATACGATTGTTTCAAACATTGAGTATCAGCAAGAAGACGAATCACATTATACAGCCAAGGTAAGATTTACCAGCAATACCCAAGAGGCTTTCGGAAATACTGCCATCCGCTACCGCTACATTGAAAACGGAAAGATTAAAGATAAAGGTAAAAGAAAGACAGATGAGAATGGGTTGATTTCTATTTCCCTGCCGGATTTGAAGCCTATTGCCACACGCCACATTGAAGTAGAGTTCGATGATCCCCAATATACTTATAAAAAGACTTTCTATCTGCCTTCGTTTACAAAAGACTTTGATGTTAAGTTCTTCCCTGAAGGGGGCGCTCTCCTGACCGTTGCTCATCAGAATATAGCTTTCAAGGCTCAAGGATCGGATGGCTTTCCTACAGAAATAGAAGGCTTCTTGTTCGATGCCAACGGAGACACATTAACAGCTTTCCGCTCGGAGCATGACGGTATGGGAGTTTTCACACTGAATCCGACTGTGGGAAACTCTTACTATGTGATTGCCAAATCCGGTGACGGGATCAGTAAACGATTCAACCTCCCAGCTGTAGAAGAAAAAGGAATCACACTTTCCATGACACATTATAAAAAGGAAATCCGTTACGAAATCCAGAAAACAGAAGCTACCGAGTGGCCTCAAAAGTTATTCTTGATTGCGCACACTCGTGGAAAGCTAGTCATCCTACAACCAGTCAGTATCGACAGGACTTTTGGAAGAATGAACGACAGTTTATTCAACGCAGGCATCACCCATTTCATGCTGATCGACCAACAGGGCAACGCACTTAGCGAACGCCTGGTTTTCATACCCGACCGGAATCCGCATCAATGGCAAATTCTTGCAGATAAACCGACATACGGAAAAAGAGAAAAAGTATCCCTGCAAATTTCAGCAAAGGATGATAACGGCACTCCGGTAGAAGGTAGTTTCTCCGTCAGCATTACCGACAGAAAGAGTATCCGTCCGGATTCGCTTGCTGACAATATCGTATCGAATCTTCTATTGACCTCCGACTTAAAAGGATATGTAGAAAATCCCGGATATTATTTTTTGCAGCAAGACCTCCGGACTCTCCGCACGGTAGACTTTCTGATGATGACGCACGGATGGCGCAGACACCATATCCAGAATGTACTGACTGCACCTTCAATGAACCTCACCAACTATATGGAAAAGGGGCAAACTATCAGCGGACGTATCAAAGGTTTCTTTGGAGGCAACGTCAAGAAAGGACCTATTTGTATTCTGGCCCCCAAACAGAACATCATCGCCACTACCACCACAGACGAAAAAGGAGAGTTTATCGTGAACACATCTTTCAGAGATAGCACGACTTTCCTTGTTCAGGCACGTACCAAAAGAGGATTTGCCGGAGTGGACATCGTGATTGACACTCCTCAATACCCGGCAACTTCGCACAAGTCTCCTTTCCATGATGGAACAGCAACGTTTATGGAAGATTATTTGCTCAACACCCGCGACCAATATTACATGGAAGGTGGAATGAGAGTGTACAATCTGAAAGAAGTGGTAGTCACTGGAAGTCGTAAAAAGGCCAGTTCAGAAAGTATTTACACAGGAGGTATCAACACCTACACGATCGAAGGGGACAGACTGGAAGGATTCGGTGCACAAACAGCTTTTGATGCAGTCACCAGACTTCCGGGCATTAGCGTGACAAATGGAAATGAAATACATATCCGCAACAATCCCGAGCAACCTGTCATTGTTGTTGACGACGTGGTGTATGAAGACGATAACGACATCCTGACCATGATACAAACCAGCGATATGTCGAGTTTGAGCCTTCTTCGCGGTGCCGATGCAGCAATCTTAGGTTCCCGCGGTTCGGCAGGCGCTATCGTTATTACGCTGAAAGACGGCAAAGATATCCCGGCAAGACCGGCACAAGGTATTATCACGTGCACTCCACTAGGGTACAGCGATTCGGTCGAGTTCTATCATCCTACTTATGATACGCCCGAAAAGAAGAATGACCAACGCTCGGATTTACGAAGTACGATCTATTGGAATCCTAGCCTTCAACTGGATGCTAATGGAAAAGCAACCATCGAATACTATACTCCGGACAGCACTGCACCGGAAGATATAACCATAGAAGGTGTAGATAAAAACGGAAAGGCATGCCGGATCATACAGACAATAAACAACAGATAAATGTGGAAATGATTTTGAACATTAGGTTTATAGACTTACGCAAGTAAGCACAACTCTATTAAGGCACCTTTATCTTTATTCTATCAAGCAGGTATACATCCGTTAAGCTACCGATATCATTCATTCACCACGGCCGTGGAGAGCTAACAAGAGCGGTACTTTAGCTGAACAATAAAAGCACTCTAGCTGGACAATGCCAGTATCTTTAAGCTACTTTACCCGTATCTCTGTAGTATCCTCACACGCTTCATCATCATTAGATTGAATATCACCAATTAGAGGTTAAAATACAAATTTACCTTCCCTACCCCCTTATTAATCTTGATAAAAAAGCGATTGAATACCAAACAGGTTAAAAATATTTCGTAATTTTGCAGACATAAAAGAATGAAGCTATGCCGGACTATGATTTAATCGCCATACTCGGACCTACAGCCTCGGGTAAAACTCCCTTTGCCGCTGCCTTGGCCTATGAACTCAACACAGAAATTATCAGTGCCGATTCCCGTCAGATATATAGAGGAATGGATCTCGGTACAGGAAAAGATTTGGCCGACTATACCGTAAACGGACGTACAATCCCCTATCATCTGATTGACATTGCAGACCCCGGATATAAATACAATGTGTTTGAATATCAACGTGATTTCTTGAATTCTTACGAAAGCATCAAACAAAAAGGCTGTCTTCCCGTTTTATGTGGAGGGACAGGTATGTACCTGGAATCCGTGTTGAAAGGATATAAACTGATGCCCGTACCGGAAAATCCGGAATTGCGCAACCGTTTGGCAAATCATTCGCTGGAAGAGTTGACGGAAATGCTAAGTCAATACAAGGCTTTGCATAACTCCACCGACGTGGATACCGTGAAACGGGCGATACGTGCGATAGAAATTGAAGAGTATTATGCAGCCCATCCAGTTCCCGAAAGGGAATTTCCGGAACTGAACAGTCTCATCATCGGAGTGGACATTGACCGGGAACTGCGCCGTGAAAAGATCACCCGCCGATTGAAACAACGATTGGATGAAGGAATGGTGGACGAGGTAAGACGATTGATCGAACAGGGAATTGCACCGGACGATCTCATCTACTATGGACTGGAATACAAATACCTGACATTATATGTCATAGACAAACTGACTTATGAAGAAATGTTCAACGGTTTGGAGATAGCCATCCATCAGTTTGCCAAGCGACAAATGACCTGGTTCCGCGGCATGGAAAGAAGAGGATTTACGATCCATTGGATGAATGCAGAACTGCCGATGGAAGAAAAGATAGCTTTTGTAAAAGAGAAACTGCAAGGGAATTAGTATCTTTGGCAGTTATTATAGTGCGATTTTTAATACACAATAGGATAGATAAACAAATATGAGTGTAGAACCGAAGAAATGGGGAGTGATTTACAACCCAAAAGCTGGTACCCGAAAGGTAAAGAAGCGCTGGAAAGAAATTAAGGAGTACATGGACAGTAAAGGTGTAGACTATGACTATGTACAATCCGAAGGTTTCGGTTCGGTAGAGCGTCTCGCTAAAATTTTGGCCAACAATGGTTATCGCACGATTGTCATTGTGGGAGGTGATGGGGCATTGAACGATGCCATCAATGGCATTATGCTATCCGATGCCGAAGACAAAGAGAACATCGCCCTCGGCATGATTCCGAACGGTATCGGAAATGACTTCGCCAAATATTGGGGACTTAGCACCGAATACAAGCCGGCTGTCGACTGTATCATCAATCATCGGTTGAAGAAAATAGATGTAGGCTACTGCAACTTCTACGACGGAAACGAACACCAGCGTCGCTATTTCCTCAATGCCGTTAATATCGGACTGGGAGCACGAATCGTTAAAATCACCGATCAGACCAAACGTTTCTGGGGGGTGAAGTTCCTTTCATACATTGCCGCCCTGTTCTCCCTCATCTTCGAACGGAAACTCTACAGAATGCATCTCCGCATCAATGATGAACATATCCGCGGACGCATCATGACCGTATGTATAGGCAGTGCCTGGGGATGGGGACAAACTCCCAGTGCCGTTCCGTACAACGGATGGCTGGATGTATCTGTAATCTACCGCCCGGAATTCCTGCAAATTATTTCCGGGTTATGGATGCTGATTCAGGGAAGAATCCTGAATCACAAAGTGGTGAAAAGCTACCGGACGAGAAAAGTAAAGGTACTCCGGGCACAGAATGCAGCGGTGGATTTGGACGGGCGTTTGTTGCCTAAACATTTTCCTTTAGAAGTAGGCGTGCTCCCGGAAAAGACAACGCTTATCATCCCCAACTAATCAGGATCACTCCACCCAAGGAGAGAAACATATACTCACAATCTAATTGATAATTTGTAATTGGTAAATAATAAAATGATAGAACTTAAGAACAACCCCGCCGGCAACTTTTTCCTGTTGGCCGGTCCGTGTGTGATAGAAGGTGAAGAAATGGCAATGCGCATTGCCGAACGAGTAGTAAAGATCACCGAAGCACTGCAAATTCCTTATGTATTCAAAGGTTCTTACCGTAAGGCAAACCGCTCACGTCTGGATTCGTTTACCGGCATTGGCGATGAGAAAGCACTCAAAGTATTGAGAAAGGTACATGAGACTTTCGGAGTCCCCACCGTAACCGATATCCATACCGCAGATGAAGCTGCCATTGCAGCCGAATACGTGGACATACTTCAAATCCCGGCTTTTCTTTGTCGCCAGACCGACTTGTTGGTTGCCGCAGCCAAAACCGGAAAAACGATTAACATCAAGAAAGGACAGTTCCTTTCACCGCAGGCAATGCAGTTTGCTGCCGACAAAGTGGTGGAAGCCGGAAACAAGAATGTGATGCTTACCGAACGCGGAACAACTTTCGGCTATCAGGATCTTGTTGTAGACTACCGTGGTATCCCCGAAATGCAATCATTCGGCTATCCGGTGATTCTGGACGTCACTCACTCCTTGCAGCAACCCAACCAGACCAGTGGGGTAACGGGAGGAATGCCGCAGTTGATAGAGACTGTCGCCAAAGCAGGTATCGCCGTAGGTGCCGACGGAATATTCATCGAAACACATGAAAACCCTGCCATAGCAAAAAGCGATGGTGCCAATATGTTAAAGTTAGACCTTCTGGAAGGACTGTTAACTAAGCTAGTCAGGATACGGGAAGCTATAAAATAACTCTTTTCCCTGTCTATTTGTGATTTACAACCAAGCACAACGACAAATAACACAGAAATATTTATTTAAACTAAATAGAACATGAAACATTTATTACGTGGATTATTTATTGCAGTCCTTTTTATATGCTGCAATTTCCAGCTCGTACTTGCACAACCCATGCAAGAGTTACCTGTAGACAAGAATGTGCGTATCGGTAAACTAGACAACGGGCTTACCTATTACATTCGCCACAACGCCCTTCCCGAAAAACGAGTTGAATTCTACATCGCCCAGAAAGTAGGTTCCATTCTTGAGGAACCGCAACAACGTGGTCTGGCTCACTTTCTGGAGCACATGGCTTTCAACGGAACAAAGCACTTCCCGGGTGATGAAACCGGACTTGGCATCGTGCCCTGGTGTGAAACAAAAGGTATCAAATTCGGCACGAACCTGAATGCATATACCAGTGTCGACCAGACGGTGTACAACATCAGCAACGTACCAACTGAAAATATAAACGTGGTAGACTCTTGTCTGCTGATCCTTCACGACTGGTCGAACGCTATCAACCTTGCCGACAAGGAAATTGACAAAGAGCGTGGCGTTATCCGCGAAGAATGGAGAAGCCGCAACAGTGGTATGCTTCGCATCATGACTGATGCACAGTCGACTCTGTATCCGGATTCTAAATATTCAGACTGTATGCCTATCGGAAGTATTGATGTTATCAACAACTTCCCTTATCAGGATATCCGCGATTATTATGCGAAATGGTATCGTCCGGACTTACAAGGAATCGTTATTGTAGGTGATATCAATGTAGATGAAATTGAAGCTAAACTGAAAAAGGTATTTGCAGATGTAAAAGCTCCGGTAAACCCGGCCGAACGTATCTACTATCCAGTGGCAGATAATCAGGAACCGCTGATCTATATCGGTACAGACAAGGAAGTGAAGAATCCTTATGTGAACATCTTCTTCAAACAAGACGCTACACCGGATTCTTTGAAAAATACCATTGCTTATTATGCTACTCAGTATATGGTCAGCATGGCTATGAATATGCTGAACAACCGTTTGAACGAACTCCGCCAAACTGCTAATCCTCCTTTCACTAGTGCAAGCGCAGAATATGGAAACTATTTCCTTGCCAAGACTAAAGAAGCCCTCGCACTTGATGCAAGCAGCAAAATAGACGGTATCGATTTAGCAATGAAAACAGTTTTGGAAGAAGCTGAACGTGCACGCCGCTTCGGATTTACCGCATCAGAATATGAACGCGCACGCGCCAACTATCTGCAAGCCGTAGAATCTGCTTACAACGAACGTGAAAAGACTAAAAGTGGTTCTTACGTCAACGAATACGTTAACAATTTCCTTGAAAAAGAACCGATTCCGGGAATCGAAGTTGAATATACACTGGTAAACAAACTGGCTCCGAATATCCCTGTAGAAGCTGTCAATCAGGTGATGCAACAACTAATCACTGACAACAATCAGGTGGTTTTGCTGGCCGGTCCGGAAAAAGAAGGAGCAAAATACCCTACTAAAGAAGAAATTGCTGCTTTATTGAAACAAATGAAGTCATTCGATCTGAAACCTTATGAAGATAAAGTTTCTAACGAACCGCTAATCTCTGAAGATATTAAAGGTGGCAAGATTGTTTCTGAAAAAGCTGGTGAAATCTATGGTACGACTAAGTTGGTACTTTCCAACGGCGTAACCGTATATGTGAAGCCAACTGATTTCAAGGCTGACCAGATTGTAATGAAAGGTGTAAGCCTCGGTGGTACCAGCGTATTCCCGAACGAAGAAATTATCAATATCTCTCAATTAAACGGGGTAGCTCTGGTAGGTGGAATCGGTAATTTCAGCAAAGTGGATCTGGGTAAAGCTTTAGCCGGCAAACGTGCAAACGTAGGTGCGGGTATCGGCAACACTACGGAAACAGTTTCCGGTAGCTGTGCTCCGAAAG
The DNA here is from genome assembly GCF_052357945.1 of Bacteroides sp. Classification (GTDB taxonomy): domain Bacteria; phylum Bacteroidota; class Bacteroidia; order Bacteroidales; family Bacteroidaceae; genus Bacteroides. The sequence continues at coordinate 15,540 of NZ_DAWCXD010000016.1, read as the reverse complement.
ACTTTGAGACAATGATGCAGCTTACTTATCTGACTTTCACATCTCCGCGTAAGGATAATGAAGCATTCGAATCTTACAAGAACCGTCTGAAAGCTGAACTTCAAAATGCCGACGCTAACCCGATGACTGCTTTCAGTGACACTATTACAAGCGTACTATACGGTCACCATCCACGCGCTATCAGAATGAAAGAAAACATGGTAGACCAGATCAACTATGACCGTATTCTTGAAATGTACAAAGACCGCTACAAAGATGCAAGTGATTTCACTTTCTTCCTGGTAGGAAATGTAGACTTGGCTACAATGAAACCGTTAATCGCCAAATATCTGGGAGGTCTGCCATCTATCAACCGTAAAGAAACTTTCAAAGATAACAAGATGGACATCCGCAAGGGAGAGATCAAAAATGTATTTGCGAAAGCACAGGAAACTCCGATGGCTACCATCATGTTCCTTTATAGCGGCACTTGCAAATATGACTTGCGCAACAATGTCCTGCTTAGCTTCTTAGATCAGGCTCTGGATTTGGTTTACACTGCTGAAATCCGTGAAAAAGAAGGAGGTACATACGGTGTAAGCTGTAACGGAAGTCTTGGTAAATACCCGAAAGAGGAACTTGTTCTTCAGATTGTATTCCAAACTGACCCTGCCAAGAAAGATAAATTGTCTGCTGTTGTTGTAGAACAACTTCACAAAATGGCAAAAGAAGGTCCGTCTGCCGAACACATGCAGAAGATCAAAGAATATATACTGAAGAAGTATAAAGACGCCCAGAAAGAAAACGGCTATTGGCTTAATAATATGGACGAATACCTCTACACGGGTGTAGATAATACAAAAGACTATGAAAAGTTGGTCAACAGCATTACAGCGAAAGAAGTGCAAGACTTCCTCGCCAAATTGCTGAAACAGAACAACGAAATTCAAGTCATCATGACCGTGCCGGAAGAAAACAAATAAAAATTCTCTAGTATATCTACCGAATGATGATATTCAACGAATTACGCAAACATGGAAGGCTTGCCGCCAAACGGCATCCGATGTATGAAAAGAACAAAGTTGCTAAAATACTCGGTTATATCATGGGCGCATTCTGGGCCGGTTACCTGATATTCTTCGGTACGACGTTCGCGTTCGGATTTTCTGATATGGTTCCCAATCGGGAACCATATCATGTGATGAACGCAGTGGTTCTGATCTTTATCCTGGCACTGGACTTTCTGTTGCGTGTTCCGTTTCAAAAAACACCGACGCAGGAGGTAAAACCTTACCTCCTGCTGCCGGTTAAACGAATTCGTGTCATCGACTTCTTACTGATCCGCTCGGGACTAAGCCTGTTCAACCTGTTCTGGTTGTTTCTGTTTGTCCCTTTTTCCTTCATCACTATTACCAAGTTTTTCGGTATCCCCGGTGTCATCACCTATCTTATCGGTATCTTGCTATTGATTATTGCCAATAATTACTGGTACTTGCTTTGTCGCACTCTTATCAACGAACGTATTTGGTGGATTCTATTACCTATCGCTTTCTACGGTGGAATAGGCTGCCTTCTTTTCATTCCCGAAGATAGTCCTCTCTTCTATTTCTTCATGGATCTGGGAGACGGATATATACAGGGCAACATTCTCTATTTTCTCGGTACCATACTTGTGATTGCCATTTTATGGCTGATTAACCGCAAGATCATGTCCGGACTTATCTATGCAGAGCTGGCAAAAGTAGAAGATAGCCAGATTAAACATGTCTCCGAATATAAATTCTTCGAACGCTACGGGGAAGTTGGCGAATATATGAGGCTGGAACTGAAAATGCTTTTACGCAACCGCCGCTGCAAAGGTGCATTACGCAATATCGCAATTGTAGTGGTGGCTTTCTCCGTCGCACTTAGCTTTTCCAGTGTCTACGACGGGAATTTCATGACTTCTTTCATCTGTGTATACAACTTTGCCGTATTCGGAATGATTATCCTTTCACAGATTATGTCATTCGAAGGTAATTACATTGATGGCCTGATGTCTCGTAAAGAATCAATTATGAGTCTGCTGAAAGCCAAATATTACACATACAGCATTGGCGAAATCATACCTTTCATACTCATGATTCCCGCCATCATCATGAATAAACTCACTTTACTGGGCGCCTTCGCCTGGTTTTTCTATACCATCGGCTTTATTTATTTCTGTTTTTTCCAACTGGCTGTCTACAACAAACAGACGGTACCCTTAAACGAGAAAGTGGCAAGCCGGCAAACGAATAGCGCTATACAGATGGTGGTTAATTTCGCTGCTTTCGGTGTGCCTCTCATCTTATACAGTCTATTAAATGCATTTTTAGGTGAAACAATCACTTACATAATTCTGTTAGTTGTCGGTCTCGGATTTACCCTGACTTCTCCTTTATGGATTAAAAATGTATATCATCGTTTCATGAAACGGCGATACGAAAACATGGAAGGCTTCAGAGACAGCCGCCAATAAACGCTCATGAATCATTAACCATATAAACATTGAAGATCATGATTATCATTGACAAACTTAAAAAGAATTTCGGTGAGAAGATTGCCGTAGACATAGAACACTACGAAATCAATCAAGGCGATATGCTCGGATTGGTGGGAAACAACGGTGCCGGTAAAACAACTCTCTTCCGAATCATGCTGGATCTGCTAAAAGCAGATGATGGTAAGGTGATTATTAATGATATTGATGTCAGCCAAAGCGAAGACTGGAAAAGCATTACCGGTGCTTTCATTGACGATGGTTTTCTGATTGATTATCTCACTCCGGAAGAATATTTCTATTTCATCGGAAAGATGTACGGACTAAAGAAAGAAGAAGTGGACGAACGTCTGATTCCTTTCGAACGTTTTATGAGTGGAGAAGTGATCGGGCACAAGAAGCTAATCCGCAACTACTCCGCAGGTAATAAGCAAAAGATCGGAATTATTTCTGCCATGCTTCATTACCCGCAATTATTGATACTGGACGAACCGTTCAACTTCCTCGATCCAAGTTCTCAGTCTATCATCAAACATCTGCTCAAGAAATATAATGAGGAGCATCAAGCTACGGTTATTATATCCAGTCACAACCTCAATCATACCGTAGATGTATGTCCGAGGATCGCTTTATTGGAACACGGTGTCATCATCCGGGATATTATCAACGAGGACAACTCCGCAGAGAAAGAACTGGAGGATTATTTTAATGTAGAAGAAGAGTAAACGGTAAATAGGGAATGATAAAATAATGAATGGTAAGTATTCATCCTTACCCAAATTATTGCATAAACTAATGATGATGAGATATATAACAGAAAAGTCTGATAGCCATAAGTCTAGTATAAAGAAACCTGATAAAAAGAAAAGATACTTCCTGCAATTCATCCTTTTATTAGGACTGGTTGCCAGCCTTAGTTCCTGCCGCACTTCCGCGCCCCGGCTGGATTATCAAGCATTGGCGCGAGCTTCTATATTGTTGGGGGTAGATATTAATATGGAGGATAACCATAAGCTCTATCTGGAAGCAGCCGACTGGATAGGGGTTCCCTATCGTGGTGGAGGTGATTCGAAACGAGGAGCCGACTGTTCGGGATTAGTTTATCAAGTGTACCGTAAGGTATACCGCACCCAAGTGCCGCGTAACACGGAAGATCTGAAAAAAGAAAGTAATAAAGTCGCCAAGCGGAATCTCCGGGAAGGAGACTTGGTATTCTTCACCAGCAGTCGTTCAAAAAATAAAGTAGCTCATGTAGGCATTTACCTCAAAAACGGTAAGTTTATTCATTCCAGCACCAGTAAAGGAGTGATCGTCAGCAACTTGAACGAGAACTATTATACCAAACACTGGATAAGCGGCGGCAGGATACGTTAATTATCAACTTCTAATGATATAAAATTATGAAATCATTCATCGGAGCAGTTCTATTTATTTGCGTGGCATTCAGCGCCAATGCACAGCTTTTATGGAAAGTGTCCGGCAACGGACTGAACCAACCTTCCTATATCATAGGCACTCACCATCTGGCACCGTTCAGCATCATGGATAGCATTGCCGGACTTAAAAAGGCTATGAATGAAACTCTACAAGTATATGGAGAGATGAAAATGTCGGAAATGCAATCGCCTGCCACCATGGAAAAGATGCAAAAGGCAATGATGATTGAAAGTGATACCACGCTGAACTCTCTCCTTTCTCCGAAAGACTTTGAGACTGCTAATAAATTCTGCAAAGAAAACCTGATGGTAGATTTAAATATGGCTCCGAAGCTAAAACCTGCCTTCTTATTAAATAATGTAGTGGTGATGGCTTACGTAAAACATATAGGGAAATTCAACCCGCAAGAGCAACTCGACACATTCTTTCAGAGCCAAGCCATCCAAAACGGAAAAAAGGTGGACGGACTGGAAACTGCAGAATTCCAATTCAACCTGCTTTTCAATGGCACTTCACTACAACGGCAAGCACAACTATTAGTGTGCACTCTTAACCATATAGAGACTGAAGTAGAAAACCTGAAAAGGCTCACAAACGCCTACATGAAACAAGATCTGAACACCATGCTTAAAATCAGCGAAGAGCGTAAAGGCGATCAATGTGACGCACTTCCCGGCGAAGAAGATGCTATGATTTACAACCGTAATAAAACATGGGCTGAAAAACTACCGGCAATCATGAAGGCTGCCCCGACTTTTGTTGCAGTAGGCGCCCTGCACCTCCCCGGAGAAAAAGGATTATTAAACTTACTAAAAAGACAAGGATACACGGTAGAAGCTGTGAAATAAAAAAAGTATTTAGTACTTTTGCGGAAAAGTTTTCCCCAATGAACTACAAAACCTATTTATTCGATTTCGACTACACACTAGCCGATTCGTCGCGTGGTATCGTTAAGTGTTTCAGAATTGTGCTTACCCGGCATCAGTATTTAACCGTTACTGATGAAGCTATCAAGCGTACAATCGGCAAAACATTGGAAGAATCATTCAGTATCCTTACCGGAATTACCGACCCGGCACAGCTGGAGGCCTTCCGGCAGGAGTACAGACTGGAAGCTGATGTGCACATGAATGTAAATACCCGTCTTTTCCCCGACACATTGTCTACGCTGAAAGAATTGAAGAAACGGGGCGCCCGCGTCGGAATTATCTCTACTAAGTATCGTTTCCGGATATTGAGTTATCTGGAAGAATATCTGCCTAAGGATTTTCTTGATATAGTAGTGGGAGGAGAAGATGTTAAAGCACCGAAACCTTCGCCGGAAGGAGTTAAATTTGCATTGGAACATCTGGGAAGTAGCACCGAAGAGACATTGTATATCGGAGATAGCACCGTAGATGCCGAAACAGCGCAGAATGCAGGAGTCGATTTTGCAGGTGTGCTGAACGGAATGACAACTGCAGAGGAACTTCGTGTTTATCCACACAAAATCATTATGCAAAATTTAGGAGAATTAGTCCAATAGGCTACAATGAGAGCTAAAATGCTCATTTATTTGCCGTAATCATTTTATCTCCTATAAAAAATAAAAGAAATATTTGTCGGGAACGAATAAAAATAGTACTTTTGTGCCCGATTATTCCGCAACGGGTTCGATAAAGAGTTCTTTAAGTGATTAAAGACCACCCGCCGGAGCTAACTTATACATTTATATATAAGATGTACGCAATTGTAGAGATTAACGGTCAGCAATTTAAAGCAGAAGCTGGTCAAAAGTTGTTCGTTCACCACATCGAAGGTGCAGAAAACGGTTCAACAGTAGAATTTGAAAAAGTTCTTTTGGTAGACAAAGACGGAAACGTAACAGTAGGTGCTCCTACCGTAGAAGGCGCTAAAGTTGTTTGCCAGGTTGTTTCAAACTTGGTTAAAGGCGACAAAGTTCTTGTTTTCCACAAGAAAAGAAGAAAAGGACACAGAAAACTGAACGGTCACCGTCAACAGTTCACTGAATTAACAATTACAGAAGTAGTAGCTTAATCAATTAAAAAGTAAGAAAAAATGGCACATAAGAAAGGTGTCGGTAGTTCTAAGAACGGCCGCGAATCACAAAGTAAAAGATTAGGCGTTAAGATATTTGGTGGCGAAGCTTGCAAAGCAGGTAACATCATCGTTCGTCAAAGAGGTACTGAATTCCACCCGGGTGAAAACATCGGAATGGGTAAAGACCACACTCTTTTCGCTTTAGTAGATGGTACAGTTAGCTTCAAAGTTGGCAAAGAAGACAGAAGATATGTTTCTGTTGTTCCTGCTACCGAGGCATAATTGCACAACTGAAAATATTTAAGAGAAGGAGATGTAATCCAATGGATTACATCTCCTTTCTTTTTACACAACCAGAGTTTTATATATCACTCTAAAAGAGACATATATATATCATTCACTGCACATATGTTTATTATACAGCTCAATACATGTATTATATATATATCATAGACATATCATATATATTATATATAACACATATATTTGCTTGATTATTCGTTTTTTCTTTATCTTTGTAGCCTTAAATAAGAAAGTTCATAAAAAGTATAGATATGCTTACCATTAAACAAATTACAGAAAACACAGAGGCGGTACTCCGCGGACTGGAAAAGAAGCATTTCAAAAATGCAAAGGAAACGATCGACCAAGTGATCGCTCTTAACGACAAGAGACGTAGCACACAAAATGAATTAGATAAGAATCTGGCAGAGGTTAACTCGCTTTCACGCACCATCGGTCAACTGATGAAAGAAGGCAAGAAAGAGGAAGCTGAAACTGCACGTGCCCGCGTTGCCGAACTAAAAGAAGGTAACAAAGAATTAGACGCCGCTATGACACAGGCTGCAACAGATATGCAGAATGTACTTTATACCATCCCCAACATTCCTTACGACAGTGTACCCGAAGGTGTAGGCGCTGAAGATAACGTAGTGGAAAAAATGGGAGGTATGGAAACTGAACTTCCTAAAGATGCGCTCCCCCACTGGGAACTGGCTAAGAAATATGATTTAATAGACTTCGACCTGGGTGTAAAAATCACAGGTGCAGGTTTCCCTGTATATAAAGGTAAAGGCGCACAACTTCAACGCGCTCTTATCAACTTCTTCCTGGACGAAGCACGCAAATCCGGATATACTGAAATCATGCCACCAACAGTAGTTAACGCTGCTTCCGGCTATGGCACAGGACAGCTTCCTGACAAAGAAGGACAAATGTATCATTGCGAAGTAGATGATTTATATCTGATCCCGACAGCAGAAGTACCTGTAACCAACATCTACCGTGATGTAATTTTGGAAGAAAAACAGTTGCCAATCATGAATTGTGCCTATACACAATGTTTCCGTCGTGAAGCTGGTTCCTATGGTAAAGATGTGCGCGGCCTGAATCGTCTGCACGAATTCTCCAAAGTAGAATTGGTTCGCATTGACAAACCGGAACACTCCAAACAATCTCATCAGGAAATGCTCGACCACGTAGAAGGTCTGTTGCAAAAACTGGAACTTCCATATCGTATCCTCCGCCTCTGTGGTGGTGATATGAGTTTCACTGCTGCCCTTTGTTTCGACTTCGAAGTATATTCAGAGGCACAGAAACGCTGGTTGGAAGTAAGTTCCGTATCCAATTTCGACACCTATCAGGCCAATCGTCTGAAATGCCGTTACCGTAATGCAGAAAAGAAAACCGAACTCTGCCACACACTGAACGGTTCAGCATTAGCACTGCCACGTATCGTTGCTGCCCTACTCGAAAACAACCAGACTCCGGAAGGCATTAGAATTCCGAAAGCGTTGGTTCCGTACTGCGGCTTCGACATGATAGACTAAGACTTGATCTGACAGACTAATAAAAGCACCCTTATATAGAGAGCCACTCATCAAAAGAGTGGCTTTTCTTTTATATTTCGCAAATAAGCTGTATCTTTGCCAAAATTTATATCATTCTGATAGCAGTTACGTAATAAAAACAACAAATTAATTAGATAATGAACAAAATCATTAGCAAGGAACGCTTTTCTGAAAAAGTATTCAAATTTGAAATTGAAGCTCCTTTAATTGCTAAATCTCGTAAGGCCGGACACTTCGTCATCGTACGTGTAGGCGAAAAAGGAGAACGTATGCCATTGACTATCGCAGGTTCCGATCTAAAAAAGGGCACCATTACTCTGGTAGTGCAGGAAGTCGGGCTTTCTTCTACCCGTCTCTGCGAGCTGAATGAAGGCGATTATATCACTGACGTAGTAGGCCCACTCGGACAAGCTACCCATATAGAAAAATTCGGAACAGTAATCTGCGCTGGTGGTGGTGTAGGTGTGGCTCCGATGCTTCCTATCGTACAGGCTTTGAAGGCTGCCGGTAACCGTGTTATCACCGTATTGGCTGGACGCAATAAAGATCTTATCATCTTGGAAAAAGAAATGCGTGAAAGCTCTGACGAAGTAATTATCATGACGGATGACGGTTCTTACGGCCGGAAAGGTCTGGTGACAGAAGGTGTAGAAGAAGTTATCAAACGTGAGAAAGTAGACAAATGTTTCGCTATTGGCCCTGCCATCATGATGAAATTCGTTTGCTTGCTGACTAAAAAATATGAAATTCCGACAGATGTTTCGCTAAATACGATCATGGTGGACGGAACAGGTATGTGCGGTGCTTGCCGTATCACTGTAGGAGGAAAGACTAAATTCGTTTGTGTAGATGGTCCGGAATTCGACGGTCACCAAGTGAATTTCGACGAAATGCTGAAACGTATGGGTGCGTTCAAGAATATCGAACGCGAAGAAATGCATAAGCTGGAATCGGAATGTGAAGCAACCAAAGAAATAGATGAAAAAAGTCGTAATGCTGCTTGGAGACAGGAATTACGTAAATCCATGAAGCCAAAAGAACGTACGGCTATTCCTCGTGTAGAGATGAATGAACTCGATGCTGAATACCGTTCACACAGCCGTAAAGAGGAAGTTAATCAAGGATTAACAGCGGAACAGGCTGTTACAGAAGCGAAACGCTGTCTCGACTGTGCTAATCCGGGATGTATGGAAGGTTGTCCGGTAGGCATTGATATTCCCCGCTTCATTAAGAATATCGAACGCGGCGAATTCCTCGAAGCTGCTAAAACATTGAAAGAAACAAGTGCGCTCCCTGCAGTTTGCGGTCGTGTGTGCCCACAAGAAAAACAGTGCGAATCAAAATGTATTCATCTGAAAATGAATGAAAAGCCGGTAGCTATCGGTTATTTGGAACGTTTTGCAGCTGATTACGAACGTGAAAGCGGACAAATCTCCGTACCTGTCATTGCAGAGAAAAACGGCATTAAAATAGCTGTTATCGGTTCAGGACCTGCAGGATTGGCATTTGCCGGAGATATGGCTAAATATGGATATGATGTAACTGTATTCGAAGCGTTGCATGAAATTGGCGGTGTATTGAAATACGGTATCCCCGAATTCCGTTTGCCAAACAAGATTGTAGACGTAGAAATCGACAACCTCGGTAAGATGGGCGTTAACTTCATCAAAGACTGTATTGTAGGAAAGACTATCGGTGTAGAAGACTTGAAAGCGGAAGGTTTCAAAGGAATATTCGTGGCTTCCGGTGCCGGACTGCCAAACTTTATGAATATCCCGGGAGAGAACTCTATCAATATCATGTCTTCAAATGAATACCTCACCCGTGTCAATTTGATGGATGCCGCCAGCGAAGATTCGGACACTCCGGTAGCATTCGGTAAGAATGTGGCAGTAATCGGTGGTGGTAACACAGCTATGGACTCTGTCCGTACGGCAAAACGTCTTGGCGCTGAACGTGCTATTATTATCTATCGTCGTTCGGAAGAAGAAATGCCTGCGCGTATCGAAGAAGTAAAACACGCCAAAGAAGAAGGAGTTGAATTCCTCACTCTGCATAATCCTATCGAATATATTGCTGATGAACAAGGTTGCGTAAAACAGGTTATTCTGCAAAAGATGGAATTAGGCGAACCAGATGCTTCCGGACGTCGTAGTCCTGTAGCCATCCCGGGAGCAACAGAAACAATCGATATAGACCTGGCCATTGTCAGCGTTGGGGTATCTCCCAACCCGATTGTTCCAAGCTCTATCAAAGGACTAGAATTAGGACGAAAAGGAACTATCGCAGTAAATGACAACATGGAATCTTCTATCCCAATGATTTACGCAGGTGGCGACATCGTTCGCGGTGGAGCTACCGTAATTCTGGCGATGGGTGATGGCCGTAAAGCTGCCGCTGCTATGAATGAGCAACTGAAAACAAACGCCGGCAACTAACTGCCGCTTATTAACACCCGGGCTAAACTTCCCTAACACGTGGGATAACTACATCTGACACGTGGGCGGAAGTTTATCGAGAGGTGGGCTAAAACCAACTCACACGTGGGTAGAACATCGATCACCCCCGGCATAAAAAGTAGAATAAGAAAAGCCCCGTTTACGAAATGTAAACGGGGCTTTTCTTATTTCAAATATCAAAGATACTTTCTACTTTACCACTTTGTTCGTCGCAGGATCAGGGAAAATTACAGCCGGTTTAAACGACTTGGCTTCCTCAAAATCCATCAATGCATAGGACATGATTATCACAATATCATCGGGTTGCACCTTGCGGGCAGCAGCACCATTCAGACAAATTTTGCCCGAACCGCGTTCACCTTTGATAATGTAGGTTTCAAAGCGTTCACCGTTGTTATTATCAGCGATATACACTTTCTCTCCCGGAATCATGTTTGCAGCATCCAGCAGGTCTTCATCAATCGTGATACTACCCATGTAGTTCAGATTTGCCTCCGTGACACGTGCACAATGAATTTTCGACTTCAACACTTCAATCATCATAAGGTTTCGTCTTTTTAGTTATTCTTTATATTTAATGTTATCGATCAGCCGGACCTCTCCACAGAACACTGTGATGCATCCTACTGCATAGGAAGTATCTTCCCAATTGCTAATTTTCTGCAATGTGTTTCCGTCTACGATCTCAAAATACTCCATACGCAAACCCGGAGCGGCTTCAATCGCATCTTCAACCATCTTTTGCGTCTCGCTCACTGTATGAGTGGCTGCAAAGTTACGACTTTTAAATAAGGTGCGAGAAATATTTAAAGCATTTTCACGTTCTTCTGCAGATAAACGTTTGTTCCGGCTACTCAATGCCAGTCCGTCTTCCTCACGTACAATTGAACAACCTACAATTTCAAGGTTATATTTCAATTGTCGAACCATCTCACGAATAATCGCTAACTGCTGGAAGTCTTTCTCTCCGAAATATGCACGATCCGGCTGTACAGCATCAAACAGCTTGCTGACAATTTGGCAAACACCGTTAAAATGTCCCGGACGGAAAGCTCCTTCCATCACCGTATCCAATGGTGCATAGCTAAATTGACGGGTATCCGGTTCCGGATACATTTCGCTAACTGAAGGAGAAAAAGCGAAATCCGCCCCGCATTCTTCCAACAAACGGCAATCTGCATCCAATGTACGCGGATATTTCTCCAAGTCGTTTTTATCGTTAAACTGTGTGGGATTCACAAAAACACTCACAACAGTTACACCATTCTCACTTACGCTGCGCTTTACCAGAGATGCATGTCCCGCATGTAAAGCACCCATTGTAGGAACCAGTCCCACCTTTTTACCTTGGGCTCTTAGGGCAGTCAATTCTGCCTGTAAGTCCTTGATAGTGTGCACTACTTTCATTTTCGTCAATTGGTTTATGTTTTACTCGTTTGCAAAAACTCTGCAAAATAAACTAATATTTGCCACATAAAGAAAGAATATCTTATTTAATGTGTCTTTTTTTTCGTATCTTTGCAGAATATTATAGTGAACTATTGTTATTATGACAAAGGCGAATAAAGTTTTATTTATTACTCAAGAGATTACACCTTACGTTTCAGAATCCGAAATGGCCAATATAGGTAGAAACCTTCCACAGGCGATACAAGAAAAAGGCCGTGAAATCAGAACCTTTATGCCTAAATGGGGAAATATCAATGAGCGCAGAAATCAACTGCACGAAGTGATCCGCCTCTCTGGTATGAACCTGATTATCGACGATACTGACCACCCCTTGATTATAAAAGTTGCTTCTATCCAATCCGCACGTATGCAGGTATATTTCATCGATAACGATGATTATTTCCAGAATCGTATGCAGACAACGGATGAAAATGGTATAGAATATGATGATAACGATAGCCGTGCCGTTTTCTATGCACGCGGTGTATTGGAAACAGTGAAAAAGCTTCGCTGGTGTCCTGATGTCATTCATTGTCATGGCTGGATGACAGCTTTAGCTCCTCTTTATATTAAGAAAGCCTATAAAGACGAGCCTTCTTTCCGCGACGCTAAAGTGGTATTCTCTGTTTATGAAGATGATTTCAAGAGTACACTTAGCGACGATTTCGCAACAAAACTGATGCTGAAAGGTATTACTAAGAAAGATTTAGGTGATTTGAAGGAACCGGTAGACTACGCCGCTCTTTGCAAACTCGCTGTCGACTATTCGGACGGAGTAATACAAAACAGTGAAAAGGTAGACGAGGCTATTATTGAATATGCCCGCCAATCTGGCAAATTGGTACTTGACTACCAGAACCCGGAAAACTATGCAGATGCCTGCAACGAGTTCTACGATCAAGTATGGGAAGCCACTGCAAACGAAGAAGTATAAAAAATCAAGATACGACGATCATGAAAGCAAAATACGCCTTAATAGCTTTACTGGCAATCACCTTTTGGGGTTGTGATGACAACACTGCCGGACTGGGATTGGGAATGTTTCCGGGAAGCGACCAGAATATCAATGGAAAGCTATCTACATTTGATGTAACTACCGAATCCGTTCATGCCGGTGAGATTTATGCAATGACTAATGTGGGGTACGTAGGTAAGTTTACTGATGAAACATTTGGAACTTATCAGGCAGGTTTCTTGGCAGAACTCAACTGCCCGTCAGGAATGACATTCCCTGGAGTATATGATGGTACTGCTTTGGACGAAAAGAAGAAAGCTACCCGCGTAATGGTAGATGAAGCTGGACTAGGAGATGACGTGGAGCCAATATACAACAGTCAAAATAAGCTTATAGGTAACATACATACAATTGAGCTTTACTTGTGGTATAGTAGTTACTTTGGAGATTCGTTAACAGCTTGTCGTTTAAGTGTCTATGAATTAAACAAAAACTTAGATACTGAACATGCCTATTATACCAATATTGATCCGGAAGAATATTACGATCATGCAAATCCCGACAACAGCCTATTAGGCACGAAAGCTTATACAGCAGTCGATCTTTCAGTAAAAGACTCTATTCGTAATCTTAGTACGTATGTCCCTAGTGTTCATGTTTCTTTCAGAGACGAAGCTGCCAAGGAAATTGGTAAAGAGATTATAAAAAAAGCCAATGAGTTAGGTGTCAATCTTGACAATAAAGAGTTTAGGAAGATTTTTAAGGGAATTTATGTAAAAAGTGATTACGGTGATGGTACGGTACTTTACATAAATCAAGCTCAAATGAACGTAGTGTATAAATGCTATGCTGTCGATACAATTACTGGTCTTAAATTGCAAAAGAAAGTAGCAGAAGAAAATGGAGAGTATAAAGACTCTACTTACTATGGATATCGTACCTTTGCTACTACTCGCGAAGTCATTCAAGCAAATCAGTTAGAAAACGATGAAGTGGCTATTCAAAAGTGTATTGATAATCCCGACTGGACTTACTTAAAAAGTCCGGCAGGAATTTTTACTCAAATAACTCTTCCTGTTAGTCAAATAGCAGAGAAACTTCAAGGAGATACTCTAAATGCAGTAAAATTAGGAATTCCGATCTATAATGAAACGAGTGATAAAAAGTTTGGCATGTCTACTCCTAATAATGTTTTATTAATACGCAAAAAGTATAAAGATAGTTTCTTCAAAGGTAATCAACTTAGTGATGGTATAACTTCATCTCTATTTACTCCTACGACAACTAGCTTTACTCAATATACATTCAACAACATTACTCAAATGATTAATGATTGTTTAGGTGATGGAGAAAGAGAAAAAGCGGAAAAAAGCTTACCGATGACTCTCGAAATAACCAATTCATCAGGAGAAAAAGTGAAACAAACAGTCACTACTATTGAAGAATGGGAAAAATATAGTGATTGGAATAAGTTCATACTTATCCCAGTACTTGTAACCACAGATTCTTCTTCAAGTAATAGCTATTATGGTTCTTCGAGCAATGTTATTAGCATACAACATGACCTGAAACCTGGTTATGTACGTTTAAAAGGAGGTAGTAAAGGAAGCATACAAGATGCTCAAGGCAACCCTTTACATCCAGAGCATTTACTTAAACTTGAAGTTGTCTCTACAAACTTCGGAACAAAATCAAAATAAAAGACAAGTAAAATAATCTATAAAATAATAGCACAGGTTACAATTAGAGCAACCTGTGCTATTATTTTATAGATATATTCAGATGAAGCCGGCAAGGTAAATTTCACTCTTTGCATTATAACAAAGACATTCATTAGAATCCCTTAAATCTCTATTATAAAAAAACCGTAAGTGCATTTTATCTCACTCACGGTTTCTACATATAATAAGCCTTATTCTTCTTATTTAGCAGTAGCCTTTTTTGCTTTACCTGTAGCCTTCTTCGGCTCCGCAGCAGCTTTCTTAACTTCAGCTTTCTTTGCAGCAGGTTTTGATTTAGCAACAGCTTTTTCTTTTACTGTCGGTTCTTTAGCATCAGCAGTCTTCTTAACAGTTGCTTTCTTTGCAGCCTCCACTTTTGCCTGCAATTTAGCCACTTCTTTCTCCAACTCTGTAATCTCATCTCCCTGGTTCTTAATTGTAGTCAACAAAGAATTTAATTCTTCACTGTCTACATCGGCAGGATATAGTGCATCTACCCGTTTGATAAAGTCACCCAGAATATTCATATAGTTAGTGAAAGCATCATAAGGAGAATCATAGATTCCACGATTCAACCACATACCATTATTCTTCGTTGTCATAAAACGGAAGTTATTGCTAGCCTGCAAATAATCCCAATCCTGTTTGATACGACGGTCGTCACACAAATGAACACGTTCAGCTACACTATACAATTTATTGAAAGCCTCGCGTTGCATAACATTACCCAGCCAACAACTAGTATCTCTCTCTTCATCCACCCATGACATCGGATATGCAACATCGAGCTGTGACACAGATTTCAGTTTCGTTACAATTTCTGTCGGTGTAGAGAAAGTGACTCCCTTAGCCTTTGCACATTCCGGCAACGCTTTCAAGAATTCAAGAATATTAGAAGATAACGGTTGAGCCATACCAAGTGCACTCAATTCCATGAAGATATTGATGACTTGTTCTTCTTGTGGCAATGCATCAATCCAATTAATATACTTATCAGCAAACAAAGGATATTCTGCCCACTCCGAATTAGAAAAGCGCAAACTGATGTCGTCAGAGAGTTTGAAATCCCGCAATAAGAGCTTAAGACTTGGAGCTTGATTACAGTGATAAACATAATGTGGACTCTTCC
>NZ_DAWCXD010000015.1:0-57218 GCF_052357945.1 Bacteroides sp. | reverse complement strand
TTTCGCACATCCACCTATTGAACTTATGTCACAATATTTATATCTTTCATTATTAATTTTCTATTTTTAATTTCCCCAAATATACGAAATAAAAACGATAAAGTCAATAGAGAAAGCGTGGTTATCTGAAAATAAACACGTAAATTTGTGCCTCGAATTAGAAATAACAGTATAAATCACTATAAATAAAAACTTTATCACTATGGAGTACAATTTCAGAGAAATTGAAAAGAAGTGGCAGAAAAGGTGGGTAGAAGAGAAAACCTACCAAGTTACGGAAGATGATTCGAAGCAAAAATTTTATGTACTAAACATGTTTCCTTATCCATCAGGAGCCGGCCTACACGTAGGTCATCCGCTGGGATACATTGCTTCGGATATTTACGCCCGTTACAAACGACTGCAAGGCTTCAATGTACTCAACCCGATGGGATATGACGCTTACGGTCTGCCGGCAGAACAGTATGCCATCCAAACCGGACAGCATCCTGCTATCACTACCGTCAACAATATCGACCGCTACCGCGAGCAGTTGGACAAAATAGGTTTCTCTTTCGATTGGAACCGTGAAATCCGTACTTGCGACCCGGAATATTATCACTGGACCCAATGGGCTTTCCAAAAAATGTTCAACAGCTATTATTGCAACGACGAACAGAAAGCCCGTCCTATCGAAGAACTGGAGAAAGCCTTCGCCATCTACGGAAACGAAGGACTCAATGCCGCTTGCAGCGAAGATATCAGCTTCACTGCCGAAGAGTGGAACGCCAAAAGCGAAAAAGAACAGCAGGAAATCCTGATGAACTATCGCATCGCTTATTTGGGTGAAACAATGGTAAACTGGTGTGCTGAATTAGGAACTGTATTGGCGAACGACGAAGTAGTGGACGGAGTCAGCGAACGTGGCGGCTACCCTGTTATACAAAAGAAAATGCGTCAATGGTGTCTGCGTGTATCTGCTTACGCACAACGCCTGCTCGACGGATTAGATACGATCGACTGGACAGATTCTCTGAAAGAAACTCAAAGAAACTGGATCGGACGCTCGGAAGGTGCTGAAGTGCAATTCAAAGTAAAAGACAGTGATCTCGAATTCACCATTTTCACCACTCGCGCAGATACAATGTTTGGTGTCACCTTCATGGTATTGGCTCCGGAAAGCGAACTGGTGGCACAATTAACTACTCCTGAACAAAAAGCAGAAGTAGATGCTTACCTTGACCGTACCAAAAAACGTACGGAACGCGAACGTATCACCGACCGCAGTGTTACCGGTGTATTCAGCGGCTCGTATGCCATCAACCCGTTCACAGGTGAAGCAGTGCCCGTCTGGATCAGCGATTACGTATTGGCCGGATACGGAACAGGTGCTATTATGGCTGTACCTGCACATGATAGCCGCGACTATGCATTCGCCAAACATTTCGGACTGGAAATTCGCCCGTTGGTAGAAGGTTGTGATGTAAGCGAAGAAAGTTTCGATGCCAAGGAAGGTATCGTTTGCAACTCTCCGCGTCTTGATGTTACTCCTTATTGCGATCTTTCGCTGAACGGACTGACTATCAAAGAAGCGATAGAAACAACCAAGAAATATGTAAAAGAACATAATCTGGGACGTGTGAAAGTGAACTACCGTCTGCGTGACGCTATCTTCTCACGCCAGCGTTACTGGGGCGAACCGTTCCCTGTTTACTATAAAGACGGAATGCCTTACGTGATCGACGAAAACTGTCTGCCACTGGAACTTCCGGAAGTAGCTAAATTCCTGCCTACCGAAACAGGTGAACCTCCATTGGGACACGCTACTAAATGGGCTTGGGACACAGTAAACAAATGTGTAGTAGAAAATGAGAAGATTGACAATGTAACTGTCTTCCCGCTGGAATTGAACACCATGCCGGGATTCGCCGGTTCTTCGGCATACTATCTCCGTTACATGGACCCACGCAATCATAAAGCACTGGTTGATCCGAAAATCGATCAGTACTGGAAAAATGTAGACCTTTACGTAGGTGGTACCGAACATGCTACCGGACACTTGATCTACTCTCGTTTCTGGAATAAATTCCTGCACGATGTAGGTGTATCTATCATAGAAGAACCATTCCAGAAGTTAGTAAACCAGGGAATGATTCAAGGTCGCAGTAACTTTGTATATCGTATCAAAGACACCAATACTTTCGTTTCGCTGAACCTGAAAGATCAGTACGAAGTTACCCCTATTCACGTAGACGTAAATATCGTATCTAATGATATTTTGGATCTGGAAGCATTCAAAGCATGGCGTCCTGAATATAAAACGGCCGAGTTTATCCTCGAAGACGGAAAATACGTTTGCGGATGGGCAGTTGAAAAGATGAGTAAATCAATGTTCAATGTTGTCAATCCGGATATGATTGTTGAAAAATACGGTGCGGATACACTTCGTATGTACGAAATGTTCCTTGGCCCGGTAGAACAATCCAAACCGTGGGATACAAACGGAATTGACGGTGTACACCGTTTTATCCGCAAATTTTGGTCGCTGTTCTACAGCCGTACAGACGAATATCTGGTAACGGACGAACCTGCAACAAAAGAAGAATTGAAGAGCCTTCATAAATTGATTAAGAAGGTGACAGGTGATATTGAACAGTTCTCTTATAATACATCTATCAGCGCATTCATGATTTGTGTAAACGAACTCTTCAACCTGAAATGCAGCAAAAAAGAGATTTTGGAACAGCTCATTATCACTCTTGCACCTTTCGCTCCGCATGTTAGCGAAGAGCTGTGGGATGTACTGGGACACGAAACTTCCGTATTCGACGCCCAATGGCCTGCATACAACGAAGAATATCTGAAAGAAGACACTATCAACTATACCATCTCTTTCAACGGAAAGGCACGTTTCAATATGGAATTTGCAGCAGATGAAACTTCGGAAGCTATCCAGGCGGCAGTATTAGCCGACGAACGTTCACAGAAGTGGATTGATGGCAAGACTCCGAAGAAAGTCATTGTCGTTCCGAAAAAGATTGTAAACGTTGTTGTTTAAAAACAAATTAGGCACGGATTACGCAGATAACACGGTTTTGATTAATTAGAACCACGAAATCCGTGTAATCCGTGCCTAACATAATTATAAATCCTATGCATAAACTGACAAAAGCGGAAATAATGAGAGAAGTGAAAGATTATATCTACATCACTCTCGGATTGATAAGCTATTCTTTAGGATGGGCAGCATTCCTTTTACCCTATCAGATAACTACCGGAGGAACTACCGGTATCGGGGCTATTATCTATTATGCAACAGGATTCCCAATCCAATGGTCATACTTCATCATTAATGCAGTGCTGATGACCTTCGCAATCCGGGTATTAGGTCCAAAATTTAGTATAAAAACCACTTATGCTATTTTTACGCTGACTTTTCTGCTTTGGTTATTCCAGTTAGTAGTGAACAATTACGTAGAAGCACCGGATATGACGCCGGACGGTAAACCGTTGTTACTCGGTACAGGGCAGGATTTCATGGCCTGCATTATCGGTGCAGCCATGTGCGGTGTAGGTCTGGGTATCACTTTCAACTACAATGGAAGTACGGGTGGAACAGATATTATCGCCGCTATCGTCAATAAATACAAAGATGTATCACTCGGACGAATGATTATGATTTGTGATGTATTCATTATCAGTTCCTGTTACTTTATATTTCATGACTGGCGCCGGGTTATTTTTGGTTTCGTCACCTTATTCATCATTGGCGTAGTGCTCGATTGGATTATTAACAGTGCCCGTCAATCGGTTCAATTCTTCATCTTCTCCAAGAAATATGATGAAATAGCCGACCGTATCATTAAAGACGCCGACCGGGGAGTAACGGTACTCGACGGTACGGGATGGTACAGTAAAAACAATGTGAAAGTGTTGGTAGTACTTGCCAAGAAACGTCAGTCACTCGAAATTTTCCGTTTGGTAAAACGCATTGACCCGAATGCTTTTATCTCTCAAAGTTCCGTTATCGGTGTGTATGGCGAAGGATTCGATAAGCTAAAAGTGAAATAATAACCGGTTGATAAGTATTGAACAACCCTGTTAAAACAAAAAATAAGATGATGAAACGCAAACTTGTATTTGCTACCAATAATGCTCATAAACTGGAAGAAGTAGCCGCTATCTTGGGAGATCAAGTAGAATTACTAAGTCTCAATGATATCGGTTGCCAAACGGATATTCCCGAAACTGCTGAAACACTGGAAGGAAATGCGTTATTAAAATCTTCCTATATTTTTAAAAACTATCATCTGGATTGTTTTGCCGATGATACGGGATTGGAAGTGGAAGCCTTGAACGGCGCTCCCGGAGTCTATTCCGCCCGCTATGCAGGAGGTGAAGGACACGACGCCCAGGCTAATATGCTCAAACTTCTTCACGAACTGGACGGAAAGGAAAACCGTAAAGCGCAATTTCGCACCGCTATTTCTTTGATACTGGACGGAAAGGAGTATCTCTTTGAAGGAGTGATAAAAGGCGAAATAATCAAAGAAAAACGTGGTGATTCCGGATTTGGCTACGATCCTGTATTCATGCCTGAAGGTTATGACCGGACTTTTGCCGAATTGGGAAATGATATAAAAAACCAAATCAGCCATCGTGCACTGGCTGTACAGAAACTTTGTGAGTTTCTGCAAAGCTGATTATACATACCCACTTAAAATATAAAACACAATGAAGAAAATTACTTTATTTACTTTACTTACGCTCCTATTGTGTACTTCGTGTGTAACAAAAAAGAAGTTCATGCTTGCAGAGATGGCAGCCACCGCAAGCAAAGACAGTCTGCAAGAGTTGTTGAATAACTCCCGCGAAGTTGGTAACCAGCTATCGGCACAAGTCAAAAACCTCTTGCGTGATACGACCAAGATGGGGAATAGTATCCGCCAATATCAGAGTATGTTGAATGTCAACATGACTGAACAGGAAAAACTGAATGCGCTGTTGAGCCAAAAGAAAAATGAGCTGAACGAAAGAGAACGCACGATCAATGAATTGCAGGACATGATTAAGGCGCAAAACGATAAAGTACAAAACCTTTTGAGTAATGTAAAAGACGCATTACTTGGTTTTAGTACTGACGAGCTGACCGTTCGCGAGAAAGACGGAAAAGTATATGTAGCGATGTCCGACAAATTATTATTCCAGTCAGGAAGTGCTCGCCTGGACAAACGTGGAGAGGAAGCTCTCGGCAAACTGGCCGAAGTACTGAACAAACAGACGGACATCGACGTATTTATCGAAGGACATACGGACAACAAACCGATCAATACTGTACAATTCAAAGACAACTGGGATTTAAGTGTGATCCGTGCCACTTCCGTAGTTCGTATCCTCATCAAGAATTATAATGTGAATCCTTTGCAAATTCAGCCTAGCGGCCGCGGTGAATATATGCCTGTTGACGATAACGAAACAGTAGAAGGCAGAAGTAAAAATCGCCGTACGGAGATTATCATGGCCCCAAAGCTGGATAAGTTGTTCCAAATGTTGCAGACTTCGGAAGAAGCAAAATAAAAACAATCTTATTTGATATAAAAATCGAGCGTCTCACTTTAATTTTGAGACGCTCGATTTTTATTATACCTATATTGATACAGTTAACAGTTTTCTGTATAGTCATTAACCGAATACTTTTAATTCAATAACAGAAACTACTTTAAAGTAGATTATAATCCCAATTTCGCCGAAATCTCCAACATTCGCTGAATCGGCTTCACTGCTTTCTTCGCTACTTCCGGATCTACCGTTATTTCCGGTGCTTCATTCTTCAGACACTCATAGAGCTTCTCTAACGTATTCAACCGCATGAAACTACACTCGTTACATCCGCACGTACTATCGTTCGGAGGAGCAGGAATAAACGTCGTCTGCGGACACTTCTTCTGCATCTCATGCAAAATCCCTGATTCGGTAGCCACAATATACGTGTTTTCCGGATGGTTCACGGCATACTTCAACAAAGCAGCTGTAGATCCTACCACATCAGCCAGTTTCAATACTGTGCTCTTACATTCGGGATGTGCCAGCACTAATGCTTCGGGATGCTGCGTCTTCAATTCCACAATCTTTTCAACAGAGAACTGTTCATGCACATGACAGGCACCGTCCCAAAGCAACATATTCCGGTTCGTAACTGAGTTGATATAATTCCCCAGATTCCTATCTGGGCCAAAGATTATTTTCTCATCTTTTGGGAAACTTTCCACGATCTGCTTCGCATTGGTGGAAGTCACCACCACATCAGTCACCGCTTTCACCGCAGCTGTTGTATTGACATAAGAAATAACGGTGTATCCCGGATGCTCTTTGACAAACTGCGCAAACTGATCCGCCGGACAACTGTCCGCCAACGAACAACCTGCCGCCATGTCGGGCACCAGCACTTTCTTGTCCGGACAAAGCACTTTTGCCGTTTCCCCCATAAAGTGGACGCCACACATCACAATAATGTCCGCTTCCGTTTTGGCTGCCCATTGAGCCAATGCCAAACTGTCGCCAACATAATCGGCGATGTCTTGTATTTCCCCCTTCTGGTAGTAGTGTCCCAGAATGATTGCATTCTTTTCTTTCTTTAGCTCGTTAATAGCCTTTATGAGTTCATTCATAATAATATTCTTATTTCTTTCCTTTTAAAAAAAATCCTTTGTTAGTGATGATAGCCTGTTAATAATGTTAGCAAATAAATATGATTTTTCTTGCCGGATAAGTTATTAGTCCATACTTCTGTTTTATGAGTTGGTTATGAACTGATGTAAAGGACAAGATATTCTATCCTACTTACTTCATTATCAATGAAAGCATCGTTAAATACCATCAAATGGAAGTTTGCTATTAACTCCCTGTTGATAAAGTGCAAAGTTAAAAACTTTATGGATATAAACAGGCAGATAAGTGCTGAAAAATATGTTTATGTCTGTGTAGAAAGTTTTGGGTTAGTTTTTTGGAATGTTCATAACGAAGGCCTCTTATACCTTCTTTTGAATAATGCAAGAATTATTTTTCAAAATCTTTGCCGATAGTTTTGACAGGTTTTAAACCGTTATCAACACCTTGTTAACTGAAAAGAATTACCTTTGTGGACAAGAACATAATAAAAGAAAAGACGTATGCGTAAACTGAAAATAACAGAACTGAACCGTATCAGTGCCGAAGAGTTTAAACAGGTTGAAAAACTGCCTCTGGTAGTAGTGCTGGATGATATTCGTAGTTTGCACAATATAGGTTCTGTGTTCCGTACTTCGGATGCTTTCCGTATTGAATGTATCTATCTGTGTGGTATAACGGCCACTCCTCCACACCCTGAAATGCATAAGACTGCACTGGGTGCAGAGTTCACTGTCGACTGGAAGTATGTTAATAACGCTGTTGATGCTGTTGATAACCTCAAAAACGAAGGGTATATCGTTTATTCTGTAGAACAGGCGGAAGGAAGCATTATGTTGGACGAACTGGAACTGGATAAGACTAGAAAATATGCTATCGTAATGGGAAACGAGGTGAAAGGGGTACAACAAGAGGTTATTGACCATTCGGATGGTTGTATAGAGATTCCTCAATACGGAACGAAACACTCTTTGAATGTTTCCGTAACAACCGGTATTGTGATTTGGGATTTGTTCAAAAAGTTACGTTAATAGCCATAATATAGGATTGGTTAATAAGTTGTTTATAACGAGTTAATATCTTAGTTAATTCATTTATAATCAATAACTATGTATTGTTTATAACTATATGGAGCCATGTTGATTCTATGGGTATTGGGTAGTTATTATTATAGTTGTTGATAGTGCGTTTTCAGGCTGTTAATACTTGAGTTGTCAGGTATTAATAGCCTATATGATAAGTATTAATAGCTGGGAACTCAAGTATTAACTTCTGAGAAAACAGAAATTAATACCTTGCAGGAAGCTTGTTAATTCTTGAAATGATAACTAGTAGGGTTGAGTAGTTGATAAATTGGCTTATAAGGTTGATAAACTTATAAGCCGATTGATTTTAGATCTGTCCGTTCTCTACCATCAACACCACACGTTCTGTTAGTTTATCCTCACCTTGCGGATCATATTCTTTTTTTAAACTGGCTCCGAATAATGCAGCAAAAGTCTGATAGAATCCCGCTTTGAAAGGTCCCATAAATGCTTTCACCAGTTCATAGCTGGTAGAATTGCTTTGGCGGTCTATTAATTTAATCAACAGTTTTCCCTGTGCAAAAGAAAGTTTCTTCATTCGGGGAGTATATTGCTCTTTCAATCCTTTTTCAACCCGTTTGATATGTTTTTGACGGGCTTTCTCATTGGGTAATGTCTGAAGATATTCGTAAGTTTCGATGATGGCTTGGTTAATTTCTCTGGAGATAGGATATACCTTTTTCACATTGCGGATCAGGCGATAATATTCCTGGCGTTCTTTTTCATTCTTGAATTTCAACGGACGGAAAATATACACAGTTCTTAACTGGACACATGGAATGGTATCTCCATTGTAGATACACATCGGAACCAAATATCCATTGATGCTTTGTTTTTCTTGAGCTTGCAGGCGCAACGAACAACAAACAATAGCAAACAGCGTCATTACTACTATGTTAAGCCTCCTTTTCACGATACAAAAATAGAATTAAAATTTTATTATTCAGACATTTCTCTTCGATGTTAACCTATTTAAAGTATCTTTGCGGCCTTATCTGTTAAAAAGCAGGAAGAATAAACCATTTTATTGATGAAAACTATTCAACTTTTACGGTTGATAAGTATTATAAACAGCCTGTTAATAATTCCTGCTTGTAGTGCTCAAAACCTTTCTGAAAGTCTTTTAGAAGATGTTCTTGAAGATTTATCTGTTAATAACGATATTAATAACTCTGTTAATACTCTTAATTGGGAAAATGAATTGGAAGAACTTTCCAATCGTATGCAAGAACCAGTTAATTTGAATGTTGCTACCCGTGAACAACTCGAACAGTTTCCTTTCCTTAGTGATATTCAGATTGAACATCTGTTGGCCTACATCTATATACATGGACAGATGAAAACCATCTATGAACTTCAACTGGTAGAAGAGATGGATAAGCAAACAATCCAATATTTACTGCCTTTCGTCTGTATAAAAGCTATTAACAATGAATCTGCTTTCCGGTGGAAAAGCCTGTTGAAAAACGCAGCGAAGTATGGAAAGAATGAACTGTTAACCCGCTTTGATATACCATTTTATAAACGAAAAGGTTATGAACATACCTATTTAGGACCTTCTGTTTATAACTCTGTGAAATACAGTTTTCGGTATAGTGACCAGCTCTATGCAGGAGTCGTTGCTGAAAAAGATGCCGGAGAACCTTTTGGAGCTTTACACAATCGCTACGGCTATGATTATTATTCCTTTTATCTGTTATTAAAAGATTGTGGACGATTAAAAGCATTAGCTGTTGGTAACTATCGGCTTAGTTTCGGACAAGGTCTGGTGATTAGTACTGATTATTTGATGGGAAAAACAGTTTACGCTTCTTCTTTCAATAACCGTAATAGCGGGATAAAGAAACATTCTTCTGCTGACGAATACAACTATTTTCGAGGAGTAGCTGCCACTGTTTCTTTGACAAAAGATTGGGATATTTCTGGTTTCTATTCACACCGTTCTCTGGATGGAGTAATTACTGATGGAACAATCACTTCTATCTACAAAACCGGGCTGCATCGAAGTCAAAAGGAAGCGGATAAAAAGAACCTGTTCACCATGCAATTAACAGGTGGACACGTGAGTTATCAACACAACCGTATCCGATTGGGTATCACCGGTATTTACTACCTTTTCAACCGACCATACGAACCGGAATTAACAGGTTATTCCAAATACAATCTTCATGGAAATAACTTCTATAATCTGGGAATAGATTATGCTTACCGATGGCATCGTTTTTCTTTTCAGGGAGAGACGGCAATCGGAAAACAAGGTTGGGCTTCTTTGAATCGTTTGCAATATTCACCGGTTCAAAACACTCAAATCATGTTGATACATCGGTTTTATTCTTATAACTATTGGGCTATGTTTGCCCATTCATTCGGTGAAGGAAGTACGACACAAAATGAACAGGGATATTATATCGGCTTGGAAACTTCTCCTTTTGCTTATTGGAAGTTTTTCGCCTCATTCGATTTATTTTCCTTTCCGTGGAAAAAATACAGAGTGAATAAACCCTCCCGCGGAACAGATGGTCTGTTCCAAAGCACTTTTACTCCATACAGCAATTTATCCATGTATCTAAGGTATCGTTATAAACAAAAAGAGCGTGACTGGACAGGTAGTAAAGGAACACTAACACTTCCTATTTTTCACCATCAACTTCGCTATCGTTTGAACTATTCTTTAGGAGATGTGTTAAGCAGTCGTACAACTTTAGATTATAATCATTTTCATTCTCAGGACAGAGCTGCTAATAAAGGGTATCAGGTTACACAAATGATATCCTCCCAACTGCCTTGGGCCAGGCTGTTTGCTGACGTTCAGGGCAGTTACTTTTTTACAGACGATTATGACTCGCGTGTATATGCTTCGGAAAGCGGATTGCTTTATACGTTTTATACTCCGTCTTTTCAAGGTCGTGGATTCCGGTGTAGTATCCGTTTGAGATATGAACTGAACAAACACTTTCTATTGATAACTAAGTTTGGCGAAACAGTCTATTTAGACCGGAACGAGATTGGTTCCGGTAATGATTTAATCTGTGGAAATAAAAAAGGAGATGTACAAATGCAACTGCGTATTAAGTTTTAATGTATATTTGTCTGCCAAAAATAACAGAAGAATACGATATTAAATGAATGACAGGGCTACTTTTGACAAAATGTTTAATGAATGGTATGCACAGTTTGTATATTTTGCATATTATTTTATAAATGACGTTGAGGTATGCAGAGATATCGTAAGTGATGCTTTTGAGTATTTGTGGCGTAATTATGAAAAGATAGAAGAAGCGACGGCTAAAACTTATCTTTATACAATCATTCGTACACGTTGCATTGACTATCTTCGCAAGCAAAATATCCATGAAGAATATGTAGAGTTTACTTCGCAATTAACTGATAAAATGATAGAAGTCGATTCACAACATTCTGATTCTCGTGTTTTGCGTATTCGTAAAGCTATGGAAAAGTTGACTCCTTATAATTATCATATATTGGAAGCATGCTATATTCATAATAAGAAATATAAAGAAGTGGCCGAAGAATTGAATGTAAGTGTTGCGGCTATTCATAAGAATATAGTAAAGGCTTTGCGTATTCTTCGTGAAGAATTGGGTCAAGAGGGTAACCGGAATAGACTTTAAAACGTAAATATATATATTGAATACATTATTTATGGATGAAAAGAATATAAATATAAGTAAGTCGGAAGAAGAACTCCTGGAAATTATGGAGAATCGTTCTCATATAACTGCTGATCAATTACATAATTTGAAAGAAGATGAGGAGTGCTTGCAAGCATGTTCTGATTTGGCAGAAATTGTAATAGAGATGCAGAAAAAACAAAATATGCTGGCAATTGATGTCCGGAATGAACTGGCAGATTTTCATAATAAACATTCTAAAAATGATCGAAGAAAAAATACACGCATACTGTTGTGGGCTAGTGTCACAGGTGTAGCGGCGACTGTTGTCATAATTTTAGTTTTGCGTGCAATGATGATTTCGTCGCAACCGGAAATCATTAAAGTGTTTCAAGCCAATCATGTTGCCCAACAAGTCACTTTACAAGTGAATGATGAGAAGGAAATCAAGCCATTAAAAGAAGTAATAGAATCTCTTTCGTCTTCCTCCACTGCACAGTTGTCTTCTAAAGAAATAGATTATAGTCGTGCTCTTCTTCAGACAGAAACCAAGGAAGTAGGAAAGCAGAAAGTACAGATACATAGATTAAGTATTCCCAGGGGAGAGACATTCAAAGTTGTTTTATCCGAAGGGACTGAAGTCTTCTTGAATTCGGACAGTCGTCTGGCTTATCCTACGGTTTTCAAAGGAAAAGAAAGAGTTGTCTCTTTGGAAGGTGAAGCCTATTTTAAAGTTGCTAAAAATGCAGAACATCCTTTTATAGTGAAAAGTGGAAATCTACAGGTTCGTGTATTGGGAACGGAATTTAATGTGCGTAGTTACTCTCCTACTGATGTCCGTGTTACGCTCATTACAGGAAAAGTGGCTGTTAGCGATACTTGTGGCGTTCATACTGTTGAAATGATGCCGGGACAAAGTGCGCAACTTTCTTCTAACGGAACATTTGCTGTGAACGAGGTGGATATTGAATCATTTTTGTATTGGAAGGAAGGATTTTTCTATTTTGACGATGTTGCTCTGGTTGACATGATGAAAGAAATAGGGCGTTGGTATAATATAGATATTGAGTTCCGCAATAGCAAAATCATGGATCTTCGTATGCATTTCTTTGCAAATCGTCATCAAGACATCTTTCACTTGATTGAATTATTGAATCGAATGGAGAGAATACATGCTTATTTTGAAACAGGAAAACTAATTATCGAATAAAAAGCAAGCAAAAAGATATAAATCTGAATAGAAAAATATATTTCTGAAAAAAAACTCTTTTAAGGGTAACCATTCTTTTTTAAACTTCGTATACAATTAAAAGAATGAAATATTATTTAACTATTCAGGCTTATGAAAAAGAATCAAGCACAGAAGTTCATTGTTTTATTTTTGCTTTTCCTTTTTGCCTATTCATGGCGTGCGGAAGCACAGACAGGCAAAGAAAAGCAACTAACAATGGAGTTTAAAAATGAAGGACTACCCTCTATTTTTAAACGTTTTGAAAAAGTATCGGGGTATAAAGTTCTTTTTATTTACGATGAAATTAGTTCTTATACTTCTACCGGAAAAGTAGAGAAAGCTACAGTTGATGAGGCATTGAAAGTGATTATTGGAAAAAATCCGTTGAAATATCACATTGACGGACAATTTATCAATATCACAAAAAAGGATTCTAAAAAGGTTTTTTCACAAGTAAAAGGAAAAGTTTTTTTCGAGGAAGACGGACTTCCGGTCATTGGCGCCACTATTATAGTGGAAGCTCCTAATAATATTCGTACTATCACAGATAATAATGGTAATTTTCAGCTCTCTGACGTTCCGAAAGATAGCCGGGTCAGAATATCGTACGTAGGTTTGGAAACCCAGTTCTTGCATTCTTCAGCTTATATGTCGATAGTGATGAAAGCTGATACGAAGGCGTTGGATGAGGTAGTGGTGACAGGTATGTTCAATAGGAAGAAAGAGGGATTCACCGGTTCTGCCGTTACTATCAAGGGGGAAGATCTGAAAAAGTATAGCACGAATAATGTGGCTAAAGCGATAGCCGCTGTTGCTCCCGGGCTTCGCATCATGGATAATATCAATATGGGGTCTAATCCGAATAATCTGCCTGATATGCGTATGCGTGGTGGTGCAAATATGGATATGGCTACACAGTCTGCGGTAGATTTTAATTCTACCAGTAATGACGTATTAGCAGTTCAGGGCGAATATGAGACCTATGCCAATCAACCGCTGCTTATCATGGACGGATTTGAAATCACTATACAGACACTTGCCGATATGGATCCTGACCGTGTTGCTTCTATCGTTGTGTTGAAAGATGCGGCAGCTACGGCTATTTACGGCTCGCGTGCGGCAAATGGAGTAATTGTTATCGAAAGCAAGACTCCCAAACCCGGACGGATTTGGGTGACTTATGGTGGGGAACTTCGTATTGAAGCTCCGGATATGACCGGGTATAACTTGATGAATGCAAGAGAGAAGATAGATGCAGAGTTGCAAAGCGGACTTTATACATACGGCGGCGAAACAGTTGAAAAATGGCAGCTCTATCAATCTAAATTGCGTGAAGTGCTGGCAGGAGTAAATACTTATTGGCTGGACAAGCCTTTGCAAACAGCTTTCCAACAACGACATACAGTTACGCTGGAAGGTGGTGACGAAGCCTTGCGTTATCGGATGTATGTCGGATATAATAGTTCTCCGGGTGTGATGAAAGACAGCAAACGTGATGTACTGACCGGTTCACTTGATTTTCAGTATCGTCTGAAGAAGGTGTTGTTAAAGAATAGTATTACGTTGGATAATTCGGTAGCTAATGAGTCTCCGTGGGGAAGTTTTAGTGAATATACCCGCTTGAATCCTTATCTGCGTCCGTATGGAGAGAACGGAGAAATACAAAAACGGCTTGATAATTTTGAAGGAGTGGGTGGTGAGTCGAGCTATTTGAATCCGATGTACAATACGACATTCAACAGCAAAGATCAAAGTAAAAACTTTACAGTACGTGAACTTTTCAAAGTGGAATATAATCCTACTAATGAATTACGGTTTGAAGGAGCTTTTAATCTGTCCAAGAGCGTAGGACATCGTGATATTTTTCGTCCTGCACAACATACGCTTTTTGATAATGTGACCGATCCTACCTTAAGAGGTGATTACCGCAGAAGTCAGAGCGAAGCTGTCAATTGGGGCATAGATTTAACAGGAAGTTGGAATAAGCAACTGGAAGATCACTACCTGACTGCTAATGCACGTATGAGTGTATTGGAGAATAATTCGGAAACCTATGGAAACTATGTAACCGGTTTTCCGAATGATAATATGGATAACTTGCTATTTGGTAAGAAATATAATGAAAAAGTGACAGGAGATGAGAGGACAACACGCTCCATTGGTTGGGTGGCTGCGGGAGGCTATTCTTATAAATATAAGTATTCGTTCGACTTTAATATACGCTTGGACGGTTCTTCTCAATTTGGAAAAAATAACCGTTGGGCTCCTTTCTGGTCAACCGGATTACGTTGGGATTTGAAAAAAGAGAACTTTTTGAAAGATGTATCTTTTATTTCTGATTTTATTTTGAGAGGTACATACGGCACGACCGGTTCCCAAGGTTTTGATCCTTATCAGGCACATGGTTATTATACATATTCCAATTTACTGCTTCCTTATTACTCATCGGATGCAACAGGTTCGGAAATCTTGGCTATGCATAATGAAAGTTTAAAATGGCAGACTACAAAAAGTACTAATCTTGCCTTGGAACTCGGTTTTTTCGATCAGCGTTTTACTGCACGTGTGGAATATTATCGGAAAATAACAGATAATATGGTTGCCAATATAAGTCTTGCTCCTTCTCTTGGTTTCAGCAGTTATCCGGAAAATCTGGGAAAGATAGAGAATAAGGGTTGGGAAATTTCTCTCTCGGCTATTCCTTATAAAAACCCTGCTAAACAAGCTTATTGGACAATTACAGTAAACGGTTCTCATAATACTGACAAACTATTGAAAATATCGGAAGCGATGAAATACAAAAATGATAAAAGTTCGTCAGATTTAAAAGATACGCCGTTGCCACGTTATGAAGAAGGTGAATCTCTTTCTCGTATCTGGGTAGTACGTTCATTAGGTATTGATCCGGCTTCCGGAGATGAAATATTATTGAAACGTAACGGAGAGATGACGAGTGCCGTTAACTGGAGTGCGAATGATGTAGTACCTATTGGTAATACAGAACCTAAATGGCAAGGATATATTAATTCTTCCTTTACATACAGAGGTTGGGGAGCAGACGTCAGTTTCAGGTATCAGTTTGGCGGTCAGGTATATAATCAGACTTTGCTTGACAAAGTGGAAAATGCTAATTTGAAATATAATGTAGATCGACGGGTAACTCAGCTACGTTGGGCGAAACCAGGTGATAAGGCACAGTTCCGTGCTCTTAATCCTAATGGTTTGGAAACGAAAGCCACTTCCCGGTTTATAATGGATGAAAATATATTCCAGGGAAGTTCGTTGTCTGTTTACTATCGTATGGATCGTACTAATACAAAATTTATTAGTCATTGGGGATTGAGTTCCGCTAAAGTGACGTTTAATATGGAAGACTTTTTCTATTGGTCTACAGTGAAACGCGAAAGAGGTTTGTACTATCCGTATTCCCGTCAGTTTACATTTGCTCTGAATGTTGCTTTCTAATTAAAAACCTATTTGTATGAAACAGATAATATATATACTATTAACAACAACAATGCTGGGACTTATGTCTTGCAGCGACTGGTTGGATGTATCTCCGAAGACTTCTATTCCTACCGACAAGCAATTTGAGTCGGAATCAGGATTTAAGGATGCGCTTACAGGTATTTATTTGAAGTTGGGAACCACGACATTATATGCTGGAGACTTGACTTATGCTTATTTGGATGAGTTGGCAGGATTATATTCCGATTATCCGGGGTATAATACAAATGCTGTTTTCGACCAAAGTATCGTATTCGATTATGAGAACATATTTTTGAGTAAGAAGAATGGGATTTACTCAACGATGTATAACATCATAGCCAATATTAATAACTTCTTGGAGTACGTAGACAAAAATAAAGATGTTTTAGTTACCGAACGATATTATGAAACTATGAAGGGAGAAGCACTCGGGCTTCGTGCTTTTCTTCACTTTGATTTGTTGCGTATGTTCGGTCCTGTTTATAAAGAACATCCTGCATCCAAAGCTATACCTTACCGTATTGCTTTTGATAAGGATGCCACTCCTGTTTTACCAGCCAGCGAAGTGGTTGATGCTATTCTCAAAGATTTGAATGACGCTGAAAAATTACTGAAAGAGAGTGATCCTCTTGATTTCTTTACCGATCAGACGGATGAAGATTTTATAGATAAAAATCATTTTCTTGTCAATCGTGAGTTTCGTATGAATTTATATGCGGTTAAAGCTATGCTGGCTCGTGTATATTGTTACAAAGGTGATGCGGAAAGTAAAGGATTGGCTACAGAGTACGCTAAACAAGTGATTGCTGCCTCTAAGTATTTTACATTGTACAAATCGCAGACTGCTTCCAATTACAATTCCATACGCTACGCAGAGCAAATCTTTGGAATAACAGTCAATGAATTCTCCAATTTGCTTATTGGTAATTATATGGATATGGAGAATACCAATACTCAGCAACATTTCTATCTGGATGGAGATAAATTTAAATTCTTCTATGAAACTGCCGATGCAGGGAATACTGACTGGAGAAAAAATGCGGAAATGTTTGAGGTTATTAATGGGGCAAGTCGGACAGATGTTTTTTGTAGAAAATATAATCAGAAACCTTTGAATGGCGGATATGCTTATTCCGGTGCTGACGCTATCCCTTTGATACGCTTACCCGAAATGTATTATATTGTAGCAGAATGTGTTCCTTCTGCATCGGAAAGTGCTGACGCGTTAAATACCGTACGTTTTGCACGTGGTATCTCTTATAGTGATGAAATACCGACTACCGGATATGATGACCTTGATAATACTTCGGAAGAAGACAAAAACCAGACTAAACGTATTAATGAGATAATGAAAGAATATAGAAAAGAATATTTCGCGGAAGGTCAACTTTTCTATTTCTTGAAAGCGCATAATTATAGCACTTATTATGGTTGTGGGATTGAAACGATGACTGAAGCCCATTATCAGATGACGTTGCCGGATGACGAGTATATTTTTGGAAACAACTCTAAATGATGAAGCATTATGAAACGTATTATATATTTTGTTTTAGCTATTCTTGTTTGCGGCATTTATGTAGGATGCAGTGAAAACGAGATAGACTTATATGACCAGACACCTCGTATCAATTTCTATGGTAGCACTACGCATGTCCGTACTTTGGTTGATACGGATTATGTGAAGAAAGAACCTTATGCTGTAGACAGTTTCGAGGTAAGAATACAAGGAGATTTTTTGAAAGAGAATCGTGATTTCTGTGTGAAAGTAACTCCGAATAATGATTATCAGAATTCAGTGGATGTATTATTGGAAAGCAAGTATACATATACTGACCTTGATACAGTTTGCCAGATATTCTATTATAAAATAAATCGTCCGAAAGTAGAGGCAGGTAGAAATGTTTATGGTTGTTATCTGGAGTTTGATTTGAATAACCCTCTTCATCAGTTTGATAAAGGTCTGGTAGAAAAGAATCAAATCGTTTTAAATGTCAGATGGGAGTTGAAACCGACCGAATGGAGTGATTATGTGGGATTTGGCAGCTATAGCGATGCTAAATATATGTTTATTATGGATGTATGTCAACGTGTATGGGATGATTTGGAAGATGAAGATATTGATGTAATCAAGCAAGCTTATAGAGAATATAAGGAGGCGGGGAATCCACCGATTTTAGGTGAAGAGGGTGATGAAATAGAATATGAATAAGATTAAAAAGAAACGTTATGAGGAAATATATCATCTGTATAGTAAGTTTTATCGGAGCGGCTTTATTGCAAACAGGCTGTTACGATGACAAGGGAGATTACGATTATCATGATGTAAATACGATGGATATCGTAATACCTGAAACGAAGGTACGTATGCCTAAAGAGGAAGCAGTCGAAGTTTCAATTATACCCGAGATTTCTCAGACTTTGGAGCAAAATGAGGAAAACCTTGTATTTCAATGGAAGAAAACAATCGAAGGAAAGAAAGCGGGGTCGGACAGACTTAGTGATTATAAAGATTATTCCGTAGGTAAAGAATGTAAAGTAACAGTCGAGCCTTATGAATCGGAAAATATAGGTTTGATGTTGGTCATTACGGATAAAAAGAATGGAACAACCTGGTATCAGATAGGTGAAGTTGCAATTATTCGTCCTTTAAATCCTTGCTGGTTTGTATTGCAGGAAAAAGAAGGAAAGGGAGTATTAGGAGCGATAGAGGGTACTCCGGAAGGATATTATGTTTATCCGGATGTCTTTAAATCAGAACTGAATCAGTCATTTCCGTTAGAAGGAAAACCTTTGGCGGTAAGTGCAAGAAAAAACTATGGAGATTCGTTTTTAAGTAATATGCTGGGTGGTTTTGGTTTTAAAGTAAGTCCGGCGTTAATGGTGGTAACCGATCGGGACTTGGCCTTGTTGACTCCAAGTACTTTAATAACGAGATATCCGTCGAATAAAATACTTTTTGAACCGACTGGAAAAGGGGAACCGTTGAATATCGAGCTCTATAAGATGAGTACTCATGGTGAATTGTTTGTAAATAGTGGAAAAGCATATTGTGCTCCTATGGATGGATTTTGTGTACCATTCTCGGTAAAAAAAGAAAGTGAGTTTCCCGCTATTTCCGCTTATGGTTCGTATGGAGGAGGCTATTTGTTTTTTGATTCTGAAAGTCATTGTTTTCTTAGTGCATCTATTCCGGGGGTTGGTGATTATATGGGGAATCAGGCTACTCAAAGTATACGTAATTATGGTACTAAATGGAGTGACCAGAAGCCTGTATCCACGTATTCAATGTCAGACGAATCTAATTTGTTTGATCCGGATGTAATTGATCCGTCTTTAGAAGTACATGATATTGTTACGGGTGGAAATTGGGGAAATTCTGCTTATGCGATTGCTTCTCCTCGGAACGGAAAAGAGCTGACTGTGTTTAAATTCAGTGCGCAAGATGAAGATCCGATTTGTGCTGCCCGGTATGCGATTGCTTTACCGTCCGAAGTAAATGTAGAAACAGCAAAATTTGCAGCTTCTTACGCGTATACGGCAAACCTTATATTTATGACATCGGGTAATAAATTATATCGCATTGATCTTGACCGCGGAAGAGCAATTGAACTTTATACTTATGAAACTGATCCGTCAGCACAGATAGTTAGTTTAAAATTTAAGGACCCTGAAAGTGTGAGAGAGGAAGATGACGATGAGGAAACGGGCGAATATAAGGAGAAACTAGGTATGTCTCTCGGGTTGGGTATCAATACTGCTGACAAAGGTGTAGTTGTAGAATTGCAATTGACAGTGGCGGGCGATGTAGCTCGTGAAGAAAACAGCATTTGTGTTTACGAAGATCCCGATCAGCCTATTGGGAAGATTGTTGATATTAGCTATAATTATGAATAGTATAAACCGGTCTTTATGCTAAAAGGAATTATCGGTGCAGTATTTCTTGCTGTTGTCTGTACTTGTCTGTACGGGCAACAGCAAAGTATTACAACTTTTATTAAAGAAGAAGCACCAGTGGAAGTTATTCCCGGTATGTTTACTACCTATCGAAGTGATAAACATATCTATTGGGAAATCCCGGATTCATTGATTGGACGTGAGTTTGCCGTAACGACAACTATCCTGACAGCTCCTGCCCGTCCAGACCGGGATATGGAAAAGAAATTCGGATATGCGGGTGACATGATAGGTCCGGTACTTTTTAGTTTCCAGAAACAGGGTAACGAGTTGTGGATGATGGATCCACAATATGAAAGGGTGATAGAAAATCCTGAAGGAACATATGCAAAAATCGCCGCCCAACGTGGGAATGAAAGGCTTTATAAAATTTTGCCGGTTAAAGCGAGGAATCAGGGAAGTAGTCTGATAGAGATTGGTGAAGTATTAAAAAATTTTCCTCTGTTCACTCTCGGTATTGTGTCTTTTGATTTGTTGATAGGTACACATCTAAGCGAAAAAGACTGTATCAAGGAAATCAAGGGATATGATAATCGTTTGTTGATACATGCGTCACGAGCTTATCAAAGTTCATCAATGGGAATACCGGGTAAGCCTGTTGCACCTCTTTATATTGGAGACTGGGATACAGGTATCTGCATAAGATTACTATCAAAAAGACCATTGGAAGCAGTTACTGCAAATACCGGAGCTTATTTTTCTATCAACAAGGAGTCTTTTCAAGGGGATCAGCCTGCTATTCAGAAATCAGTTGTTAAACGATGGCGGCTGGAAATAAGGGCGGAAGATGAAGAAAGATACATGAGGGGGGAACTAGTAGAACCTATACAACCTATTATTTTTTATATAGATCGTAATACACCGGAAAAGTACATCGACTGTATCATTGAAGCGGTACGTGACTGGCGTCCGGCTTTTGAAAAAGCCGGGTTTAAGAACGCCATTGATGCGCAGCTGGCTCCTACCGTTGAGGAAGATCCTGATTTTAGTATTTATGATAGTAGTTATCCGTTTATTTCATGGAAGATATCAGGACAAAATAACGCTTATGGTCCCACTCCTTGTGAACCCCGGTCCGGTGAGATTATTGCTTGCCATATCGGTATTTTTTGCAGTGTCTTGAACTTGGAACAGAAATGGTATTTTGCTCAATGTGGAGCGAATGATCCGCAGGCATGGAATATAGAGCTGCCGGACTCTTTGCAATACGAACAGATAAAACAAGTACTGACACATGAAGTGGGTCATACATTAGGGTTGGAACATAACTTTCTGGGTAGTTCTCATTACTCCATCGATCAATTACGTGATAATGATTTTTTAAGTCAATATAGTATTGGTAGTTCCATTATGGATTATGTGCGGTGTAATTATGCTTTGCGTCCTCAAGATAAAGTTGATTTGAGAAACAGGAGGGTACGTGTCGGTGAATATGATAAGTGGGCTATTGAATGGGGCTACCGTATATTTCCGGGTAAAGATGCTTCTGAAAGAGAAAAGAACAGGACCCTTTGGAATCAAGAAAAACAGAAAGATCCCTCATTACATTTTTCGGGCAGAATGGATGTACGGGCTCAGGCAGAAGATTTAGGTAATGACCATGTTATGGTTAATACACAGGGAATAGAGAATCTGAAATATTTGTGTGAACATCCTGATGTCTGGAATGTGACGGATAAAACGTCTTTGCATGTATTGCAGGGACGTTATGAAGCGGTATTAAATCATTATAAGCAGTGGGTACAGCACGTTTTGTCTCATTTGGGCGGGAAACGCCTTGCTGAAACAGATGATGAGAATATTTACATACCTGAAAAAGCCGATTACAATAAGAAGGTTATGAACTTTATACAGACTTATATATTACAGCCGCCTGTATGGATGTTTGATAAAGAACTTACCACTAAATTAGAAATAGATGGTAGTCAGGAGTTCGACCGCTTTTATGAAGAGCTAATGTCGGAAATGATTCGTTCTCTCCGGGAAGTGGAAAGAACGGAGAATGTTTGTGAGGATATGTTGTCTGTAGATGAGTTTTTGGAAAGCATACATAAAGAGTTATTTGCCGAATGGGCTGACAATATTCCTGTAAGTGACGCCAAGTATAAAGTGCAGCTGCTTTATGTGAGTAAACTTGCTAGATTGTTGGATAGATCAGAAAAGATAACTTCGTCGAGATTATTGGTTTCCATTATGCAGGCTTTGAATAGAATAAAGGAGGAAAGTCTTGATTATAGCCATAAGATTACGGATCCGGTTAGCAAAAAACGGACAATGTTTCTTGTAGATAGTATTTTGTTTTAATGATGAAAAGTAAATAAAGAAATTCATGAAGAGAAGAAGATATGTGATTGGTATATTGTTGTGTGTCACAGCTTTGCTTCAGGCACAGGATTCCGTCAAGTCATTTGACGAGTTTTTTGTTGCCGGGATGAATAAGATCGACGGTGTGTTTCCTGTGTATGTAGCGGAAAAAGAAATCTATTTGGAAATACCCGAAAAATATATCGGGCGGGAAATTAAAGTCAGTGGACAGATAGACCGAGGGTTTGATTTGTTGAATCGTCCGGTTGACGGACTGGGAGTAGTGCGTATTATATCTCCGGATAAAGCTACAATTTGCTTTCAAAAACCGTTTTATACAGAGCGTATTTTAGATGAAAAAAGCACATATCAGCAATCTTTCTCGTTGTCAAATATGCAACCTGCCGGTAAAAGTTATCCGGTGGTGGCCTATTCAAAAGAACAGGGAGCTATTATTCGGATAACAGAGTATCTGATGACTGGCGATGACTGGTTCAGCTATAATGATAGTTTTATTCGTTCCTTGGTTCCGGAACTGTCGGAAATAATGAAAATACATCCTTTTAAGGAAGGTGTGTCGTTTACGGTCAGGCGCTATCATGGAGTTGAAGCGGAAAGATATATGCTGTCCAGTTCTACCGTTATATTGCCTGAAGGTAGTATGCCTTTGGAAGTCACTTGTGCAGTACGCTTGCTACCTCTGAAAAAAGATCAGATCCGCCTGGCAGATTACAGAATACCCTACCGGACATTGAGTTTCAAAGATTACTCGCAAAATCCTTATTGTATGGTAGAAGATTCATTGATTCTTCGTTGGGATATGTCACAACCGCTTACTTTCTATGTAGATACCCTTTTTCCGAAGGAATATTTCCAGGCAGTAAAGGAAGGAGTGGAAGCATGGAATACCGCCTTCCATAAAGCAGGTATTCATGATGCTTTACAAGTAAGGTATGCAGACCGAAAGATAATTCCGGCGGAACAACGTGCTTTTATATCTTATGATTTGAGAATACCGGGGATCAAAAGTGACTTTATCTGTCATCCTCGTACCGGAGAGATACTTTCATGTCGTCTGAATATCGGACATGGATTCCTAAAAGGAAAATTAGACGACTATTTGTTAAGTTGCGGTGCCTCGGATTCGCGTATTCTGGCTGACCGTTATTCTAAAGAAGTGGAAAAAGAATTGTTGCAAAATGAAATAACGGAAGAAATTGGATATCTTTTAGGTTTGCGCAGAAGTTTATCGAAAAGCTCGTGTGGAAAGACTTTAAAAGTTGGAGATGATGATTGCCAGACTGTTTATTTTGGCTATCATCCTTTCAAAGGAGACCAAAATTGTTATGATGAACGGGAGAAGCTCCGCCAATGGATAGAGCATAATTTACCAGATCACATTCGTTTATTCCAACCATCAGGGAAGGAGAATTCTAATTCTTCATTTCCAGAAGATTATGCGGTCAAAATATCGGATTTACAGACTGTAGTGAGTCGGTTGGATAAGATTGTGTATAAGGGGAAGAAATACGATAAGGGGAGTTCGCTCACTGATATATACAGAAAGGCTATTCGTCTGTATGGGAGTTATCTGATGGAAATGGCAAAGGTGGTGGGTAGTTCTCAACCGGCAGATGCGCAGCGTCAGGCAATGCTTGATTTGGACAACTATTTATTTCATCCTGTTAAAAAGATGGAGTGTACCTATGTAAAAGAGAATTTGTTGGAAACAAGAAACAATCTTCTATATCCGGAACTGGCGAAGTTGTTCAAACATTTGTTGAGTGTAAAGACAATTTCAGCTCTTCGATTGCAGGCGTTGCAGAGTGACCGGAAGGGGTATGACGATATTGATTTTTTCCGGGATCTTTATAAAGGGTTGTTTAATGGTTTTGATCCGCAGTCTGCCGTTAGTTATGAACAGATGGATATTCAGCTGATATGTTTGGAAGCGTGGCTGGATATTATGCAGGAAGCTACTGAACATAATAGTATAAAGAAACGTTTAACGAGCGAATTGCATAGTCTGTACGATAGACTGGAGGAGCTTAGCACGACACATTCCCAAAGGGAAGTACGTGATATGTATATTCTGCTTTTGAGAAGAATGGATCAATATTTCCGTGCGGTTTCTTGAGTGGCGTTAGAGTAATAATTTGTTTGGGATGATGAAAAAATGGTCGTACAGATAGAATAACCTATAAGTTTTGGGTTATCTTTGCTATGATTTATGAATAAATAATTAGAATAAGATGACTATTATTTTTCCTTCACCCATCTTCGGCCCTATTCATTCCCGCCGTTTGGGCGTTTCATTGGGAATCAATTTATTGCCGGACGACGGTAAGGTTTGTTCATTCGACTGCATTTATTGTGAGTGTGGTTTCAATGCCGAACATCGTACGAAAAAACTTCTTCCTACCCGTGAAGAAGTCCGAACGGCTCTCGAAGAGAAACTAAAAGACATGCAGGCAAACGGCCCTGCTCCTGATGTACTGACATTTGCCGGAAACGGTGAACCGACTGCGCATCCCCATTTCCCGGAAATCATAGAAGATACACTTGCGCTTCGCGACAAGTATTTCCCAAAAGCGAAAGTAAGCGTATTGAGTAACTCTACATTTATCGACCGTCCTGCCGTATTCGAAGCACTGAACAAGATAGATAATAATATCCTGAAACTGGATACGGTGGATGAAGAATACATTCATCTGTTGGACCGTCCTAACGGAAAATATTCTGTTAAGAAGATCATCGAAAGAATGAAAGAGTTCAAAGGAAACTGCATCGTACAGACGATGTTTCTGAAAGGAGGTTATCAGGGAAAAGACATGGATAATACATCCGACAAGTATGTGCTCCCTTGGATAGAAGCAGTGAAAGAAATCGCTCCCCGTCAAGTGATGATTTATACGATTGACCGGGAGACTCCCGACCACGATTTGCAAAAGGCTACGCATGAAGAGTTAGACCGTATTGTGGCTTTATTGGAAAAGGAAGGTATTCCGGTAACAGCTTCTTATTAAAATATAATTCAAACAGAGATATATTTCTTCTTGATAATACATAAGAAAATTAATATAAGAGGGCGAACCAATAGAATTCAGAAGTTTTATACTTCCTAATGGTGCGCAGATGGTGCCGGTGAGCCAGTTCGTGACGCTGAAACAAGTGCTGGGACCGGAAACGGCTAACCGTTTCAATCTTTACAGCACCATCACCGCCAATGTGAATCCTGCCGACGGTTACTCTTCCGGCGAGGTGCAGAAAGTGATTGAAGAAGTGGCTGCTCAATCTTTGCCGGCAGGCTACGGGTATGAATATGGTGGTATGGCACGCGAAGAAGCAAGTAGCGGTGGTGCGCAGACGGTTTTTATTTACGCCATCTGTATCTTCCTTATCTATCTGATTCTGGCCTGTCTTTACGAGAGTTTCCTCGTACCGTTTGCCGTTATCTTCTCCGTGCCGTTCGGACTGATGGGATCGTTCCTTTTCGCCAAAATACTCGGGTTGGAGAATAATATCTATCTGCAGACGGGTGTGATTATGTTGATTGGTTTGCTGGCTAAGACGGCCATCCTGATTACGGAGTACGCCATAGAGCGTCGCCGCAAGGGAATGGGCATCGTGGAGTCTGCCTACTCTGCCGCACAAGTCCGCCTGCGTCCTATCCTGATGACGGTGTTGACGATGATCTTCGGTATGCTTCCGCTGATGTTCTCTTCCGGTGCAGGTGCCAACGGTAACAGTTCGCTGGGTACGGGTGTTGTAGGCGGTATGGCTGTCGGAACACTGGCATTGCTCTTTGTCGTTCCGGTTTTCTACATCATCTTTGAATTTTTGCAGGAGAAAATCCGCAAACCGATGGAAGAGGAAGCAGACGTGCAGGTGCTTTTAGAGAAAGAAAAGAGCGAAGTTGAACGCGAACGTAAATAAATGAAAGAAAGAATGAAGAAGAATATCATCACATTAGTTGCCGTCAGTCTGTTGTTTAGCGGTTGTGGCATCTATACGAAATACAAACCCGCCACTGTCGTCCCCGACAATCTTTATGGTGGGGAAGTGGTAGCCGAAGACACTGCCAGTCTGGGCAATATGGATTGGCGGGAGCTCTTCACCGACCCCTATTTGCAGTCTCTCATCGAAGTGGGATTGCAGACTAACACTGATTATCAGTCCGCCCAGCTTCGTGTAGAAGAAGCGCAGGCAACGCTGATGTCCGCCAAACTTGCTTTTCTGCCCGCTTTTGCTCTTGCTCCGCAGGGAACAGTGAGCAGTTTCGATACGCAGAAGGCTACACAGACTTATTCGTTGCCCGTTACTGCCAGTTGGGAGTTGGACGTTTTCGGTCGTATGCGCAATGCCAAGAAACAGGCGAAGGCGCTTTACGCTCAAAGCGAGGATTACCGTCAGGCAGTCCGTACGCAGTTGATAGCAGGTATCGCCAATACCTATTATACCCTGCTGATGCTGGACGAACAACTCGACATCTCCCGTCAGACGGAAGAGGCATGGAAAGAAACCGTTGCGTCTACCCGTGCATTGATGAATGCGGGACTGGCAAACGAATCGGCTGTGTCGCAGATGGAGGTGGCCTATTATCAGGTGCAGGGTTCGGTCCTCGATTTGCAGCAGCAGATCAGTCAGGTGGAGAATAGTCTTGCCTTATTATTGGCGGAGACGCCACGCAACTATGAACGTGGTATGCTGGCAAAGCAACGGTTTCTTACCGACTTCTCGATAGGGATTCCTGTCCAAATGCTTTCTTCCCGTCCGGATGTCCGTTCGGCAGAGCGGACGCTGGAAGCGGCGTTCTATGGCACCAATGCGGCACG
The DNA here is from genome assembly GCF_052357945.1 of Bacteroides sp. Lineage (GTDB taxonomy): Bacteria > Bacteroidota > Bacteroidia > Bacteroidales > Bacteroidaceae > Bacteroides. Next base: position 30,043 of record NZ_DAWCXD010000015.1, on the reverse strand, counting down.
TTCGGCTTTCTATCCTTCCATCACTTTGAGCGGGAGTGCCGGATGGACAAACTCCGCCGGGGCGATGATTATCAATCCGGGCAAGTTTCTCGCGTCAGCGGTAGGTTCGCTTACGCAGCCGCTCTTTAACAGAGGGCAGGTGGTGGCACAATACCGCATTGCCCGTGCGCAACAGGAAGAAGCAGCGCTCGGCTTTCAGCAAACGTTGCTCAATGCCGGTAGTGAGGTGAATGATGCGTTGATTGCCTATCAAACCAGTCAGGGAAAAAGAATCGTGCTGGATAAACAGATCACTTCCCTGCAAACGGCTCTGCGAAGCACTACTCTGTTGATGGAGCATGGTAATACAACCTATCTGGAAGTGCTTACCTCCCGACAGTCGTTGCTTAGTGCGCAACTGTCGCAGACGGCCAATCATTTTACTGAAATACAAAGTTTAATTAACCTATACCGTGCTTTAGGAGGAGGTCAGGAGTAAATGACATCATACTCTTCCTGTTTTTTAATTTAATGAAAGAAGGGCTGCCGGAGAAGTGATTCTGTGGCAGCCCGCTTGTTGGGCATATATGTCCAATACGCATGGTATATATAGCTTGCAAGTAACTGATAAACAGCGTTATTCTACCAGACTTTTTGCTCTTTCCAATGCTACGTTGATATTCGGGCAGATATTCTCTTTTCCCAGCAACTCGTAGAATCCGGCTTTTTCTAGTACATTATGCACGTTCTCGTTGACTCCCGAAAGAATAATGGTAGTCTTTTCCTTCTGCGACATTTCGCAGAGAGCAGTCAGGTTATGAATACCTGTGGAGTCGATGAACGGAACCTTGCGCATACGGATGATACGTACTTCCGGGCGGTCTCCCAGTTGGGTCATTGTCTCTTCAAACTTGGTAGCGATACCGAAGAAATAAGGACCGTTGATTTCGTATACCTCTATGCCTTTGGGAATCATCAGGTTTTCTTCGTGTACGGTAATATCCGATTCTTTATTCGGGTCAATCTCATCGGTAATCACCGAGATTTCAGTAGTCTCCATGACACGTTTCATAAAGAGGACGCAGGCAATCACCAATCCTACTTCGATAGCGACGGTCAGGTCGAAGATAACGGTCAGGAAGAACGTGATAAGCAGTACGGTAACGTCCGATTTCGGATTCTTCAGTAAAGCTCTGAATACACGCCATCCGCTCATGTTGTAAGATACGATGACCAGTACTCCGGCAAGGCATGCCATCGGGATATATTGTGCGAGTGGCATCAGGAAGAGCAGAATCAACAGTAATACTACTGCATGAATGATTCCGGCTATCGGCGTCTTACCCCCGTTGTTGATATTCGTCATGGTACGGGCGATAGCTCCGGTGGCGGGAATACCTCCAAACAGCGGGGCTATGATATTGGCTGCTCCCTGTGCAATCAGTTCTGTATTGGAGTCGTGGCGGTCGCCTATCACACCATCGGCTACCGTGGCAGACAGCAGCGATTCGATAGCTCCCAATACGGCAATGGTGATAGCTACCGGAAACAATTCCCTGATAGCTTCCCAATCCAACGCAGGCACAACGGCATCGGGCAACTCCGATTTAATGGTGAAGCGGTCGCCGATTGTCTGGATGCAGTCGATTCCTCCGAAAGTTTTCATCAGGTAAACGGCTACCGTGACTACGATGATGGCAATCAGCGAGCCGGGAATTTTCTTTGAGAACTTCGGAGTGATGGCGATGATAATAATGCTGACAATGCTTACGATGGTATTCCACCGGTTGATCGTGTCGAAGTGACGGAAATAAATCAGCCACTTCCCGACGAAGTCTCCCGGCACTTTCTCGTCTCCGAAAGATAAACCGAAAATATCGGCAATCTGGGTCGTGAAAATAGTGACGGCGATACCGCTAGTAAATCCGACGATGATAGGATAAGGAATGAATTTGATGACCGCTCCCAGCTTAAACACTCCTAATAATACAAGGAGTACGCCCGCCATCAGCGTGGCTACAATCAGTCCGGCCTCGCCGTATTGTTGTATGATGCCATAAATAATGACGATAAATGCTCCCGTAGGGCCGCCGATCTGGACTTTGCTGCCTCCCAACAGGGAAATGATGAATCCCGCAATGATAGCGGTGATAATACCTTTTTCGGGTGAAACTCCCGAAGCGATACCGAAAGCGATAGCCAGTGGAAGCGCCACGATACCTACGATGATGCCGGCCATCAGGTCCGCCATAAACGTTTCTTTCGAATAATTCTTTAGACAAGAAACCAGTTTGGGTTTAAATTCAAATAGCTTCATTTTTATATGTTGTTATACGTGTACTCCGTTCTTTTTTGCAAAGTAGAGGTTGCAAAATTAGATAAAATAATCGAAATAAGTATGTTTTTGAACATACTATTTGTCTGTTGATAGATTTCATTAATGAGGCGATAGTTTTTATTCATTAAGAAAAGGTGGTTTATTGTGAACAAATGGCTTATATTTGCGTTATAAATAGTACGACAAGTTACGTTTGATAATCAACCAATTTAAAATATAAAAAGAATTATGGCTAAGAGTATTAAAGGAACTCAAACAGAGAAGAATCTGTTGACTTCATTCGCAGGAGAATCACAAGCTAGAATGCGTTACACTTATTTTGCAAGTGCAGCTAAAAAAGAAGGCTACGAACAAATTGCAGCTATTTTCACTGAAACTGCCGATCAGGAAAAAGAACATGCAAAACGTATGTTTAAGTTCCTCGAAGGTGGTATGGTAGAAATCACTGCCAGCTATCCGGCCGGTGTAATTGGTACTACACTTGAAAATCTTCGCGCTGCCGCAGCAGGTGAACATGAAGAATGGTCACTGGATTATCCTCACTTTGCTGATGTGGCAGAACAGGAAGGTTTCCCAATGATTGCTGCTATGTACCGCAATATCTCCATCGCAGAAAAAGGTCACGAAGAAAGATATCTGGCTTTCGTGAACAACATCGAAAATATGACTGTATTCGCTAAAGAAGGCGAAGTGGTATGGCAATGTCGTAATTGCGGTTACATCACTGTAGGTAAAGAAGCTCCCGAAGTTTGTCCGGCATGTCTGCATCCGCAGGCTTACTTCGAGGTGAAGAAGGAAAACTATTAATCTACGGATGAATAGATAAATCTTGGATGATTTAGATAAAGGAAGAGGCTGTCTAACATGCCCCGAAAAAAAGAAATCACCCCTGTCAGAGTCATTGTTTGAACTGCTGATAGGGGTGAAATCGTTAAAAAGAGACTTGTTAGACAGCCTCTTTTCGTTATCGGTTTGGTATACTGTCTTTATAAATAGTAATCGTCCTTTTTCTTGTTGAATCATTTTTGATACTGGTTACATCTCCCCGGGTGGTGAAATACACATAGTTTCCCATATCGAGAAAACGGTACACTTTCACTCCGTCGTGCTCGAACAGATAACTGACTTCATAGGTCTGGTTATTTTCCGATTTTCCGCTTTTCAGCGGAATACCTGCATAGCACGAAGCTAGTCCTGTTATGCAGAAGAAAAGAATAAAAGTCCGAATCAATGTTTTCATAATCATTTCTTCACATGAGGATAATCTATCGTATAATGTAATCCACGGCTTTCCTTACGCTCCATTGCCTGGCGCATAATCAGATAACCCACATTCACCATATTACGCAGTTCGCAGATTTCTCTGGACGCTACGCTACGTTTGAACAGGCTTTCAGTCTCTTCATAAATAATATCGAGTCTGTCCCAGGCACGTTTCAGACGGAGGTCGCTGCGGACAATACCTACATACGTACTCATAATCTGGTTCACTTCTTTCATACTTTGCGTGATGAGCACCATTTCTTCCGGCGAACGGGTTCCTTCATCGTTCCATTCGGGAATATCTTCATTATAAGAATATTGATCGACCACTTGTAGACTGTGCTTGGCGGCAGCGTCGGCATATACGACTGCTTCTATCAGTGAGTTGGAAGCCAGGCGGTTGCCTCCATGCAATCCTGTGCAGGAACATTCTCCCACGGCATAGAGACGTTCGATGGAAGATTGTCCGTCTAGGTCAACGAGAATACCTCCGCAGAGATAATGGGCGGCCGGGGCTACCGGGATATAATCTTTCGTGATGTCGATGCCCAGGCTAAGACATTTTTCGTAGATATTGGGGAAGTGTTTCTTTGTTTCTTCGGGATCTTTGTGGGTGACGTCCAGATATACATGGTCGTCTCCACGGTTCTTCATCTCGTTGTCGATGGCGCGTGCCACGATGTCACGGGGAGCGAGCGAAAGACGGGGATCATATTTCTGCATGAACTCTTTGCCGTCCATTGTACGCAGTACACCTCCGTAACCACGCATTGCTTCCGTTATCAGGAAAGAAGGGCGGTCTCCCGGATGATACAGGGCGGTAGGGTGGAATTGTACAAACTCCATATCTTTCACCGTACCTTTGGCACGGTAAACCATGGCGATGCCGTCTCCGGTAGCGACTAGCGGGTTAGTGGTTGTTTTATAAACGGCTCCTACTCCACCGGTAGCCATCAGCGTCACTTTGGCAAGATAGGTATCTACTTTTCCCGTTTTCGGATCGAGGATATAAGCACCATAACATTTGATGTCCGGTGTCTGGCGGGTTACAGTCACTCCCAGGTGATGCTGTGTCAGGATTTCAATGGCAAACTGGTTTTCGATGACCGTGATATTCGGATGGCGTTGTACGGCTTTAATCAGGCTGTCCTGAATTTCCGCTCCCGTATTATCTTTATGGTGAAGAATACGGAACTCCGAGTGTCCGCCTTCGCGGTGCAAGTCAAATTCGCCTTTCTCGTTTTTGTCAAAATCCACTCCCCACTTAATCAGTTCTTCAATTTGTGCGGGAGCTTCGCGCACTACCTTTTCTACTGCGGCACGGTTACTGATCCAGTCGCCGGCAATCATTGTGTCTTCAATGTGCTTGTCGAAATTATCCACCAGAAGGTTGGTGACGGAGGCTACACCTCCCTGGGCGAAGTACGTATTGGCTTCTTCCAGCCCACTTTTACAGATAAGAGCAACTTTACCTTTGTGCGCCACTTTCAGCGCAAAACTCATACCGGCAATTCCGGAACCGATAACGAGGAAATCGAATTTTCTTACCATAATCTTGTTATTTCTCACCGCAAAGCTACAAAATAAGTTACTTCGTTGTACTTTTCGTTGTCACTAATTCATAAAATTGCTACCTTGCAGGCAAAAATCTGACAAAATGAATCGAATTTTTCATGCCCGCATCGCCTGGTACCAATATTTCCTGTTGGTGGTGCTTACTGTGAATGCCGTCGGCGCATTGTGGTGTAAATATATCTTAGTGGCGGTACTGTTTATGTTGATGCTGATTGTAGTGATCGAGCAAATTATACATACTACTTATACATTGACAACAAACGGTGATCTGGAAGTCTCACGTGGTCGTTTTATTCGCAAGAAGATCATCCCGCTTTCCGAAATTACTGCAGTCAGGAAATACCATTCCATGAAGTTCGGCCGCTTCTCGGTGACGGATTATATCTTGATAGAATACGGAAAAGGGAAGTTTGTTTCGGTGATGCCTGTCAAGGAACAGGAATTTGCAGAACTACTCGAAAAGAGAATGTTCGCAAAGAAAATAAAGGCCACGGAGGCAATAGACCCTGTAGACTCTCAAGCGGATGAATCGTAGCATGTTTTGATAATAATGAAAAGATTAACTGATTATATACTATGAAATATCAAGTAATTATCATTGGTGGCGGTCCTGCGGGATATACGGCTGCCGAAACTGCCGGTAAAGGCGGTTTGAGCGTATTGCTTATCGAAAAGAATAGTCTGGGTGGCGTCTGTCTGAACGAAGGCTGTATTCCTACGAAAACATTGTTGTATTCGGCAAAGACTTATGACAGTGCAAAACATGCATCAAAGTATGCAGTCAATATCCCGGAAGTCTCTTTCGATTTGCCTAAGATAATAGCGCGTAAAAGTAAGGTAGTGCGTAAACTGGTGCTGGGAGTGAAAGCGAAGCTGACTGCCAACAATGTTACAATTGTATCAGGAGAAGCGCAGATCATTGATAAAAATACGGTTCGCTGCGGGGAAGAGACTTACGAAGGAGAGAATCTGATATTATGTACGGGTTCGGAAACCTTTATTCCCCCTATTCCGGGAGTGGACGCGGTGAACTACTGGACGCACAGGGATGCTTTGGATAGTAAAGAATTGCCGGCTTCTCTGGCTATTGTTGGTGGCGGGGTAATCGGTATGGAGTTTGCGTCGTTCTTCAATAGTTTGGGAGTACAGGTGACGGTGGTTGAGATGATGGACGAAATCCTGGGTGGAATGGATAAGGAGCTTTCCGCTTTGCTCCGTGCAGAATATATAAAACGAGGTATTAAATTCCTGCTTAGTACGAAAGTGGTCGGCTTGTCGCAAACGGAAGAAGGGGCTGTTGTTTCTTATGAGAACGCGGAGGGAAACGGCAGTGTCATTGCAGAAAAGCTGTTGATGAGTGTCGGCCGTCGCCCGGTGACGAAAGGTTTCGGGCTCGAAAACTTGAATTTGGAGAAGACAGAGCGTGGCGTTATCAGAGTTAATGAAAAGATGCAGACTTCTGTGCCGGGCGTGTATGTTTGTGGTGACCTGACAGGATTCTCTTTGCTCGCGCATACGGCTGTTCGTGAAGCGGAAGTTGCCGTACATTCCATCTTGGGAAAGGAAGATGCCATGAGTTATCGGGCTATTCCGGGCGTAGTCTATACCAATCCAGAGATTGCCGGAGTGGGTGAAACGGAGGAATCGGCGTTGGCAAAAGGTATCACTTATCAGGTTATCAAACTTCCGATGGCTTACTCCGGCCGTTTTGTGGCGGAGAATGAAGGCGTCAACGGAGTCTGCAAAGTACTGCTGGACGAACAGCAACGGGTGATTGGAGCCCATGTATTGGGCAATCCGGCTTCGGAGATTATCACTCTTGCGGGCACTGCCATTGAGCTCGGATTGACGGCAGCGCAATGGAAAAAGATTGTTTTCCCACATCCTACGGTAGGAGAGATTTTCCGGGAAGTGTTATAAACGGATTCTGATATCTGCGATCGTTCATTGATGTGGGTATCTTACTGATAAAATCAAATATATGATGAGAAAATATATAATCATTCCGGTCTTATTGGCAATAGTTTGTATGGTGATGTGTCATTGTACATTTAATCGTAAAGCGTCAGTTGCCGCCAATGAATATTTGATTCAGGGCGAATTGGCCAATCTTCCCGACAGCATTGTGATCGGCCTGTATGAAGAAGACGGAAATATTCTTAACTGTGTCTTGAGAGATACGCTTATGAATGGACAGTTCTCTTTTCGCGACACGGTTTCTACCACACGGAAAATGCTTATAATGTCTGATAATCGGGGCTTCCCGGGTACATGGCTGGAAGTGTGGATCGCACCGGGAGAATACATCGAAATCAAGGGACAGGACAAACTAGTGAAAACATGGGAAGTAGTAAGTGATGTGCCGGAACAGCAGGAAGAAAACCGCTTTACGGCTTGCGCGATGGCTCAACAGAAAGAACTGATGCAATACATGGCAGCGGAATATGACTGGCAACGGATGATGTTCATAGACCATCCGGGCGACCGGGAGTTTGAAAGTCAGGCCTGGGCCAAAATAGATTCTATCCGGAAACTGTCAATGCCGTTGCAGCAGGAAATCTGGAAAAAGGAAATGGAATACATGGAAGAAGCTCCCGTCTCCCCGGTGTGGATGGATAGATTATTGTTTTTTGCTTCCATGATGAAATATAAAACCATCATGCCTTATAAAGAAGAGGTGAAAAAACTCTATGCCCGAATGTCCGAAGCCGATAAACAAACAGATGACGGACAGGAGATTACAGCCTATGTTTATCCTCCCACTACCGTAGGAGTTGGAGATATGATGGTGGATGGAGACTTGTATGATGCGAATGATTCTCTCCGTCATATTTCCGAATTTAAAGGAAAATTCATCTTACTCGATTTCTGGAGTAGCGGGTGTGGTCCTTGCGTGGAGTCGATACCCGAAATGGAGAAGGTGATGGATCTGTATAAGGATAAAATGACTGTGATTAGTATTAGTGAGGACCCGAAAGCACGTTGGAAAGAGTATATCAAGACGAAAGGAATGGGCGGTAACCAGTGGAATGAACTTCGTAAAGGACGTACCGGTCTTGCCCTAAACTATCAGGTACGGGGAATCCCTCATTATGTATTGATTGCCCCTGATGGAAAGATTCAGGATGTATGGTCCGGCTATGGCTCCGGTTCGCTTCTTGGACAGGTAGAGAAAAACTTGAAATAGATATAGAGGTAAGATACTATCATTTGTTGATGTCATAAACTGTATTGTATGAAAAAAAGTCTTTTGTTGGTCGCCCTTTCAGTTTGTTTGTTGCCACTTTGGGGACAACAAAATTTCTCCCGGATAGATTCGCTTATCAAGAAGATGCTCCCCGAAGCATCCGAGGTCGGCATATCCGTCTACGATCTGACGGCTAAGAAATCACTTTATAACTATCGTGCGGAGAAACTTTCCCGTCCTGCCTCTACCATGAAGCTGCTGACGGCTATTACCGCACTCTCCCGCCCCGAAGCTGCCGAACCTTTCCGCACGGAAGTATGGCACGATGGCGTGATAGAACATGATACTTTGCAAGGCAACCTGTATGTGGTAGGCGGATTCGATCCTGAATTTAACAGCCAGTCGATGGATTCATTGATAGAAGAGGTAATCACTTTCCCTTTTTCGGTGATTAACGGACAGGTATATGGTGACGTTTCGATGAAAGACTCCCTTTATTGGGGTAGTGGATGGGCATGGGACGATACCCCTGCGGGCTATCAGCCCTATTTGTCTCCACTGATGTTTTGCAAGGGGACTGTGCAGGTTTCTGTCGTTCCTTCTACGGTGCAGGGAGATACAGCAAGTGTTTCCTGTCAACCTGTATCCTCCTATTATACAGTGACGAATCAGACGAAAACATGTACCTCTTCTGCCGGAAAATTCTCTTTCACGAGAGACTGGCTGACGAATGGAAACAATCTCCTTGTTTCGGGAAATGTCACTTCGGTCAGAAAGGACGATGTAAACATCTACGACTCTCCCCGTTTCTTTATGCATACTTTCCTGGAGCGTCTTCGTGGGAAAGGAATCACGACTCCCCAGTCGTATGGCTTTGCCGAATTGCCTCGTGATAGTGTGACTGTAGAACGGATGGCTTGCTGGAATACTCCCGTGCAGAAAGTGCTGAACCAGTTGATGAAAGAGAGTGATAATCTCAATGCGGAAGCATTGCTCTGTCGCTTAGGGGCGCAGGCTACGGGAAAGAAGCAGGTAGCTGCCGAAGATGGTATTGTCGAGATTATGAAATTGATCCGTCACCTGGGGCATGACCCGAAAGACTATAAGATTGCCGACGGTTGCGGACTGTCCAATTATAATTACCTCTCTCCTGCCCTGCTGGTCGATTTTCTGAAATATGCGTACTCGCAAACAGAGGTGTTTCAGATGTTATATAAATCTCTTCCCGTTGGCGGAGTGGACGGAACATTGAAATTCCGGATGAAAGGTACTCCTGCCTTCCGGAATGTTCATGCCAAAACAGGCTCGTTTACGGCAATAAATGCGCTTGCGGGCTATCTGAAGATGAAAAACGGACATGAAGTGGCCTTTGTCATTATGAACCAGAATGTGCTTTCGGCAGCTAAGGCACGGGCATTTCAGGATAAGGTGTGTGAGGTGATTATTGGGAAATAGATGGTGTCATAATACTCAAATTGAAAGACTTACCCCTGCTAAAGCTCTGTGTAACAGAAGCACTTTCCTAAAGAAAAGTGTTTTGACACCCCAAAACAACCCAAGTGGAATTTCGTTGTTGAATCCGATTTCTATGTTGTCATAGGTTAAGTTTCTACTCTTTATGGAGGGCTTATTGATTCTTCTATAACTTATTGATTTTTCTATAAAAAGATAATTGTATTCTCTAATAAGCAAAAATCGTTGGATTTTGTTTACCAGAGAATACAATTATACTTGTTTAGAATCGAACATTGTAAATCCTATATTCTATTTACTTGGCGTATTCAGCCCAATTGGTATTCTTCATATCGCCGCTTTTAGCCAACTCTGCGTGCATACCAAGTGCAGCCTGAATAGCGTGTGGAGTCTGCGCGCGGTTGCCGGCCAGTTTGAGGTAATCCCAAAGAAGCTCTTTGTAGTCAGGATGAGCACAGTTTTCGATGATGGCTTGTGCGCGTTCTTTCGGACTCTTGCCACGAAGATCGGCAACACCTTGCTCGGTGATAACGATATTGACATCATGCTCCGTGTGGTCGTGGTGGGATACCATCGGTACGATTGCACTGATCTTACCTTCCTTAGCCACAGACGGACAAGTGAAGATAGAGATGTAAGCGTTGCGGGTAAAGTCTCCCGAACCACCGATACCGTTCATCATTTTTGTTCCGCCGATATGGGTAGAGTTTACGTTGCCGTACAGGTCGACTTCGATGGCTGTATTGATAGAAATGATACCGAGACGACGTACTATTTCCGGGCTGTTTGAGATTTCCGACGGACGGAGAACCAATTTATCGCGGAAGAAATCCATATCGTTGTAAATGCCTTCCAGACAGTCGTTTGTTACAGTCAGTGAGCAGGCACTACCAAATTTGATACGTCCTTCGCGAATCAGTCCGATCACGGAGTTCTGTATTACCTCTGTGTACATTTCGAATGGAGGAATCGTTTTATCACGTCCCAATGCACCGAGCACGGCGTTGGCGATGTTTCCTACACCCGATTGCAAGGGTAAGAAAGTAGACGGAATGATACCGCGTTTCATGTCGGCAGCGAGGAAGTCGGCAACATTCTGTCCGATTTTGTCGGTCAACGGATCGGCAGCGGCAAAAGAACGGGCTTCGTCCGGCCAGTTGGTTTCTACTACGCCAATAATCTTTTTCGGGTCTACCTGAACGTAAGGCAGTCCGATGCGGTCACTCGGTTTATAGATAGGAATTTCGCGGCGGTAAGGCGGGTCGAGCGGTTCGTATACGTCGTGCATACCCATGCCGGATTTGCTGTGTGCGCTGTTCAACTCCACGATAATCTGGTCGGCCAGACGGCAGATGGTCGGAGCGATACCACCGGCAGCAGTCAGATAAATCTTTCCGTCCGGAGTCACTTCACAGGCTTCAATGATGGCTACGTTCACTTTGCCCATGAATCCGTAGCGCACTTCCTGTGCCATTTGTGAGAGGTGTATGTCGTTGTAGGCAATCTCTCCGTTGTTCACAGCTTTGCGGAAATCAGCGTTGGTAGTATAAGGGGCGCGGTAGCGGATCGCTTTGGCACGTGACAGTACGCCGTCGCAGGACTCTCCTGTCGATGCACCTGTGAAAATTCCTACTTGAAACGGGTTTCCTTTCGCATGTTCTGCTTCAGCAATTTTTGCGAGTTCGGCTGTTACAGCCTTGGCCGTTCCGGCGGGAGTAAATCCGCTTAGGCCGATGTTGTAGCCATGTTTAATCAGGCTTGCAGCTTCCGCTGCCGAAATACGATTGAGTGACATAAATAGTAAATTTCGTGTTAAATACAGTTGATATCTAATTAGTTGAAAATTCGCTCAAAATGTATGTATACAGGTTGACACCTGATACTCCATGTTTAATACTTAATACTTGATACTTAAAAGAAGTCTCCTCCGACTGTCGGTCAGTATTTCCGTTGAAGTATTTCTCCCCAGATAATGGCTCGGCGTGCTTCTTCTGCCGAATGAATCGTAAAGTCTTCTTTATTGTCGGGTGAATCGTGAGGAGTATTATAGTGAGCACCTTGCCGACTGTTTTGTTCATCCTGTGCGACACTGTTCGCGAGGGATGCAGCCACGGATACTTCTTCTTTTTTCTTTTTCTGTTTCGAAGTTTGCTGTTTGGAAGGTTGTTTGGCGACCGGTTGCTCGCGAAGAATCGGCTGGAACAGTTCTTCCAGGGATTTGGGCCTGCCCCAAGCTTCGGGCATAGGAGCGGTATCGGGGTTTACTTCAACCGGAGATGGCATTGGGGGAACGGGGTGCTTGGCTTTAGCCTTTTTTGCCTTGCTGTTTTTATTCACCTCTTTGAATATTCCCACAAGAATGACGCCTGCTATCAAGAGAAATTTCAAAAAATCTTCCATTGTGCTTCACATCTAAATAGTTATCCGCCAAAGGTAGGCATTTTATCTGGTTTGAACTAACATTTGGGCATGAAAAAAGGGCAGCTTCACAGCTCCCCTTAATTTTTTTAACCTAAACCTTAACTATGAAAAAATCTAATGTTTCTTTCATTGCACAAATGTGAAAAATAAATTTAAATTTGCCAAGTATATGGATGGAAAATGTTTATCCTCTTAACATAAATTACAAATTTGCTTGCCAAATCATCAATTTTTGCGTTATTTCTGTGTCAATTAACTACTTATTGAAAGTGAAGCCGTATCTTTGCATCCGAATTTTTAAACTAAGATTTGAGTATGAACGAATTAACGGGAGCGGACTTTAAATCCGCAACTGAAATGACTGATGACAACAAGAAGTTGTTTATCGAAACATACGGCTGCCAGATGAACGTAGCCGACAGTGAGGTGATTGCATCGGTGATGCAAATGGCGGGATATTCCGTAGCTGAAACGCTGGAAGAGGCTGACGCTGTGTTTATGAACACTTGTTCTATCCGCGACAATGCGGAGCAGAAGATCCTGAACCGCCTGGAGTTTTTCCACTCGCTGAAGAAAAAGAAAAAGCGCCTGATTGTGGGTGTGCTGGGCTGTATGGCCGAACGGGTAAAGGATGATCTGATAACGAATCATCATGTCGACCTGGTAGTCGGTCCGGATGCTTACCTGACGTTGCCCGATTTGATTGCCGCCGTTGAAACCGGCGAGAAAGCAATCAATGTGGAGCTTTCTACTACCGAAACTTATCGGGAAGTGATTCCGTCGCGTATCTGTGGCAATCATATTTCCGGCTTTGTGTCCATCATGCGTGGTTGTAACAATTTCTGCACTTATTGCATCGTTCCCTATACTCGCGGACGTGAGCGTAGCCGTGACGTGGAAAGCATTCTCAATGAAGTGGCGGATTTGGTGGCAAAAGGCTATAAAGAAGTCACCCTGTTGGGGCAAAATGTCAACTCATACCGTTTTGAGAGACCGACAGGAGAAGTGGTTACCTTCCCGATGTTGCTCCGAACAGTGGCCGAAGCCGCTCCGGGGGTACGTATTCGTTTCACGACTTCCCATCCGAAGGATATGAGTGACGAAACGCTGGAGGTGATTGCACAAGTGTCGAATGTATGTAAACATATTCATTTGCCTGTGCAGAGCGGTAGTTCCCGCATCCTGAAACTGATGAATCGTAAGTATACCCGTGAATGGTATCTGGACCGGGTGGCAGCTATCAAACGCATCATCCCCGATTGCGGACTGACTACCGATATTTTCTCCGGTTTTCATTCTGAAACGGAAGAAGATCATGCCATGTCGCTTTCGCTGATGGAAGCGTGTGGGTACGATGCTGCTTTCATGTTTAAATATTCCGAGCGTCCGGGAACGTATGCATCGAAACATCTTGAAGATAATGTGCCCGAAGAAGTGAAAGTCCGCCGCTTGAATGAGATTATCGCTTTACAGAACCGTCTGTCTGCCGAATCTAACCAGCGTTGCATCGGAAAGACGTATGAAGTGCTTGTGGAAGGTGTTTCCAAGCGTTCGCGCGATCAGCTGTTCGGCCGTACGGAACAAAACCGTGTGGTGGTGTTCGACAGAGGGACGCATCGTGTCGGTGATTTCGTCAATGTGCGTGTCACAGAGGCTAGTTCGGCTACGCTGAAAGGGGAAGAAATCTGATTTCACCACAGAGGACGCAGAGGACACAGAGGTCTTATTCTCATAGTCGTGGCTGTCTTGTAGTTGTGACTGCCTGTACGGTATGTGGTAACTGCACTTATACAACACATCCTGTGGAGGCTTTGAGGATTAATATAAAAAATCAGTGTTCCTCTGTGTCCTCTGCGTCCTCGGTGGTGAAACTTACATCATCATGTGTCTCCTGATGGAGAACTTCACAATTGCCATTGCGTTGATGGACGCGAATGGAATATCCATCGGCTCATGGTGTGTGTTGTAACTCACCAGTTTGAGATGACCTTCCTTCTCCGAACGGTTTACGTATTTTACTGCCAGATACTCGTCTCCGTCAATCATAAACGACACCAGGTATATTTCCCCGTAAATGACGTTGTCGAAACTGCTGATTTCCTTGTATCCGATAATGTCTCCCGATTTCAATATAGGGTACATGCTGTCTCCGTTGACGTAGACCGCCCCGTCGCAGACGGATATATTGGGAATCAATATCTTCCCTAGTGCATACTGCTTTTTGTTGGTGAATAATGTTTTCAGGTTCGCTGCTGCCGTAATGTCGTATAATGTCACGCTACGGTCGTCTATTGGTTCGGGTGTTTTCGGATTGTGTATAATCTCGACTTCTCCCTGCACCAGTTCGCTTTCGCAATGTCTCGGCTGATGTTTCGGATTTCCTTTTCCCAATAATAGCCAGTTGTAGTCCACCTTGTCCCCCAATTTGTCGAGCAACAAGCGGAAATCGATGCTGTTTCGTGCGCCCCAATTGGTGACTGTAGCTCTCGAAACTCCCAGATATTCAGCTAGTTCGCTGTCTCTTTTCAGGTTTAACGCCTGTTTGGCACGCTTGATGATACCTAATACATCCAAATTTGTATCCATTCTGTTTTTTTATTTAAAAGACTAATCCCGGATTTATAAATGGCAGCTATAAAATGGCTGACTAAAAAACGTGTTTACTATATGTTTATAATCAATGACTTGCAAAATAGTTAAGATTAAAAATGAAAACTAATGTTTTATTTATGAAAAAATATTCTATCTTTGTCCCATTGATTAATAGAAAACGTTTCAAAAATATAAATTAAAAACGGATATGCCATGCAAAACTTCAAGAAAAACACCGAAACCTTGAAAATTTCTCATCCGCCGCCTGCAGAAAGCTTGCTGATACCTGTTAACAGCTATTTCCTCAAATGTTAATAGCTATTTTTCTAACCATTAATACCTGAAATGCCAGATGTTAATACCTGGCAATAGGATAACAAAAGGATAACATATTGTATACGAATACTCCGTATTTGGATGATTACAGACCTGACTGATAAAAACTAGTATTTATAATTTATAATTGGATAACAAAATGAAAAGCTCAAAAGTACAAACACTGTGCGTTTGCGGATGTTGCAAACGCTCTCTTCCGGCAAGTGCCTTTTATATCAATAAGAAAACCGGTCTTCCCGGCAACTACTGTAAGGAATGTCGTAAAACTGTCAGCCGGAACCACCGGAAGAACGAGAAACGCTCCCTGGCATGCGACAGGGAAAGCAGTTATCCGGTAATTACCTCTACGGAAGATCCCACGTTGCGACGGGAACTTATTCTGCATGCCCTTGAAACCGTAGCTGCCAGCATTGAACGGAAAAGGCGGAAAGTCCGTGAATCGGAATTTGAATCCGAATCAGGTTCTGAATCTCAATCCGGATCAGTCTTTGAATTGAAATTAGAATCAAAATCAGGATCAAAATTAGAATTGGCGGACTGATTTATAAAAACAATTTATATCATGGGACGAATAAAACAAGGGCTTGACTATTTCCCTTTGAATACCGATTTTATGCACGACCGTGTCGTACGCCGTGTGATGAAGCGTGAAGGCGATTCCGTCTTCACGATCCTGCTCTATACCCTGTCTTATCTATATTCGGGCGAGGGTTATTATATTCATGTCGACGATGACTTCTATGACGAACTCTCCGACCAGCTCTTCAGCACGGACAACGATAGTGTCCGCCGGGTGCTTCATCTGTTTGTGGAGTACGGTTTCTTCGATTCCTCTCTCTACGAACGTTACGGCATCCTGACTTCCGCCGACATTCAGCGGCAGTTCCTTTTTATCACTAAACGCCGCAGCCGTCGTCATATTTCTCCGGACTACTGTCTGCTGCCGGATGAGGAAACCGTACACTCCACCCTTCCGGATGCTGTTGCAGAAACCCCGGATATTGTAACGCAAACCCTCGATACTGTAACAGAATCTCCGGATACTGCAACAAAAAGTACCCTCATAAAAAGAAAAGAAAAAGAAAGGAAAGAAAACATCCTCCCTAACCCTCCTTTGCTCAAAGGAGGGGATGAGGGAGAAGAGGGAGGAGATTTTTCTAACAGAAAACCGGCGAAGAAGAAACGTGAACTGACACAGTCGGATATTGACCGGATGCAAGCTCCTGCTGACGGACACCCGCGCAACCTTTCCGGACTGTTGGATAACCTTCGTCTTTATCATATTCCTCCCTCCGAACAGTATGCAATCGTGCTGAAAAGTAATTACGGAGAAATCGGTGGTAAGGTTTGGAAGGGTTTCGGCGTCATTCGGGCAAGTGCCGGAAAAATCAAACTGCCCGGTCATTATTTGTTGAGTGTCCTGAATAACTGAATTAATGAGGGTTATGATGCTATTATATTGTGTAATGTATTGTAAATTAGTAGTATAGTAGCAAATTTTCATATTAACGAATTTATTAACGCACACTTTTAAAATCTCTTGCACAGACAGAAATAAGGTCTTATATTTGCATTGTCGATAAGCTTAAAGACACAGACAAACTAGAATTATTAACGACTAAAAACTATTACAATTATGCCAGTATTGTACAAACCCTTCCAGTCAACTCTGGAAGACAAAAAAAGCGGTAAAAAACTCTTCTACCCCCGAGTTGTACGTTCGGGAAACGTAGATTCCGCACAACTTTCGAAAGAAATAGCAGCCTACTCTTCCCTCTCTCCGGGTGACGTAAAAAACACACTCGACAACCTGGTGACGGTGATGGGGCAACACTTGCAATCTTCGGAAAGCGTAAGCGTGGACGGTCTTGGTACCTTCCGTATGGTGATGGTGGCTCGTGGCAAAGGTGTGGAAACTTCTGACGAAGTGTCGGCTGCACAGGCTACGCTTACCGTCCGCTTCCAACCGACAACGACTAAGAATCATGACCGCACTACCGCTACCCGTTCGATGGTGACCGGTACGAAGTGTGCCCGTTATGATAAACTTGTTTCCGATGCAGGTAGTGCAGGAGGTGGCAACTCCGGTGGAAGCGACAAGCCCGGTGGGGGCGGTAATGAAGGAGGCGGAGAAGCGCCCGATCCGGCTGCATAAATGACGTCACGGCAGTGAGGAGTACACAAAATGTAAACGGCAAACTTCGTAGGCTTAACTGGACATTTGACTTTTAACTAAACTAGAAATCATCCACTAACATGAGGATTATCAACTTGATTGTGGTGCATTGCAGCGCCACGAGGGAGGATTGTACACTTTCTCCGGAAGATTTGGACCGTTTGCACCGGCGCCGCGGATTTAACGGAACAGGCTATCACTACTACATCCGCAAGGATGGAACAGTGCACCTCACCCGCCCCATCGAACGCATCGGAGCACACGTGAAAGGTTTCAATATTCATTCAATAGGTATCTGCTATGAAGGTGGTCTGGACTGCCGGGGACGCCCGGCAGATACCCGGACTCCGGCACAACGGGCTACGCTCCGGCAACTCGTCGGGCAACTACAGGAGAAATTTTCCGGCTGCCGGGTATGCGGACACCGGGGTCTTTCACCGGATCTCAATGGAAATGGTGAGATAGAGCCGGAAGAGTGGATTAAACAGTGCCCGTGTTTTGAGGTGGCAAAGGAATTCAATGAGTTCGGAGAGTCTGCTACCGGAACTAAGAATAAGAACACGGAAGAACACAGAGTAACACAACACATTAAAGAACAGAAAGGAGGTAAATGATGGCAATGAAGAAATCAGTATGGGATATGATCCTGAAGGTGGTTATCGCAGTGGCTTCAGCTTTGGCTGGCGTTTTGGGCGCTAATGCGATGAATTTGTAAAAGAGAAATGCTGAATAATCCCCACTATGCAAAATTGTGCGTGCCAGTTTGGCATGGCGGGGCTTTGTAGAATTATCCAATAGTGAATTATAACAATAAACACAATGACTAAACGAATTATATTCATATTATTAGCAGTATTTTGGGGATTGGGACTGCAGGCGCAAACCGTAGAAAAAGATGGTACCTATTATTATGACGCAATACCAGTGACATTCGACATTGGAAAAATGATATTTACGGATGTACGCGATACACGGAAAGTGCCACCTTGGTATAATAGCTTCATTTACATGCCTAAAGGGAGCAGCCATTATCAGAAGACTCAAGGGAATGCCGTTTTTTATCGGATGGAGATTCCGGCTTCGGGAAATGTAATTGTCCATAACTGGAACTCACGCATGGGATTTAGTTCCTTGTTTGTATATCGACTCCTTTCTGAACTTCAGCCAGACAGTGATGTAAACATAGAAGAGGTCGAAATTTTTGAAGAGGGAGACTTTATGTCCCCGGATTTTGATCCGGAGAAGCTTGGTATCCCTGAAGGTGCTTCTCATGGACTTGCTTATATCCATTTGAAAAATTTACCTGCCGGCACCTATTTTATTATTACTGCAGGATATAAATACATGAATGGTTCTGTTCCCAATGGAGAACTGGGAATAACTATTATAGCCGATTTATCACCTGGCATTCCTGATGAACCGGAAATTCTGCCGGAGGAACCGGATAATAGCCCGGTATGGTACCAATACGATCAGTCGGGTAATCGAATTAAAACTAATAAGAAATAGCAATATATATGAAAAATATGATACAAAGACTCATTATTTTAATAATCGCCTCACTGACGGCCCTTTCTGCAAAAGCGCAGGGCGCAACAACATTAGAAGGTGGTAATGACTACGCTAATACGGGGTACGAAGTAGGTGAAATACCTATTCAATACGCCCTTACTCCCACGGGAGCTGTTACCTATCAGGTGGCAATCGATATTCATCCTGATCCGGAAGACTTTCACCCCCGTTTGTCGTTCTGTTACAATAGCCAACAACGTGAAAGCGCATTGGGGTATGGGTGGAATATCAGTGGGCTCTCCGGTATCACCCACGTGGCTGGAACAATCTATTATGATGGAAAATCATCTCCTCTCTCTTTGAACGAAGATAAGTTGATGTTGGATGGTATCCGCTTGTTAAAAACTGGTACGAATAGTTGGCAAAGCGAACAGGGATTCGTGAAAGTGAAAAAATTGGCGAACGGTTCATTGCAAGCTCGTTATCCAGATGGAAACATCGCTTTGTTTGAAGCCTTTGCGCAAGCTCCTTTCAGCTACGTGATGACTTCATATACGAACCGTAAAGGTAGAACTATTAAATATGACTATACTCAGGTTGATAATTTACCTTATATTCGTAAGATTCTGTATGGAGAAGCTGGAAGCGTATATAATGATTCCATAGTATTTACCTATCGCAATGTGACTGATGACATCACACGCTATGTTGATGGAAAAGCATTTAAATATAGTCGTTTACTGGAAAAAGTGGAATCTTTTTATAAAAGTACACTGTGGCGGCGTTATCTGCTTTCTTATCAAAATAGAGGCGTGGATCTGCCGGTACAATTGGATTGCGAGACAGAAAGCGGCAAATTAACTCCTCTGCGTTTCAAGTACGGAGATGGAAGGAGCATTGAGTTTCTTAGTGGGCGTACTATTTATTTACAGAAGTATTTTCCGAATTCTGTTCAGGGAGCCAATTCTCACAAGTCACTTGCCTTGTCACGTGGAAAGTTTAGCCGGGCGTCGAAAAGTGACGGTTTAATTTCGTATCCGGTGTTAGGTGAGTATAAAGAAGACCAGCATTTACTGGTATATAAAGATTTGTCGACTTCTCCCGTTTCTCCCGTCATATTTACAGCAGGAAAAGGCTTTAAGCAATTGGAAGCGGTAGATGTGAATGGGGATGGATTGGAGGAACCGGTAAAAGTGAATTATGATGAAGATCGGTTGATGGTGTCTGTATATACAAATAATGTCGATCCTAATCGTCATTCGGATTATGTATACTCGGAATGGGATGGATATGTTCATGAACGGCAAGTACTTACCGGTGACTTTAATGGGGATGGAAAGGCAGAGCTGCTGGCTATATCCACTTGCTATGATTCGAATAGAAAGAAATATCCGTCACGTGCCTTGCTGGTAGACTTGAATAGCCGTAAAGCGATTTATGATGGAACCTGTTTTGACTTTGCACTGTACCAAGCAGATAGTCGGGCATTGCATGCCGATCGACTGATTCCTATGGATTATAATGGTGATGGAAAAACGGATATCTGTCTGATCAACATAAACGGTCTTTATGTTTACGAGTTTACCGGTGATGGGTTCAGGCAACTGGCATACTCTAGTGCTATTAATATCATGCACTTCAATTTTGAAAGCGGTACTATAAAGGACAGGGAACTGATGGTGGCTGATATGAACGGTGACGGGAATATGGATATTATTCTGGGGCCACGTCGTGTGCATTGTAAGGATGGGTTTAAACACTTCGGAGATGGAATTTGCCATGGTGCATGTGATAGTGAGAGTAACCTGAAAAGCGTTAGTGCGAGTGGATATAAACATTATGTACATCCCTACTCCGGCCAGGAGTGTATGGTTGATCCGAGTGTACCCCAGCGTGACTTGGTGGTCTTTGACTGGAATGTGGAGAACGGCAAGCAGTGGAAGTTTCTGTTATCAACCGGCAACTCTTCCTACAGTTCCGCTAATCCTGGATTTAAAGTGCATACAGAGGAATTGTTCTACTGTTTTCACGAGACGGTTGGGCAGAACTTCATGTTGGTGGATGTGGATAGTGACGGCTTGCCGGATTTGCTGCGTAACGTGCGTGGGAAAATCTATCTTCACTTGAACGAGAATGGAAAAATAAGTCAGAACTATAATATCCGTTCTGTTTTGCAAATGGATAATCTTTCGGCGCAGTTTGCTATGGCTAATGTAGCGCAATCTTACTACTGGTCGGGCGGGCTTATCTGCGTGGACAATGAGAATCTCCATGTATATGATTATTCTCATAACGAGTCAGAACAGCGTATGTTACATGACCTAACCGATAGTTATGGAGTGACTTCGAACCACTATTATATGGATATAATGAAAGTTCCCGAAAGTCGCTATACGGGTACTTTGAGTCCATCATTTGGGTATATTAGTTACCCATATGCGGTAATGACTCCTCATCTGTATGTTCCGTCATGGCTGAAAAAAACAAAGGGAGGCGAGCAGCTTTCGTGGGAATACTACAACTATACTCATGCCGTTTTCCACTGTACGGGGCTGGGATTCCGTGGTTTCCGGAAAATTGAGACGGAAGACGTTATAAATAAACGTCTGATGACTTCCGTATTTGATCCGGAATTGTTAGGTGCGGAGATAAAAAAGGAAACTCCCACTGATACAGTTGTACGTAAATATGTGTTGGAGAGGGCACAGGATAAAACGATCCTTCTGAAATTACAGAAAGAAACGGTGAAGAATGCCCTCAATGAAACGGAAAAAGTGACTAGGTATGAACATAATGGGTATGGGCAGGTGGTTGCTGTATCCACTTCCTGTGGCGTCCTTAAGGAAACGAAATCGCATGGTTATGAGAATGTGGAAAATAGTGATTTGTATCTATTGGGACTTCCGCTTTATTCCGTGACAAAGAACTTCCGTAATGATTCAACTGTTATCCAGGAAGTAAGAGTAGATTACGACGACCGTTATTGGCCTGTTTGTAGAACAAACTTTATCAATGGAAGTATCACTTCCCAAGAACGTTACGAGTATAACGACCGTTTGCAGCTAATCAAGCAGAAGCAATGCTCTTATGAGTCAACAGATACATTAGGATACACATTTATGTACTACCCTAACGGACGCCTGCTTAAAAAGACTAATGCCATGGGACTATCTATTGACTATACGTATGACCCTGCAACCGGACTTTTGCAAAGCAGTTCTGACGCTAAAGGACGCATCACCCGCTACATCTATGATGCATGGGGACGTCTTATGGAAACCAGCTATCCTGACGGGAGTGCGAAACAGCTATCAATTGCATGGAGCCAGGGAAAGGACCCCGGACTGTATGTTGTAACCGCTACTGAGACCGGAAAACCCGTGACGAAAATGTATTATGACTTTCTCAAGCGTGAAGTGCGTACATCGCAGATTCGCTTTGATGAACGGGAAATGAAAATAGATAAGGTGTATAACCCCAAGACTGGCTTGTTGGAAAAAGAATCACTACCGACTAAGGATAGCGTGCCTTCACACTGGACCCACTTTGTATACGACAAGTTCAACCGTCTTACCTCTACCCGCCACGCCTCGGGGAAAATAGATTCCTGCGCCTATGGAATTTTGACGGACACTGTTCTAGAGAATGGTATTCGCCGCATTCGCAAGTATGACGCTGCGGGACTGATGACGCAGGTTGCGGATAACGGGGGAATTATTGACTATTAC
This sequence comes from Bacteroides sp., assembly GCF_052357945.1. GTDB lineage: Bacteria > Bacteroidota > Bacteroidia > Bacteroidales > Bacteroidaceae > Bacteroides. The sequence continues at coordinate 7,463 of NZ_DAWCXD010000015.1, read as the reverse complement.
TACCGCCCTGACGGACAACCGATAGTAGCAGTAGTAAAGGCGAATCAGAAAGAAATACAGACCCGTTTCTACTACGATAAGTACGGTCGGCGCATTGCTATCAAAGACCCGAGTGCCGGAATCAGGCGTACAGCATACGACGCTGCCGGAAACATATGTAAGGAAACGGATGCTGATAGTCGTGAGATTGTGAAAGAGTACGATTGCTACGGGAGAATAACCAGGCAGACTACCCCTGACATGACAACGGTCTACACCTATGACAATACAGAGAACCTGCTGCTCTCGGCAGTGTCGAGCAATGGCAGTGGTATGTACAACGTTTACGACGGATATGGCAGGCTGGAAATGCAGCGTGAAAAAGCGCCAGACGGCAAGTGGTTACAGAAAACGTATGGCTACACTACCACTGGACTGCCATCCGATGTGGTTTATACTTCTCAAAACGGAACATTGGCTACCGAGCATCTGATTTACCGGAACGGTTTCTTGTCCGAAGTCCGCTTGCAGGACGGGACCTTGGTGTATCGTCACGATGAAGAGAACGAGTTGGGCCAATTGACGAAGCTTACCGCCGGTGGTATGCAACGCAGCTATACCTTTAATGATTGTGGATTACTTACAAGACGCAGCATTATGAGGGCAGACGAAACAGTCATGTTCGACCATAGCTACAGCTTCAATACGGAAACCAACAGTCTAGAGAATCGTACGGATGAGACGAGAGGGTTGTCGGAAAACTTCGGTTATGATGAATTGAACCGCTTACGAATTGAAGGACATAACAGTATCATCTATGACGATTTGGGCAATATTCGCAGGAAGAGTAATGAAAATAACTTGGGCCTGAATTATACTAATCCTAATCGCCCCTATGCAGTGACTGGTTTGGATTACAACGGGGGAGACCCGGTAAAGTCAGGTATTGACATCACTTATACCGCTGCCCAGCGTCCTTCTGTTATCATGCTGGATACGAAGAAAGTCATGTTGACGTACAACGCCAATCATGAGCGCATACGTATGCAGTATTCTGTGAACAATCAGAATGAGTTGACTCGTTACTATCTGGGTGGTAACTACGAAATAGACGAATCTCTTGGCAGTGTCAAAGAAAAGCTTTATCTTGGCGGCGGATATTATGATGCTCCTGCGGTATTAATAAAAGAAGGTAATCGCTTATCTGTTTTCTTTATTCATCGGGATTACTTAGGCAGCATTTTACAAATAGCCGATGCACAAGGAAACGTAGTGGAAGAGAATAGCTTTGATGCTTGGGGAAGATTGCGCAATCCCGCTACCCAAACCGTTTATGCACCAGGTACGGAGCCTGAGCTGATGCTGGATCGAGGCTTTACAGGACACGAGCATCTTTCGTTCTTTGGATTGATTAACATGAATGCCCGTCTGTATGATCCAGTGCTGGGAAGATTCTTGAGTCCTGACCCATATGTGCAGGTGTTGGACTTTACGCAGTCGTATAATCGGTATATGTATGCGATGAATAATCCGCTGTGCTATGTGGATCGGAATGGAGAGTTTCTTTGGTTTGTTCCTGTAATTATTGGTGCTGCAATTGGTATGTATTCGGGTGGTGTTATAGCTAATAAAGGACAATATAATCCTGTAAAATGGGATTGGAGCTCCGGTAAAACTTGGGGTTATATGCTTGGTGGTGCTGTTGTAGGCGGTGTGTCAGGTTATGTAGGTGGAGCGATAGCGACTTCAGGAATTCCAATGGCGAACACTGCGGCTATAGCTGGTTCTTCGCTTGTCAACTCGGTAGGTACTTGGGCTTATACCGGTGGACAAACGCCGATATCAATCAGTCTTGGTGCAGTCTCTTACGACTTTACGAATGGAGATTTTGGATATCTCGGCGAAAAAGGGAATTCTGTACTGGAGAATATCGGATATGGGCTTGGAGCACTGGCAAATTTGAGTGATGCGTTGATAGGATTTAATCCTCAAAAGGTTGATTTGGTTACTGAAAATTCGGATGCTGTAGGGCATTCTGCATTAGTAAATGAAGGAACTATGACAGGAACTGGTTTGGGCAATGGAAATCCTGCTAATGCTGACCCTAATGGTATTATTTCAGTCGGTCCCAATAGGTATGTCGACGGGAATGGCAGTTGGCATTGGATGAAAGGAACAAACCATTGGGATACTCATACAGGTGCAGGAGAAGTGTTTTGGCGACAAACTCTTAATGTCAATAAGGGTACAATAATGAAATATGGACAATGGCTTAATAAGATGGAGAATTCTGGCAAATTTATCTATAGCTTGGAATTGAGCAGTTGTGTTACACATACTTCTGTTGCATTGAATTTATCGGGATTGTTCAATATAGGAATACATCCATATCTCTTAAATGCACAAATGTATTTGTGGGGAAATGGTATTAGACCGTGGACTTATAGTTATTTTTTTAATAAATAAAAATGAAACATTTACTTTTAATTCTATTCCTGCCTATGATTTTTAACATTTCATTAATGGGGCAAGATAAATCCGAACAAGACAGGCAAAAAGATATTTTAGACTGTCTTGTCAAAATGGGGGAAGATACTATGGTTACCCTGAATATTTGTGAAAGTAAATATCTGAATTTTAATTATCAAACGATAAAAAGCACATTTGATTTTCACGGAAAGAGAGTTGCATTTTTTAAAGGCAATGCAGGGACGATCAAAAGCACAAAAAAAGAATATTTTGATAGGATAAAGTATTTTGTAAACCAAAAAGGTTACTTGCCCTTATGTACCGATCAATTGGTCATTTTTAACGAAGATCAAGTGGCAAAAACAGGGTATGATGCTGCGATTGTTTATCAAAGTAAAAGATTAGTACCCATAAACGAGGTCGTCAGAAAACTGAGAAAGAGCAAATAGAACTTTTATTCATCAAGTAGGAAGGGAACTGGGTTTGTTTTCTTCCTACTTTCTTTTATGGTTTATATTCAAAAAGCCCCGGACGACACTTGGCTACAGAGAATGTACAGTTACATCGCTGATGGATTGTCGTCCGATATGTATCTTACCCTAATATAAGTCGACTAAAAACAGCCAATTTATATCAGGGTATTTTATATTCTCTAAATTGAATGTTTTTTAGGGCTGTATAATATTCTTCGAAATTATGCATTCGAAAGTATGTAATTTGAATTTTGTTAGTAAAGGGAAATAGAAACTATCTAAAATATAATTTAAGATTTTTCTTAAAAAGTCTCATTTCTCTTTTAGTAGAAAGCTCCTTATAGTTGTATTTATATTATGTATATAGTTTTTCTATAAACTTTGATACATGAATAGTTTGTAGTAACCAAAATCTAAATATTTGATGCCTATGAAAGCATTTACTCTCAAAACTTTGCTTAGTTGTGGCTTCTCACAATCTTTGTACATTTCTTTGATGAAAAAAGGAGGTGCGATTCTTTTATTGGCCTTGTTACCTGTTTCTATGATTTATGCGGATCATGAAACTTCTCCAAAGGATACGGTGAAGTTGGCATACAGTCCACAACAGATTGATGGGGCCGATCTGATGAAGGTGAAAGACGCCAATTTCGTAAACTCCCTGATAGGAAGAGTGGCGGGAGCTACTATTAATCCCAGTGCTTCCGGTGTGGGTGGTTCAGTAAGGATGGTGTTGCGTGGTTACCGTTCCATATTAAAATCCAACAATGTGCTTTTTACTTTGGATGGTGTACCTTTGCCACGATTGGAGCCAGAGCAATCTTTTAATGTAAATACCTCTAACTGGCAGACTGGTGATGGTATAGCAGCTTTCTCTCCTGATGATATAAAGAGCATTTCTGTTTTGAGTACCGCAGCAGCTTCTACTTTGTATGGTAGTCGTTCCGCTAGCGGTGTGGTGATGATTAATACAAAGAAAGCACATTCCGGAAAACTAAGAGTAGAGTTGGGGAATAGTACCACTTTCAGTTCGCCACTTGTCATGCCTGAATTCCAGCAGACCTACGTGGCGGGGTGGGGAGAAAAGACGAATCATCCTCAGTCATGGAATCCAGCAGACTTTTTCCGTACCGGACATACTATCAATAATTCCCTTAGCCTTTCTATAGGAAATGAATATAATCAAACCCGAGTATCGGCTGTCACAATGAATGGCACTGGCATCATTCCCAACAACGATGTAGATCGTTACAATTTCTCATTCCGGAATACATCTTCTTTATTAAATCATAGACTGAAACTCGACTTTACTTTGAGATATATTCATACCGCAGAACAGAATATGTTATCGCAAGGTATGTATGGTAATCCATTGGTTCCTGTCTATTTGGTACCTGATGTGTTGCAAGAGCGTATTAGCGTCAATCCCGATTATAACTACAAGAATCATTTTGAAGTTTACGATCCGAAACTTGGGGCTAATGCGCAATATTGGCCTTTAGGAAACATGGGGATGGGTATGCAAAATCCTTATTGGATAATCAACCGGAATCTGTACAATCAGAAAAAGAGACGTTTACTAGGTGGGATAGGAGCAAAATATGATTTGACCTCCTGGCTCAATGTGGCGGGGCTATTCATTGCGATCGTGATAAAGAAACTGCCACCGAAAAACTTTATGCGTCTTCTCTTCAAGCCAATCCTTTGGGCTCGTATTATGAGTCTGAAGATAAGAATACCCAGTTTTATTCCGATCTCCTGTTCAATGTCAATAAAAAGCTAGGGGACTTTTCGATTAATGCCACTTTAGGTTCTTCTATTTGTGATACGAAGTTTGATAACTCTTACATTGACGGTGCATTGGGAGTAGTGAATCAGTTTAATTTATCAGGGCTGGATAAACATGGGGGCTCTTACTATAGAGATCAAGACTTCAATTATCACGACCGGGCTACATCATTGTTTATGCTTGCGCAATTGGGATATAAAAACCTGTTATTTCTTGATTTGGGCGGACGAATGGAATGGCTGAAATTCTGGGATGATGATTCAAGTTATTCAACAGATGTTATCTATCCTTCGGTAGGGGTATCTGTAGTCCCAACAGGACGGTTGTCTGATAATCCCAACCGATTCCTTTCGTTTCTAAAACTCAATTATACCTATAGTGAAACCGGTAATAGTTTTACTGATTATATCTTTTTGAATAAAAAAAGGGTGGGTTTGAAGCCCAGATTGGAGGATAATATGCTGGATCCCGAGCATACTAAGTCTCACGAAATAGGACTCAATGCAGGTTTTCTTAATGATAAAATCAGTTTGGCGTTTACAATGTACAAGACATCTACTTCCGATTTACCGTTTGGAGGATATCTTTCTATTCCCTCTCAGGGGGATATTTATTTCATGTATAATGGGGCCAAGGTTGATAATAAAGGTTTCGAGCTTATCTTGAGTACAAATATGAATATCGGGCAGGTAAAGTGGGATGGACGTTTCACTTATTCTATCAATAAGAATGAAGTAAAGCAGCTTTTAGAACCTCAGAAAAATCCTATAACGGGTACCGATTTTAATTTAAAAGAAATCCAAATGGGTAAAGGTATCGGTTGGTATACTCCATTGAAGGAAGGTGGCTCTATAGGTGATATATATATTACAGATTTTCAGAGAGATGCACAGGGGGATGTTATTGTTGATAAATCCTCACAGACTGTCAATCCTGCATACGACTATGTGTATGCAGGTAATACTGATCCTAAATATACGATGGGCTTGGCTAACAGTTTTTTATGGAAAGGCTTTGAACTCGATTTTGTGATTCATGCCCGTTTTGGTGGTGTAGGTGTGTCGATGACGCAAGCTGCTATGGATCGATTTGGTGTCTCGCAGGCTACGGCAATAGCCCGTGATAATGGCGGTGTCTGGGTTAGTGATGAAAAGATTCCGGCAGAGAACTACTTTCGGCAGGTAGGACAGGCATGTACGGGAACAGTGTATACCTATGATGCCACTAATATTCGTCTTGCTGAAATGTCGATAGCCTATCATATCCCCGTTAACCGGTGGGTAAAATGGATACAAGATGTTCGGGTGGCATTAGTGGGACGTAATTTGCTTATGTTGTACAATAAAGCTCCGTTTGATCCGGAATCTACGGCAAGCACGGGAACCTGGGGGCAGGGCATAGACAATTTCCGTCAGCCTAGCTACAGAAACATGGGCTTTTCCGTTAATCTGACTTTTTGATCTTCTTGAAAAAAGAGAACTTGTCCCGATAGGAGCTGTCAAAACTACTTCTGCCTCCTATCGGGAACAACTCTTCTATTAAAAGTCCTTAACGAAACCCCAATCCATCACTTTTTATTTGTTTCTTTGCACCAAATTCGGGTATAGTGTTGTCTTGTCATTCGAGGCAGCACTTAATTTTGCTTAGATAGTTAATGGAGAAACTCAGTATAAATGCTTGTCCGGTGTGTGGCGGTATGCACTTGAAACGCGTCATGACTTGTACGGATTTTTATGCTTCGGGCGAACAGTTTGAACTGTATTCGTGTGAGGACTGTGGATTTACATTCACACAAGGAGTTCCCGTGGAAGCAGAGATAGGCAAGTATTATGAGACTCCCGACTATATCTCTCACACCGATACGCGCAAAGGCGCGATGAATAATATCTACCATTATGTACGTTCCTATATGCTGGGCCGCAAAGCGCGCCTGGTAGCCAAGGAAGCGCATCGTAAAACAGGGCGCTTGCTCGATATAGGTACGGGAACCGGTTACTTTTCTGATACAATGGTTCGCCGGGGATGGAAGGTAGAGGCAGTGGAGAAAAGCCCGCAGGCACGTGAGTTTGCAAAAACGCATTTCGAACTGGATGTAAAGCCTGAATCGGCTCTGAAAGAGTTTGCTCCTGCTAGTTTTGATGTTATCACTCTCTGGCATGTGATGGAGCATCTCGAATCTTTGAATGAGACTTGGGAAACGCTTCGCGAATTGCTGACAGAAAAAGGAGTATTGATTGTGGCAGTACCCAACTGCTCTTCTTATGATGCCAAGCGCTACGGTGAATATTGGGCGGCTTATGACGTTCCCCGTCATCTTTGGCATTTCACTCCGGGCACTATACAACAGCTGGCTTCTCGTCATGGCTTTATTATGGCGGCACGTCATCCGATGCCGTTCGATGCGTTTTACGTATCTATGTTGAGCGAGAAACATCGTGGCAGTTCATGCAGTTTCCTGAAAGGGATGTTTGCCGGGACGTTGGCCTGGTTCAATGCTTTGGGAAGGAAAGAACGCAGCAGTTCAATGATTTATGTATTCCGAAAAAAGAGATAACGCATGGGAAATCAAAACAAATATAAGTCAGGTTCGATTTTCGACATGCAGTTCATCACGTCGAGTATCAGTACGACATTAGTGTTGCTGTTGCTGGGACTGGTTGTCTTCTTCGTATTGACAGCACACAATCTTTCCGTATATGTCCGCGAGAATATCAGTTTCTCCGTTCTTATCAGTGACGACATGAAAGAAGCGG
>NZ_DAWCXD010000014.1:0-63135 GCF_052357945.1 Bacteroides sp. | reverse complement strand
TGTGCCTATTTTTCAATGATATATTTATTGATTTATATCGAACTCACGTTAAATATAAAATAGCCCTCGCTACAAATCTGTAACGGGGGTATTTTTTAGAGGAGTCATTTCTCCTCTTGCTAATGTTTTGTTTATGTGCTTTTTATATCTGAATACATCAATCAGATAATCCCTCTCACTCTATCGTCAAATGCAGAAAGCGCAGCTTTCGCTCCTTCGCCCATAGAGATAATAATTTGCTTATAAGGAACCGTAGAAACATCTCCGGCTGCATAGATACCCGTCACATTCGTACGGCAATGTGCATCAATCATGATTTCGCCCGGACGGTTGGTTTCCACTATGTCGCGGAATACACTGCTATTCGCAGAAAGCCCGATCTGTACAAATACACCATCCAACTCAACCAAACGTTCTTCTTCCGTTTTGCGATCTTTGATGCGCAGGGCAGTCAGTTTATCACCATTTCCTATCACTTCCGTAGTCTGTGAACTTACAAACACTTCCACGTTCGGCAATGATTTAAGTCGATCTTGAAGTACACTGTCTGCTTTCAACTCATCCATAAATTCAAAAACAGTGACTTTGGAGCAGATACCAGCCAAGTCAATCGCTGCCTCAATGCCGGAATTTCCTCCACCTACTACTGCTACATGTTTTCCCTTATAAAACGGCCCATCACAATGAGGGCAGAAAGCAACACCACGACCGATATACTCCGCTTCTCCCGGAACATTCAGTTTACGCCAGCTTGCACCAGTTGCAATAATCAGTGCCGGAGCCAGGAATTTCTCACCAACAGAGGTAGTGATCTGCTTCTGTTTTCCAACCACTTCTATTTTTTCTACTTTACGATGCTCCAGTAAATCCACCGGATAGCGTAAAAGATGTGTTTTCAGATTATCGGCAAGTTCATTTCCTGTCGTTTCCGGAACAGAGATTAAATTCTCAATACCTACCGTTTCTTTCACCTGTCCGCCAACACGCTCGGCCACGATAGCTACACGGAGTCCTTTACGGGCAGAATAAATAGCTGCCGATACTCCTGCAGGTCCTCCACCGGCTACAATCACATCATACTCTTTCACCTCTGCATTCGCTTTGGTTTCGTCAATACCATATTGTTCTTCCAACTTGGCAAGCAATTCGCCAAATTCACCACGGCCTACATGAAGTAATTTTCCATCTGCAAAGACAGAGGGTACTCCTTGTATCTTCAGTGCATCTACTTCGTCCTGATAAAGCGCACCGTCTACCATTTCATGCGTAATAGCCGGATTCAAAGTAGTCATTGCATTCAGAGCCTGCACTACGTCAGGGCAGTTCGTACAAGTCAACGAAACATAAGTGGTCAGATGTATCGGACCTTTCAGTGCTTTCACACGGTTGCAAACGGCCTCATCAGGAAAGTTCTTTCCTTTGCCATCCAGATTCAGGATAGCCAAAAGCAATGATGTGAACTCATGTCCGTTAGGAATACCCCGGAATGTGATTCCGGTGCGGTCGCCATTCTTCAGTAAAGTAAACTTCAATGCGTTTCCCTCATTCACTACACAAGTGATATGATTGGAACAATCCGCTACATCTCCCAGCAGCTCCAATAATTCTGTTTTGTTTTCGTGGCTGGATGATACGGATATATCAAAAGTAAAGTTTGCCTCCAGCCCAGCAAAAATACCCTTTAGTTGTTCTTTTAATGCAGATTCTAACATATCTTTTTCCTTTCATTTTTTTAAAAGAAAGGCCGGCAGCGTCTCCCGTTACCGGCCTCCCATAATCACCATTATCAAGATCTATCAAATCTTACCTACCAGGTCGATGCTTGGTTTCAGGGTAGACTCACCCTTCTTCCATTTAGCCGGGCAAACTTCTCCGTCATGGCTGGCTACAAACTGTGCAGCTTCCACTTTACGAAGCAATTCACTTGCATCACGGCCAATATTGTTATCATTCAGTTCCACCACTTTAATCTTTCCTTCCGGATTGACAACGAATGTACCGCGATAAGCCATACCCTCTTCTTCGATATATACACCCAGTGCACGGCTCAAAGCGCCAGTCGGGTCTGCCAACATCGGGTATTGAATCTTGCGAATACTTTCAGAAGCATCATGCCAAGCTTTGTGCACGAAATGAGAGTCAGTACTTACCGAATAGATTTCTACACCCATCGCCTTGAACTGATCGTACTTTTCAGCCATATCCACCAATTCAGTAGGACATACGAAAGTAAAGTCGGCAGGATAGAAGAAAAGAATCGCCCATTTACCTTTCAGGTCATTGTTGGTTACAGTCTTGAAAGCTCCGTTGTGAAAAGCCTGAACGCTGAATTCAGGAAGTTGAGAATTTAAAATTGGTTCCATAATCTTTATTGCTTTTATTGTTATTAATTGATTTGACTTATAACATCAGAAACAATCTTTTGTTTTTTGTTTCTGATGCAAAGATAAAGGCAGTCCCCCCGCCTTTGCAAAAAAAGTCCAATCGAATATTTCTATGCCATGATAGATGAAATTAATAAAAGCATTTTATAACTTTGCAAGCATAAACAAAAACCTGGAAAAGATATACGATCATGGAACATCCTCTTGCCCAATTCTTATATTGCCCTGAATGTGGTTCCTCTCATTTTGAGGTCAACAACGAGAAATCTAAAAAATGTGCAGATTGCGGCTTTGTCTATTACTTCAATCCTTCTGCCGCCACAGTAGCACTCATCTTGAATGAGAAAAATGAACTGCTTGTCTGCCGACGTGCCAAAGAGCCAGCCAAAGGAACTCTCGACCTACCCGGCGGATTCATCGATATGAATGAAACAGGCGAAGAAGGCGTTGCCCGCGAAGTGTTGGAAGAAACAGGGCTGAAAGTTAAAAAAGCCGTTTACCAGTTCACACTTCCCAATATTTATGTTTATTCAGGTTTCCCTGTACATACTCTCGATATGTTTTTCCTCTGCACTGTAGAAGACATGAGCCATTTCTCCGCCATGGATGATGTAACAGATGCTTTCTTCCTGCCTCTCTCCGAGATTCATCCGGAAGATTTTGGGTTGGATTCTATCCGGCACGGACTTAGCTTGTTTCTAGCTCAATGCCGCTAAGATAATCTCATCAGCCTGATAGATTGAGAGTATTTCATCTATAGTTATGTCCCATTTTTAAGATATTCCTCCAAAACATCAGATAAAAAAATAATGATCTGGAGAATAAAATGCATAAAAACATGCAACAATATGCAAAATCACAGGCTAATACCGTATAAATTCAAGTCGAATATGCATCTTTTTCTATCAATAAAAGATTCGTTGGTTTAAAACCAAGGAGTTCCTCCTCACCGAGAAACGCCTCCTTTCTCACCGACGAAGCTGCTTTTGCTCGGTGAGGAAGACAAATAAGGGAAAATTAAGACAATTTTTCTTCTATTTTATCACAAATATCGGAAAGACGACAAACAACAAAATGTCGGTTTCTAGCCACATTTCAGTTTACACAACAAGTAAAAAAGAAGAAAAGCATTACAATTTAATCGACAAACATCGTCTATAACAAAAAAAAAGAATTTCACACCTACAAATCTCTGCGCTTTTTAATATTTTTCAATCCCCCCAGTAATTACGCCTTTTATTCCTGTTTAAATATTCCTTTTATTAAGATAAGCCATTTTTCAGTAGTTAATTGATGTATTTGTAAAATAGAAGTTCATCTCAACCAAATAGATCAGAGTAATTGATCACATAACCTTAAACAATCATATTATATTACTATAAATGAACAAAATACGACATATTGTGTTATCTTTGTAACCACCATTAATTTAATGACCATTAAATTAACCACCATTAAGATAGCAATAATATGAAGTTCTACGACCGAAAGAAAGAAATGGCGATACTGTATGCAGCTAAAGAGCAATCACAAACGAGCGCTTGCTTTACTGTAATGACCGGACGCCGACGGATCGGAAAAACAGCTCTACTCTTAGAATCTGTCAAAGACACCCGATTCGTATATATATTTGTAGCAAGAAAGAGTGAAGTCCTGCTTTGCGCACAATATCAACCTGTCATTGAGGAAACACTTGGCATTCGTATCTATGGAGAAATCAGAGAGTTCGCACAACTCTTTGAACTGCTGATGCAACATTCCCAAAAGGAAAATTTCACATTAATCATTGACGAATTTCAAGAATTTCTCTATATCAATCCGTCTATCGTCAGTGACATACAACGTATTTGGGACCAATATCACGCGACTTCCAGAATCAATTTCATTGTATGCGGTTCCGTTTATTCAATGATGAAAAGAATATTCGAAGACCGCAAGGAGCCACTATACGGACGCCTTACCGCCCGAATTTCTCTGCATCCATTCACCACCACCGTTATCAAAGAGATTCTGGCAGACCATGCTCCCCAATTCACATCGGAAGATTTGCTTTGCCTGTATTTGCTGACAGGTGGAGTAGCCAAATACATCACCCTATTGATGGAAGCGAAAGCATTTAATAAAACTGCCATGATAAATTATGCGCTTTCCGAAGGCTCACCATTTCTGACAGAAGGCAAAGACATGTTGATTTCCGAGTTCGGGAAAGACTATACCAATTATTTTTCTATCCTATCTCTCATTGCGGAAGGAAAAACAACACAACGAGAGATTGATTCCATCATCAATAAAAACACCGGTTCCTATTTAGCCAACCTTGAGGATGAATATTCATTAATCAAAAAAGTGAAACCGATGTTCGCTAAACCTAATAGTCGTGCTACCCGTTATTGCCTGCAAGACAATTTTCTACGATTCTGGTTTCGCTTCATCTTCTCAAACAACGCAGTACTGGAAATGGGGAAAAACCATTTACTGATAGAATATGTAGAAAAGAACTACGAACAATACAGCGGCCTACTGTTAGAAAAATATTTCCGTGAACGTATCACTGAAGAAGAGGAAGTTACTGACGTAGGTAACTATTGGGACAAAAACGGAGAAAATGAAATAGACCTGATTGCCCTCAACCGGTTTAACAAAACAGCACTTATCGGAGAAGTAAAAAGAAATCCGAGAAAAATAAGTATCCCGGCATTGGAAAAGAAAGGAGAAACTTTACATAAAGAATTAAATGATTATAAAATAACTTTCAAAGGATTCTCATTGAAAGATATGTAGTACTTTTGCATAAACACCCGATTATGAAAAAAGAAATTACTAGACTCATTTGTGCGGCTATCTGCTGCACGCCTATGATAGGATTTGCCCAGACAAGTGATAAGCTCACTTCGACCGACAACCTTTATAAAGAAGGGAAAGAACTTTTCCAGGAAAAAAATTATGCAGCCGCCCTGCCGGCACTAAAAGCATTTGTAAAACAAAAGCCAGCCACCAGCCTTCTTCAAGACGCAGAATACATGCTGGCCAGTTCCGCTTATGAACTGAAAGACAAGAACCGGATCGAAATCCTGCGCAAGTATCTCGACCGTTATCCGGACACTCCTTACGCCAACCGTATTTATGCACTATTAGCCTCCTGCTATTTCTATGAAGGAAAATACGACGAAGCACTGGCACTCTTCAACTCTGCCGACCTCGGTCTACTGAGTAATGAAGAACGGGATGACTGCACTTATCAATTGGCTACCTGTTATCTGAAAACCGATAATCTACGAGAAGCCGCAATTTGGTTTGAAACATTGCGCGCCAACAGTCCCCAATATGCCAAAGACTGTGATTATTATCTCTCTTATATCCGCTATACGCAAAAACGCTATAACGAAGCACTGAAAGGTTTCATGCCGTTGCAGGACGATTCGAAGTACAAGGCACTTGTCCCCTACTACATTGCCGAAATTTATGCACAGCTTCAAAACTACGATAAAGCACAGATTGTAGCACAGAACTATCTGTCGACCTATCCAAATAACGAGCATGCCGCAGAGATGTATCGCATTCTAGGAGATGCCTACTACCACTTCGGACAATATCACCAAGCTGTGGAAGCATTCAACAATTACCTGAATAAAGATCATTCGGCTCCACGTCGCGATGCTCTTTATATGTTAGGGCTCTCCTACTATCAGACGAAAGTCTATTCCAAAGCAGCCGAAACATTAGGCAAGGTCACAACTGCCAATGATGCCCTTACTCAAAATGCATACCTCCACATGGGGCTCTCTTATCTGCAACTGGCGGAAAAAAGCAAAGCCCGCATGGCTTTCGAACAGGCAGCCGCCTCCAGCGCTAATATGCAAATCAAGGAACAGGCAGCTTACAATTACGCTCTTTGCCTGCATGAAACTTCCTTTTCCGCTTTCGGCGAATCCGTCACTGCCTTCGAGAAGTTCCTGAATGAATTCCCAACTTCTCCTTACGCTGAAAAAGTCAGCAGCTATTTGGTAGAAGTTTACATGAATACCCGCAGTTATGATGCAGCTCTGAAATCCATCGACCGGATAGCCAAACCAAGTGCACAAATATTGGAAGCCAAACAGAAAATCCTGTTCCAACTAGGTACACAAGCATTTGCCAATGCTGATTTCACACAGGCTCTTAAATATCTGAATCAATCCATCGCCATCGGACAATACAACCGGCAGACCAAAGCAGACGCTTACTACTGGTGCGGCGAATCTTACTACCGTCTCAACCGAATGACGGAAGCAACCCGTGACTTCAACGCTTACCTGCAACTCACCACCCAGCCCAATAACGAAATGTACGCACTTGCCAACTACAACCTAGGGTATATCGCTTTCCACCGCAAAGACTATACACAGGCAAGCAATTATTTCCAAAAGTACATCCAACTGGAAAAAGGTGAAAATACAACCGCGCTTGCCGATGCCTATAACCGTATCGGTGACTGTTACCTGCATGTACGCAGCTTCGAAGAAGCCAAACATTACTACTCACAAGCGGAACAAATGAATACTCCTTCCGGCGACTATTCTTTCTATCAACTCGCTCTCGTATCGGGACTACAGAAAGATTATTCCGGCAAAATCACTTTGTTAAACCGACTGGTGGGTAAATATCCTTCTTCTCCTTATGCAGTAAATGCCATTTATGAGAAAGGACGTTCTTATGTCCTGATGGATAACAACAATCAAGCCATTACCTCTTTCAAAGAATTGCTAAGCAAATACCCCGAAAGTCCTGTCAGCCGGAAAGCCGCTGCAGAAATCGGATTATTGTACTATCAGAAAGGAGACTACAATCAGGCTATCGGAGCTTACAAGGAAGTAATCGAAAAATATCCGGGCAGCGAAGAAGCCCGCCTTGCCATGCGTGACTTGAAATCTATTTATGTAGACCTGAACCGCATCGACGAATTTGCAGCTTTAGCAAATGCCATGCCGGGACATATCCGTTTCGATGCCAATGAACAAGACTCACTTACGTATGCCGCTGCAGAAAAGATTTATATAAAAGGCCGAATGGAAGAAGCCAAAACAAGTCTCAACAAATACTTGCAGACTTTCCCGGAAGGTGCTTTCAGCTTGAATGCGCATTATTACCTCTGCCTGATTGGTAACGAACAGAAGAATTACGATATGGTTCTTCTCCATTCCGGTAAGTTATTGGAGTATCCTAACAACCCATTTGCAGAAGAAGCGCTAATCTTGCGTGCCGAAATGCAGTTCAACCAACAAAACATGGCCGAAGCATTGGCTAGCTATAAAATGCTGAAAGAAAAAGCAACTAACGTAGAACGTCGCCAACTTGCCGAAACAGGAATTTTGCGTTGCGCCTTCCTGTTGAGAGATGACATAGAAACCATCCATGCAGCTACCGACCTGCTTGCAGAAGCCAAACTTAGTCCGGAGTTAAGGAACGAAGCTCTTTATTACCGTGCTAAAGCCTACACCAAGCAAAAGGCTGACAAAAAAGCACTGGAAGATTATCGTGAACTGGCAAAAGATACACGTAACTCTTACGGTGCCGAAGCAAAATATCAGGTTGCACAATCACTCTATGATGCAAAAGAATATGCCGCTGCAGAGAAAGAATTGCTCAACTATATAGAACAGAGCACACCTCATGCTTATTGGCTGGCACGTAGTTTTGTCCTTCTGTCCGATGTTTACCACGCTACAGGTAAAGATCTGGATGCACGTCAGTATCTGTTAAGTTTGCAACAGAATTACCAGGGTAATGACGATATTCAAAGCATGATTGAAAGCAGACTTCGTAAATTGAAAGTTGAGAATTGAGAATAAAAAAAATAGAAAAGTATGAAACGATCTCATTATATAATAGGAGGGCTCGCATTGGCAATCTCAATGCCATCCTGCCTTCAAGCCCAAACGACCCAACCGAAGGATACGACAATGAACCGCACGGTCGTTGTGGAACAAGAATATAACCCGGACATTATGGACGCTTCGAAAGTAAATGTCCTGCCTAAAGTAGAAGAACCGACAGTGAGTAAGAAAGAAGTAGAGTATGCTACAACGTTCTTTCCGGCTACTTCCGTTCCGGCAAGCCTGATGCGCCCCTATACCGGAAAAGAAGTTCAACTTGGCACTACCCCGGGATATATACGTGCCGGATATGGTAATTATGGCAATTTGGATGTTCTTGCCAATTATCTATTCCGCCTGTCGAAGAAAGACAAATTGAATGTACGTTTCCAAATGGATGGAATGGATGGTAAACTAACGCTTCCTTTCACAGACTCCGAAAAATGGAATGCATTTTATTATCGCACACGCGCAAATGTAGATTACACACACCAATTTAATAAACTAGACTTAAATATTGCCGGAAACTTCGGATTGAGCAACTTCAACTTCCAACCGGAAAGCGTAAACAGCAAACAGAAATTCACATCCGGTGACTTTCATGCGGGCATTCATTTCATTAATGAGACTGCACCACTGCGTTTCAATGCAGAAACAAATCTGTTGATGTATGAACGCCAGCATAACATGTTCAATGAATCTGAAGCCAATACAGGTATCAAGGAGACAATCATACGTACCAAAGGCGATGTCACGGGAGCTATCGGCGACCAACAATTAATAACTATCGCTTTGGAAATGAACAATCTTCTCTACAGCGGATATACAAAGAATGTTTCCACCGGAGATGAATATTTCAAGAACTACACAACGCTTCTTTTAAATCCATATTATGAACTGGATAATGATGACTGGAAATTGCATATCGGAGCCAATGTAGATTTATCTTTCGGATTTGATAAGTCTTTCCGTATCTCACCCGATATCACTGCACAGTATATTTTTTCTGATAGCTACATTGTTTATGCAAAAGCAACTGGTGGTAAGCAACTGAATGATTTCCGTAAATTAGAAAAGATCTGTCCTTACAGCGAACTGCCGGAGGCAAATACCACTGCTACTTTGGGATATGTGCAACGTCCTTATGATACTTACGAGCAAATCAACGGTAGTATCGGATTCAAAGCAAGCCCTTATCCGGGACTTTGGTTCAACATGTTCGGTGGTTATCAGAATCTAAAGAACGACTTATCTTATTTAGGTTTTGACCCAAGTAATATTCATTCAGGTTCTTATCTTTCTTTTGCTCAAGATAATACAGATAATCTCTACCTTGGCGGTGAAATCAGTTACGATTACAAAGATATCCTCGGAATATCAGCTAAATATACTTACCGTAATTGGGACAGCAAAACAGAGGAATATCTGTTGGCTGTGAAACCAGTCAGTGAAATGTCTTTCAATGTACGTATTCATCCGATCTCTGCTCTTAACATAAATCTGGGTTATGATTACATCAACCGGAAAGAAGTGAAAGAGTATGCAAAAATGACCGCAATTAATGATTTGCATATCGGAGCCAGCTATAATGTATTCAAAGGAGTATCTGTTTATGCGCAAGTACATAACCTGCTAAACAAGAAATATCAATATTATTTAGGTTATCCTACGGAAGGATTCAATTTCTTAGGAGGATTGAGTTTCCGATTCTAAATTAATGAAAGGGGCGTTTCCATTTCCGGATAACGCCCCTTCTCAAAAACTTAAACTTCAATTATTTTGTTGTCTTCACTACAAATCCGTCACCAATAGATTTATAAACCTTGTATTTCTTCTGCCGACAGACCTGTTATCTGTGAAATAGTATTAATAGGAATATTCAAAGCCTTCATATTACGTGCTGTTTCTCTTTTTTCTTCCGCACGTCCTTCTGCACGACCTTCCGCGCGACCCTCTGCACGTTCTGTCAATATATTATCTTTCAATATTACAATATTATCCAAATGACGATAATATGCTTCAAGTTCAGTTTTCGTCATTTTATCGAGTTTCAATCGTTCACGGGCCTCCGTCAAACCGGGAGCAGTAGCACTATCTGGTATATCACCTGTATTCAGATAACAAATCCATTCTTCCAACGGACTCTTGGCAACCTGATTAAAGTCATTCACCTTTAATATATAATATTCAGGATAAAGCTGACTGACAGCATCGACCTTAAACGTCTGTTTTTGGAACGGAGTCAACTCCAGCACATCATTCTGATGAATCCCTCTGAACTCCGTTTTACCATGATATACTATATCCTTTCCATTGCCTAATGAAAAATAGACAATATTGACGCTATACACTTTGCGTACTTTATCATAACCTTCTCCACGATTGATGTACTCGGTCACCAATTTAGAAGTACCAAACAACATACGTTGGAAATACGCATACTCATTGTTATTCTGGACTTCAATCAGAATAAGTTCTCCTTTAGAGTTCTCCGCAAGCATATCAACACGATTATACTTATCAAACTCATCTTCTTGATTTCCTTCACTTTCCAACAATTTCTGAATGACAATCTTTTCATTGAGAAGAGTAGTCAGAAAGCCTTCAAGAACTGCAAAGTTGGCTTTATTACGCAATAAGCGTTTCATAGCCCAATCGAAACGAATATAATTACTAGCCATAGGTTCGTCTCCTTTCCCATTTTCTTTTTTCATGCAAACAAAGGTAAGCAGAAAATGTTTAATATCAAGTATATATATCCGATAAAATGACTCATCCTACCTTTATATAGACTACCGATCGTCCCGCTCCATACTTTTTTAAAATCCCTTTTTCAATAAATGCATTAATATCCTGCAATGCCTGTGTTTTTGTCTTTCCAACAAGTAAGGCATAATCCTGCCGATTAATACATGGATTCTTTTCTAAGAATTTATTTAATCGCTGCAAGCATTTTTCTTCTGCTAATGGATTCTTCACACGAAAAGGCGAATGATAACGTTGTAATACCAATTCAGTCTCAATATCCTTCTTAAACTGACGGTTGATTCTCAAATTAATATCTTTAAGAGATACTGACGGTGAACGCAAGTCTTTTGAATCAGTCACTTCTTTGTTCACATTCAAAGAAAGAGTAAAATAACCAATATCACCCAATTCAACGGAAAATCCCTTCAAAAGCAAATGTCTTAGTTCTTTCGAGATAGCTTCTATGACACCTACCACTTGCGCATGAGGCATATGCTGAAATGCAGTCACTTGTTCTACAAATTCTTCGGCTGTATAACTGCCTTTCAAAACGACACGTGCATGCAGTGGTAGTTCTTCTCCACTCTTATCAGGGTTGGGAGTCTCATAAAGGTCATAATTAACACTCATTACTTATTAGTTTTTCATTGGAAAAGATTAATTTCTCTCTTCCAATATATTATTTATTCAATTTACTATTCAGTTTCCGTTTGACTATAGTCAAGCGATAGCTCAACAGTTGTCAGGCGTTCGTTTGACAACTGTCAAACGAAAACTAACTTACTAATGAGACAAATGTACGTAGAATATAGAGAAACTAACCTATACCAATTGATATTTTATTTCCTGCAATAAAATGTAAATCTTAAGATTTTATTAAATTCTCCTTATAATATAAGGTAGGGAGAATCTTTTTTTTTACTTTTGTCCCCGAATATTGTGGTACAAGCCATTATAAAAGAAAGAATTATGCAGAAAAACCTTGTCATTGTCGAGTCTCCGGCAAAAGCAAAAACGATTGAAAAGTTTCTTGGGAAAGATTTTAAAGTCCTTTCTAGTTACGGACACATACGCGATCTGAAGAAAAAAGAATTCAGCATCGACGTAGAGAAGAATTTTACACCCAGCTACGAAATCCCGGCAGACAAAAAGGCTCTGGTTAACACACTGAAGACAGAAGCTAAAGACGCAGAAACCGTATGGCTCGCATCCGATGAGGACCGCGAAGGAGAAGCGATCGCCTGGCATCTGTATGAGGTCTTAAAACTAAAACCGGAAAACACAAAACGAATCGTATTTCATGAAATTACGAAAAGCGCTATTTTAAAAGCAATTGAACAACCACGCGACATTGACCTCAACCTCGTAAATGCACAGCAAGCACGACGGATTCTGGACCGTATCGTAGGTTTCGAACTCTCTCCCGTGCTTTGGAGAAAAGTGAAACCGGCACTTTCTGCCGGACGTGTTCAGTCTGTCGCTGTCCGCCTGATCGTTGAACGTGAACGTGAAATACATGCTTTCCAAACGGAAGCTGCTTATCGCATCACTGCCGTATTCCTCGTTCCGGACACGGACGGAAAACTGGTGGAGATGAAGGCTGAACTGGCTCGCCGCATTAAAACAAAAGAAGAAGCAAAAGCTTTCCTCAACGCATGTCAGGGAGCAAGCTTTACCATCGACGATATTACTACCCGCCCGGTCAAGAAAACGCCTCCTGCTCCATTCACGACATCTACACTGCAACAGGAAGCCGCACGCAAACTGGGATATACCGTAGCGCAGACCATGATGCTCGCGCAACGCTTATACGAATCGGGATTCATCACTTATATGCGTACAGACTCTGTCAACCTCTCGGAATTTGCGACAGCAGGCAGTAAAGACGCTATCATCAAAATGATGGGTGACCGCTACGTACACCCCCGTCATTTCGAAACAAAGACTAAAGGTGCACAAGAAGCGCATGAGGCTATCCGTCCTACCTATATGGAAAACCAGTCCGTTGAAGGAACAGCACAGGAAAAGAAACTGTACGACTTGATATGGAAACGCACCATTGCCTCACAAATGGCAGATGCGGAACTGGAAAAGACAACTGCTACCATAACAATAAGTGGCAGCAGCGATGTATTTACAGCCATCGGCGAAGTGATTAAGTTCGACGGATTCCTGCGTGTATACCGTGAATCTTATGATGATGACAACGAACAGGAAGATGAGAGCCACCTGCTTCCTCCTCTGAAAAAAGGCCAGAAGTTGGAACACGGCCCTATCATCGCAACCGAACGTTTCACCCAACGTCCTCCACGCTATACGGAAGCAAGTCTCGTACGCAAGTTGGAAGAACTGGGTATCGGACGTCCGTCTACGTATGCACCTACTATCTCTACCATCCAACAACGCGAATATGTGGAGAAAGGTAATAAAGACGGGGAAGAACGGCAGTTTAATGTCATGACATTGAAAGATGGTCAGATTAAGGATGAAAACCATACTGAAATTACCGGTGCAGAAAAGGCTAAGTTATTCCCAACGGATACCGGCACTGTAGTAAATGATTTCCTTACCGAATATTTCCCGGACATTCTGGATTTCAACTTTACCGCTAGCGTAGAAAAGGAATTTGACGAGATTGCAGAAGGAGAAGTGAAATGGACTTCTATCATGAAGAATTTCTATGATAAGTTCCATCCGTCTGTAGAAAATACATTGGCTATCAAGACGGAACATAAAGTAGGCGAACGTATTCTGGGAGAAGAACCGGGAACAGGTAAGACTGTTTCTGTTAAGATTGGTCGCTTCGGTCCTGTTGTACAGATTGGTACTGTAGAAGATGAAGAAAAACCACGCTTCGCACAAATGAAAAAAGGTCAATCCATGGAAACCATCACTTTGGAAGAAGCACTGGAATTATTCAAATTACCTCGTACACTGGGCGAATATGAAGGAAAATCAGTCAGTGTAGGCGTAGGGCGTTTCGGTCCGTATGTCCTGCACAATAAGGTATATGTATCGCTCCCGAAAACACTTGACCCGATGGAAATTACTTTGGAAGAGGCAGAACAGCTGATTCTGGAGAAACGCCAGAAAGAAACGGAACGCCACATCAAGAAGTTTGAAGAGGAGCCGGAACTTGAGATTCTGAACGGACGTTACGGACCTTATATTACCTATAAGGGTTCTAATTATAAAATTCCTAAAGATATCGTCCCGCAGGATTTGAGTTTGGCTAGCTGTTTGGAACTCATCAAATTACAAGATGAAAAAGGACCAGCGACCACAAAAAAAGGACGATTCGCGAAAAAGAAATAAAAAAACTAGAAAAAGAGCAAATTATATAATTAAATGTATATATTTGCTCTTTATCTTTTAATACACAAACTTATGAAGCAAACAAATTTAAAGTATTTAATGATAGGAGTGCTTACCATAGCTTCCATCAGTTGCATGGACAAAGAGCGTGACTTATCTTGGGAGAGAAGGCATATGCCAAAAAAGGCATACTTCGACTTCAACATGACCCAAGCTGTCGCTTTGGATATCAATTATTGTTTCAAAAGCAAAAATTATCGTGTCCTTTTTAACATTTACGATCAAGATCCCATTGAATACTCAGCTGACGGCAGCGTGTCCCAAAAGGACATAGAGCCTATCTACCGTGCAGTTACAGACGAAGAAGGCAAATTCAGCGGAGAGATGAATATCCCGGCGGACCTCTCGGAAGTATGGTTATCATCGGATTATTTAGCCACCGTATCTCCTCTTAAACTAACGATTGACGACAGTCGTCGACTTTCATTTAATCAAGATGCATATATCGCTGCCTTACGCTCACAAACGGCATCAAAAACCAGAGGAGTGACCGTGAACCAACATACCTATTTAAAAGAATGGCATGTTCTTCCCGATGCAGACTGGGATAACAGCGGAAGGCCAACCAACCTGGAACCTAAAATAAACATACCTCCGGCAGACGTACTATACAACATCAAGTATGTTTTCAGAAAGGTTACAGTCAAAGATGAGAGCGGTAAAAGCAAGGTTATGAACATCAGTCAGAATTATCCGGAGTTTTTTGATGGTTCCATTAAAATGACTTCAGATATTCCAATTATTAACCCGACCGAAGTGAGTCTCGTATTTATAGCCAGCTCTGCTGCATGGTACAATACAGTTGGATATTACACCTATCCTACCAACAATCCGCCCCAGAGCGCGAGTGATATAAAACAAATAATCGCATTTCCAAACACCTCTCCTATTTACAAGACTTTAGGAGCAGGAGCATTAGTGTGTGGCGAAGAAATAAAACTCAAATATTGGAATGAAGACACACGGGAATACGAAGACAAATTTCCTGCAGGAGTCACAATTGGCTGGTGCCTGCAAGGTATGGGATTCAAGAGCAAACTCACCTCAGAAACAGATAAAGACAAAGTGGGCGATATCATAAAAGGTATGGGGGCACGCTACTCCACCAGGAATCTAAACACGAATAATACACAAAGAACTGTATCTCTCCGTGATTCCAAGTCCGGGCAGATTGTAGCAGTAGGATTCGAAGATAACATTGACTTCGATTATGCAGATGCCATCTTCTATATTCATACGTCAGAAAAGAATGCTATTGACCCGACATTGCCTCCACTGCCTGAGGACCCCGAAGCAATCCCCGAGCAATATAAAATTTCTTATTCCGGTACACTGGCTTTTGAAGACTTATGGCCTAAGTTAGGTGATTACGATATGAATGACGTAATGGTAAAGTACACCTGTACGATGACCCGAAATGCTCTTGACAATCGCATTTACGAAATAGAAGACAAATTTATCTTACAGCACTGTGGCGGTTATCTGCAAAACGGATTTGGATATCAATTGCACAACCTCTCAAACAGCAATGTCAAGAGCGTAAAAATAACGGGGCCTGATGCCAGTGGTTTATCAAGTTCTATATACATGGAAGGAAAAGAAACAGAGCCTGGACAGTCTCACCCAACCATATTGTTGTATGACGACATGACAAAATTCAAAAATATCACTGATGAATCAAAGAAAAAATATACTGTAACCATCACGCTTGATGGAGCTAGTGAGAAAGATGTGGTACCTCCTTACAACCCGTTTATCTTCATCAGTTCCAACGAGGGTAGAGGCAAAGAATTACATCTGATAAATTATCCCCCGACTGACAAAGCCGACTTATCGTTACTGGGAACCGGAAAAGACATCTACAGACCAGAAGAAGGGATGTATTATGTTTCTGCAGACTTGATGCCGTTTGCTATCAATATGCCGGTAAGTAATCTCCCGGTTCCAGAGGAAGGGAAACGAATCGATCAATCATATCCCAAGTTCTCTGGATGGGTATCATCGAATGGGAAACAAAATAAAGATTGGTACAAATAAAGATTGATACGATTTAAATAAGAGCAGCCCGGATATTGGATGGGGAGAATAAAACACATACGGGGTTCCTTTTATATATAAAAGAAACCCCGCAGAAGTATATTTTGTTCAGAGAAAGTCTTACATTCTGGAAGGAACTTCGATACCCAGCAAATTCATTCCCAAGCGAACAACTTTAGCCACATTAGCAGACAGAGCGATACGGAATACTTTCACCGCCTCACTCTCTTCGCGCAGAATACTATAGTCATGATAGAACTGGTTGTATTCTTTCACCAAGTCATAAGTATAATTGGCAATAATAGACGGGCTGTAATCTTCACCGGCTTGTTTTACAACAGCAGCAAAGTCGGCAACCATCTGAATCAGCCCTTCTTCCTTTTCACTCAATTCAACACCAACCGGAATCTGTTCAGGAATTACGATACCTGATTCGGCAGCTTTCCGAAGTACAGACTGGATACGTGCATAAGTATATTGAATAAACGGACCTGTATTACCGTTGAAGTCGATAGATTCTTTCGGATTGAATGTCATATTCTTACGGGCATCGACTTTCAGAATGAAATATTTCAATGCTCCCAGACCCACAATACGGGCAATATCATCAGCTTCTTCCTGTGTCAAACCATCCAGTTTGCCAAGTTCTTGTGAAGTTTCTTTAGCAGTGGCAATCATTTCCTCCATTAAGTCGTCAGCATCAACTACCGTACCCTCACGGGATTTCATCTTACCTTCCGGCAGTTCCACCATTCCGTAAGAGAAGTGTACCAGACTCTTACCCCATTCGAAACCAAGTTTATCGAGCAAGATAGAAAGCACCTGGAAGTGATAGTTCTGTTCGTTACCTACTACATAAATCATCTTATTAATCGGGTAATCGGCAAAACGAAGTTTAGCCGTACCGATATCCTGAGTCATGTAGACAGAAGTACCGTCACCACGGAGAAGGAGCTTATGATCCAGTCCTTCGGCAGTCAGGTCGGCCCATACGGAACCGTCTTCTTTCTTGTAGAAGAAACCTTTTTCCAGACCTTCCATTACCTTTTCTTTTCCTTCGAGGTAAGTATTGGATTCATAATAGATCTTGTCGAAGCTGACACCCATCTTCTTGTAGGTTTCGTCGAATCCGGCATATACCCAGTTGTTCATCATTTCCCACAATCCGCGTACTTCCGGATCACCGGCTTCCCACTTCACCAGCATTTCGCGGGCTTCCTGCATCAATGGAGATTCAGCTTCAGCCTTTGCTTTCGCTTCATCGTCACTCATTCCCTGCGCTGTAAATTTAGCCATCAGTTCCTTTACTTCCGCTTTATAATGCTTATCGAAAGATACATAATAATCACCTACCAGGTGGTCACCCTTCTTACCCGAAGTTTCAGGAGTTTCACCGTTTCCGTATTTCTTCCATGCCAGCATGGACTTACAGATGTGGATACCACGATCGTTTACAATATTTGTTTTGACTACCTTATTGCCGTTTGCCGCCACAATATTAGCCAATGCGTTGCCTAAAAGGTTATTACGCACGTGTCCCAAGTGAAGCGGTTTGTTTGTATTCGGAGAAGAATACTCAATCATCACCAATGGAGAAGCGTCAGTGACCTGCACCAAGCCGTACTGTTCATCCGCCTGAATCTCGTTCAGCAATTCAATCCATGTAGCCGATGCAATAGTCAGGTTCAAGAACCCTTTTATCACATTAAACGCTGCTACAGCCGGATCGTTTGCCTTCAGATATTCACCGATTTCCTGTGCTGTTTGCTCCGGTCCTTTTTTTGACATTTTCAGGAAAGGGAATACCACCAACGTCAAATGTCCTTCAAATTCTTTCTTCGTTTTTTGCAACTGCACCATCTTTTCAGGAACTTCCTGACCGTAAAGTGCTTTGAGTCCGTTAAGGACGGACGCTACAAGTTTATCTTCTATCTTCATAATCAAGTTATTTCTTGCGCGCAAAGATACAAAAAAAGGAGACGCATCACGTCTCCTCTCTTAATTTCTTTCAACTATCTATCTTATTCAACAGCTGCAGATAATTCAGCACCAGCTTTAAATTTAGCAACTTTCTTAGCAGGAATAGTAATAGTTGCCTTTGTAGAAGGGTTAATACCAGTTCTTTCAGCTCTTTCGCTTACTGAGAAAGTACCAAAACCTACGAGAGATACTTTGTCACCAGCTTTCATAGCATTAGTAACTGAAGTGATGAAAGCATCAAGTGCTTTTTTTGCATCGGCTTTGCTCATTTGAGCTTCAGCAGCCATTGCGCTAATAAGGTCAGACTTATTCATAATACGTAAAATGATTAATTAATATATATGTTACACAAAAGATTATCCCACAATGGATTGATTCCACAAATATAGCCGAACAAAACAACATATCAAATAAAAACATAAAAAAAACGCAGCAAATTATTGAAAAAGAGCTAATAGGAAGCGTTTTTCATGCTTTAAAACAGAATTTATTCGTACTTTTGCGTCTATTATCTAAATATTCAGAAATTAAAATGATGCCAACTGTAACTAAAAACCTGATAATTATCAATGTACTAGTATTTTTCGGGACAATCGTAGCCCAACGTTACGGCCTGGATTTAACGAATTATCTGGGATTACATTTTTTCCTTGCAAGTGATTTTAATCCGGCACAGCTAATCACTTATATGTTCATGCACGGTGGATTCAGTCACATTTTCTTTAATATGTTTGCCGTTTTTATGTTCGGACCGATTCTCGAACAAACCTGGGGACCCAAACGTTTCCTCTTCTACTATATTCTCTGCGGTATCGGTGCGGGACTTATCCAGGAAGGAGTGCAGTATATTCAATATGTAACGGAACTTAGCCACTACGCACAAGTGAATATAGGTACAGGTATTATCCCAATGGAAGAGTATTTGAACATGATGACCACCGTAGGTGCTTCGGGAGCCGTTTACGCCATATTGCTGGCATTCGGTATGTTATTTCCCAATAACCGGTTGTTTATCTTCCCGCTGCCATTTCCTATCAAAGCGAAGTTCTTCGTTATAGGATACGCCGCGATTGAATTATGGTCAGGGCTTACCAATAGCGCCGGAGATAATGTCGCTCACTTTGCTCACTTGGGAGGAATGTTATTCGGATTGATCCTGATTTTGTACTGGAGAAAAAAAAGCAACAACAATGGGACATATTATAGCTGATTTAAAAGAGACATTCAGAAGAGGAAATATTTTTATCCAACTGATTTATATCAACGTAGGCATCTTTGTGATTGGCACGTTGATTAACGTTTTCTTGCGACTGTTTGAAGTAAGTACCCCCGATATATTCGGTATATTTGCCCTGCCGGCATCCTTTATCGGATTTATTCATCAGCCGTGGTCGTTATTTACTTATATGTTTATGCATGCCGGCATCCTGCATATTCTATTCAATATGCTTTGGCTGTATTGGTTCGGAAGTTTGTTTCTCTACTTTTTCTCGGCAAAACATTTAAGAGGTTTATATGTACTGGGAGGTATTTGTGGAGGTTTGCTGTATATGATTGCCTACAATGTATTTCCTTTATTCAGCTCGCAAGTAGCGGGGGCAACATTAGTAGGAGCATCAGCCTCCGTGTTAGCCATCGTAGCTGCCACGGCTTATCGTGAGCCTAATTACAGGGTACAACTTTTTCTTTTCGGTGCCATCCGTCTCAAATACCTGGCACTGATCGTTATCGGAATTGATGTATTGTCCATTACCTCAAGCAATGCCGGAGGACATATCGCCCATTTAGGCGGTGCCCTTGCAGGACTTTGGTTTGCTGCCAGCCTAAGCAAAGGAACTGATTTAACTTCCTGGATCAACTGGATTCTGGATGGTTTCATCTCTCTGTTTCAGAAGAAAACATGGAAACGGAAACCGAAAATGAAAGTACATTACGGCAACAGTGCTACCGGTCGTGAGAAGGATTATGATTACAACGCTCAAAAGAAAGCACAGTCTGATGAAGTAGACCGTATTCTGGAAAAACTTAAAAAATCCGGCTACGACAGTCTGACAACAGAAGAAAAGAAAAGCTTGTTCGACGCAAGCAAAAGATAAAAGAATGGAACATATTGGCAAATTTGTCACATATCTGATACTTGCTGTCAACGCTCTCTTTGTGGGAACGTTGATACTAAGTGCTTATAGTCCTTACCTTAACCCGAAAATAAATCCACTTGCCTCCAGTCTGGGGCTTGCATTTCCGATCTTCCTGACTATCAATTTAATTTTTATCGGTTTCTGGGCATTCGTTAATTACCGCTATGCCCTTTTGCCCGCCATTGGCCTTCTCATTTGTATTCCACAGATACGGACTTATATCCCTTTCAACTCCACCACTAAAACTATTCCGGAAGGAAGCATCAAAATTCTGTCGTACAATGTAATGAGTTTCAGCAATCTGGAAAAGAAAGACGGTAAAAACCCTATATTGTCTTATCTTGCAAATAGCAATGCCGATATCATTTGTCTGCAAGAATACAACACTGCCACCAATAAAAAGTATCTGACAGAACAGGATGTAAAAAAAGCATTGAAGGCCTATCCTTATCAATCCATCCACCAGCAAGGAAAAGGAGATGTTCAGCTTGCCTGTTTCTCCAAATTCCCTATACTTTCGATACATCCTATCGAATATAAAAGCAACTATAACGGTTCCATGAGATATGTACTGAATGTGAATAATGACACTCTTACATTAATCAACAATCATCTGGAATCTAACAAACTCACCAAAGAAGACAGAGGGATTTATGAAGATATGATTAAAGACCCGAATGCCAAGAAAGTAAAAACTGGACTCAGACAGTTAATAAGAAAACTAGCGGAAGCATCGGCCATTCGGGCTTCACAAGCAGATTCCGTGGCAAGAGTCATTGCCGAAAGTAAATACCCGACAACCATCGTATGCGGTGATTTCAACGATGGTTCCATTTCGTACACACACCGCATCCTGACTCAAGAACTGGACGATGCATTCACACAATCCGGCAAAGGATTGGGTATTTCCTACAATCTGAACAAATTCTATTTCCGCATAGACAATATATTGATTAGCCCCAACCTGAAGGCCTACAACTGCACTGTAGACCGGTCTATCAAGGCATCAGACCATTACCCGATTTGGTGCTATATCAGTAAACGATAAGAACTGAAAACTCTAATAAAAAACACTTATGATGATTAAAAAGACACTAACCATTTTAGCAGTAAGTTGTATGATGTACTCCTGTGCTACGAAAACAGAAAGCAATCCTTTCTTTACAGAGTTTCAAACCGAGTATGGTGTTCCTTCTTTCGACAAGATCAAATTAGAGCACTATGAACCTGCCTTTCTAAAAGGTATAGAAGAACAGAATCAAAATATCGAAGCCATTATCGAAAATCCGGAAATTCCAACATTTGAGAATACGATTGTAGCTTTAGATAACAGTGCCCCCATCTTAGACGGGGTAAGCACCATTTTCTTCAATATGACAGATGCGGAAACCACTGATTCGCTGACCGCACTTTCCATCAAACTGGCACCGGTTCTTTCGGAACATAATGACAATATCTCCCTGAATGGGAAACTATTCAAACGGGTGAACGATGTCTACCAAAAGAAAGATTCATTAAACCTGGCATCAGAACAAGAACGCCTGCTGGACAAGACTTATAAAAGATTTATCCGCTCCGGAGCAAACCTTAGCGAAAAAGATCAAGCCCGCCTCCGCGAAATCAACAAGGAGCTTTCTACACTTGGCATCACTTTCAGCAACAATGTGCTGAATGAGAATAATGCCTTCCAACTTTTCGTTGACAAGGAAGAAGATCTGGCAGGATTGCCTGAATGGTTCCGCCAAAGTGCAGCCGAAGAAGCGAAAGCAGCCGGACAACCGGGAAAATGGTTGTTCACCCTGCACAACGCCAGCCGTCTGCCTTTCCTGCAATATTCTGAAAATCGCCCGCTTCGGGAGCAAATATACAAAGCTTATATCAACCGCGGCAACAACAACGACGGAAACGACAACAAGGAAAACATCCGCAAGATCGTTTCTCTCCGCCTGGAAAAAGCGAACTTATTAGGTTTCGACAGTTATGCAAACTTCGTCCTGGATGAAACCATGGCAAAGAACGCCAACAACGTAATGAGCCTTCTGAACAATCTATGGAGCTATGCACTCCCCAAAGCGAAAGCAGAAGCTGGCGAACTCCAGAAGTTAATGGATAAGGAAGGAAAAGGAGAAAAGCTGGAAGCATGGGACTGGTGGTATTACACCGAAAAACTACGGAAAGAGAAATACAATCTGTCTGAAGAGGATACAAAACCTTACTTCAAACTGGAAAATGTACGCGATGGTGCTTTCGCCGTAGCCAACAAATTATATGGCATCACCCTAAGCAAACTGGAAGGCATACCAACTTATCACCCCGATGTAGAAGTCTTTGAAGTGAAAGACGCAGACGGTTCCCAGCTCGGTATCTTCTATGTAGACTATTTCCCGCGTCCCGGAAAAAGCGGCGGTGCATGGATGAGCAACTATCGTGAACAACACGGAACAACCCGTCCGTTGGTATGCAACGTTTGCAGCTTTACCAAGCCGGTAGGCGACACTCCTTCTTTATTGACCATGGATGAAGTGGAAACCCTGTTTCACGAATTTGGTCACGCCCTGCACGGACTGCTGACAAAATGCGAATACAAAGGAACATCAGGCACTAATGTAGTACGCGATTTTGTAGAACTTCCTTCTCAAATCAATGAGCACTGGGCAACCGAACCGGAAGTGCTGAAAATGTATGCTAAACATTATCAGACAGGAGAAGTGATTCCCGATGAAATCATCGAAAAGATACTGCAACAGAGGACTTTCAACCAAGGCTTCATGACCACCGAATTACTGGCTGCCGCCATCCTCGATATGAACTTGCACACCGTAACGGATGTAAAGAATATGGATATGCTTGCATTCGAAAAAGAAGCCATGGACAAGCTTGATCTCATCCCCGAAATTGCGCCCCGCTACCGCGTGACTTACTTCAATCATATCATCGGCGGATACGCAGCCGGATACTATAGTTACCTATGGGCCAACGTATTGGACAATGATGCCTTCGAAGCTTTCAAAGAACATGGAGTATTTGATAAAAACACCGCCGACCTGTTCCGCCATAACGTATTGGAGAAGGGAGACAGCGAAGACCCGATGGTGCTTTATAAGAATTTCCGTGGAGCGGAACCAAGCCTGGAACCGTTACTGAAAAACAGAGGAATGAAATAATTCAGCAAAAAAGCCCTTAAACATCAAATATTTGAGGGCTTATTACACATGAATGTGAAAAAAAAACTATATTTGCAGCCTTGTATGCGACAAAAAGAACTTGTGTACGACAGAATTTAACTGAAAATTAAATTAAAAAAGTAATCATCATAAATTAAAAGTAAAATGCAAAACAAAGGATTTGTAAAGGTTTTTGCGGTATTACTCACACTGGTATGTGTGTTCTATCTCTCCTTCTCCTTCGTAACACGCCATTATACCAACAAGGCGAAAGAAATTGCGAACGGCGACCCGAAAGTGGAACAAGACTACCTCGACTCTCTCTCCAACGAGAAAGTGTGGTTGGGTAACTGGACGCTGAAACAATGTCGTGAGATGGAGATTAGTTTAGGTTTGGACCTAAAGGGTGGTATGAACGTTATCCTTGAAGTTTCTGTACCTGATGTTATCAAAGCACTGGCTGACAACAAGCCGGATGAAGCTTTTAACAATGCATTGGCAGAAGCTGCAAAACAGGCTGTAAACAGCCAGGACGATATCATCACCCTGTTTGTCAGAGAATACCACAAAGCTGCTCCTAACGCAAAACTTTCCGAACTCTTCGCAACACAACAGTTGAAAGACAAAGTTAACCAAAAATCATCGGATGCAGAAGTTGAAAAAGTATTGAGAGCAGAAGTAAAAGCTGCTGTTGAAAACTCATATAACGTACTTCGTACCCGTATCGACCGTTTCGGTGTTGTTCAGCCGAATATCCAGAGCCTGGAAGACAAAATGGGTCGTATCATGGTGGAATTGCCGGGTATCAAAGAGCCGGAACGTGTGAGAAAACTTCTCCAAGGTTCTGCTAACCTGGAATTTTGGGAAACTTATACAGCTAAGGAGGTTCTTCCTGCCATGCAATCTGCCGATGCTAAATTGCGCGCTGTATTAGCACAGGAGACAGATGCAGACTCTACTGCTGTAGATTCCACCAAAGAAACTCCGCTTGCAGAAGCTACTCCGGCCAAGAAAAACGTAAGTGCTGCCGACAGTCTTGCTGCTGCCCTGAAAGGGGATGCTACAACTACTGAAGATAATTCAACAGCTAACCTGGCAGAAATTAAAAAGCAATACCCTCTGTTGGCTATCCTGCAGTTGAACTCTAGCGGACAAGGTCCTGTGATCGGTTACGCTAACTACAAAGACACTGCTGATATCAACAAATATCTGGCTATGCCGGAAGTTAAAGCAGAACTCCCGAAAGACCTTCGTTTGAAATGGGGTGTTTCTCCTTCTGAATTTGACAAGAAAGGACAGACGTTCGAATTATATGCTATCAAGTCTACCGAACGCAACGGTAAAGCTCCGTTGGAAGGTGATGTAGTAACAGACGCGAAAGATGAATTTGACCAATACAGCAAACCGGCTGTCAGCATGACTATGAACTCTGACGGTGCACGTCGTTGGGCACAGTTGACTAAACAAAACATCGGTCGTTCTATCGCTATCGTTCTTGATAACTATGTATATTCTGCACCAAACGTAAACTCTGAAATCACAGGTGGACGTTCACAGATTACAGGTCATTTCACTCCTGAACAGGCAAAGGACTTAGCAAACGTATTGAAATCAGGTAAGATGCCGGCTCCGGCTCACATCGTACAGGAAGATATCGTTGGTCCGTCACTGGGTCAGGAATCCATCAACGCAGGTATGTTCTCATTCATCGTTGCTTTGGTGATGGTAATGTGCTTCATGTGCTTCCTCTACGGTTTCATACCGGGTATGGTAGCTAACGTTGCTCTATTCCTGAACTTCTTCTTTACGATGGGGATTCTATCTTCCTTCCAGGCTGCCTTAACAATGTCCGGTATTGCCGGTATCGTATTGTCATTAGGTATTGCAGTGGATGCCAACGTACTTATCTACGAACGTACCAAGGAAGAACTCCGTAGTGGTAAGGGAGTGAAACAAGCCTTATCCGACGGTTATTCCAATGCCTTCTCAGCGATCTTTGACTCTAACTTAACGTCTATCATCACCGGTGTGATCCTGTTCAACTTCGGTACAGGTCCTATCCGTGGTTTCGCAACGACATTAATCATTGGTATTCTTTGTTCATTCTTTACTGCTGTGTTTATGACACGCGTATTCTATGATCACTTTATGTCTAAAGACAAGTTGTTGAATCTCAAGTTCCAGTCGAAATTCTCAAAGAACCTGTTTGTCAATACCCATTTTGACTTTATGGGAACTAACAAGAAGGCATTTATCATCACTAGTGCTGTGATTCTCATCTGTATCGCTTCGTTCGTGACTCGTGGACTAAGCCAGAGTATCGACTTCACGGGTGGACGTAACTATAAGGTGCAATTTGAGCATCCGATAGAACCGGAAGCAGTACGTGACTTGATTTCTAACGACTTCGGTGAAGCAACGGTAAGCGTAATTGCTATCGGAACAGACAAGAGAACTGTTCGTGTCAGCACCAACTACCGTATCAACGAAAATGGTAACACTGTCGATTCTGAAATCGAAGAACGTCTGTACAACGCAGTAAAACCGTTGTTGACACAGAACATCTCATTGCAAACATTTATCGATCGCGATAATCACACAGGTGGTAGTATCATCAGTTCACAGAAAGTAGGTCCGAGTATCGCAGACGATATCAAGACAGGTGCTATCTACTCTGTAGTATTAGCATTGATCGCTATCGGTCTTTACATCCTGCTTCGTTTCCGCAACATTGCCTATAGTGTAGGTTCAGTAGTGGCTTTGACTTGTGACACTGTCATCATCATCGGTGCTTACTCACTGTTGTGGGGTATCGTTCCGTTCTCACTGGAAATTGACCAGACATTTATCGGTGCTATCCTGACGGCTATCGGTTACTCTATCAATGACAAGGTGGTAATCTTCGACCGTGTGCGTGAGTTCTTCGGTTTGTATCCGAAACGTGACAAGCGTCAGTTGTTCAACGACTCTTTGAACACAACACTAGCTCGTACCATCAATACTTCATTGAGTACCTTAATCGTACTGTTGTGTATCTTCATCCTCGGTGGTGATTCAATCCGCAGCTTTGCATTCGCAATGATCCTCGGTGTTATTATCGGTACATTGTCTTCACTGTTCGTTGCATCTCCGATTGCATACAACATGATGAAGAACAAAAAAGTCGTAGCATCAACTACGGAAGAATGATAAATCCCAGAAATAGAAAAAGCCTCTTCCGAACATTCGGTAGAGGCTTTTTCTATTGATTATTAAAACAAATAGAAGCTATAAGACGTTCATCTTAAAAGAAGCCATTGTTAAACTTAAAACCAGATACGATATGAAAGCAAAACAAAACAACTTCTCACAGATTCTTCGTAGTAGCCCCGAGGGGAATCGAACCCCTATCTAAAGTTTAGGAAACTTCTATTCTATCCGTTGAACTACAAGGCCGCTTCAAATTTGCTTGCAAAGATAACGGTTTCTGTCGATTTAACAAGAATAAAAATACAGGTTCCTTTCAGATATTTCAAATATTTGGCGTCAATAGGACAATAAAGTTCGATTTATTTTGATAATTCGATTAACTTTCCGACCTTTGTGCTCACAAATTGAAAGTAAAATCAGTTTTTAAATTAAATATAGTAATTAAAGTTATGGCAGACGAAATGATGGTTAAAGAATTGGAGGAAGTAGTAGTACGTTTCTCCGGCGACTCCGGCGACGGTATGCAGCTGGCCGGCAACATCTTCTCGAACGTGTCGGCTACGGTAGGAAATGACATCTGTACATTCCCTGACTACCCGGCAGACATCCGCGCCCCGCAAGGTTCACTGACCGGTGTTTCCGGTTTTCAGGTCCACATCGGTGCCGGACAGGTTTACACTCCCGGAGACCGTTGCCACGTATTAGTGGCTATGAATCCTTCCGCACTGAAAACACAAATCAAATTCTGTAAACCGCAAGGACTTATCATTACCGACTCCGACTCATTCGAAGCCAGAGATTTGGAAAAGGCACAATTCAAGACTGACAATCCTTTTGAGGAATTAGGCGTAAAACAGGAAGTACTTGAAGTTCCCATCTCTTCCATGTGTAAAGAGAGCTTGAAGGACTCCGGATTGGATAATAAATCGATTCTCCGTTGCAAAAATATGTTTGCACTCGGATTGGTTTGCTGGTTGTTCAACCGTAACCTTGCTGCTGCTGAAAAAATGCTACGCGAGAAATTCGCCAAGAAACCCGAAATAGCAGAAGCTAATATTAAGGTATTGAACGATGGCTTCAACTACGGAGCAAACACTCATGCTTCTGTCTCTACTTATAAGATTGAAAGCAAAGCTCCGAAATCAAAAGGACTTTATACAGATATCAACGGTAATAAAGCAACCGCTTACGGACTGATTGCCGCAGCTGAAAAAGCAGGTCTGGGGCTCTACCTGGGTTCTTATCCTATCACTCCGGCCACTGATATTCTGCACGAATTAGCTAAACATAAATCACTGGGAGTAAAAACCGTACAGTGCGAAGATGAAATCGCAGGTTGTGCTTCTGCCGTCGGTGCCGCTTTTGCCGGTGCTTTGGCTGTAACAACTACTTCCGGCCCCGGTGTTTGTTTGAAGAGTGAGGCTATGAACCTTGCTGTAATTGGCGAACTTCCATTGGTGATTGTGAATGTGCAACGTGGCGGTCCGTCAACAGGTTTGCCTACTAAATCAGAACAGACAGACTTATTGCAGGCTCTTTACGGACGCAATGGTGAAAGCCCGATGCCGGTGATTGCCGCAACTTCACCGACGAACTGTTTTGATGCCGCATACATGGCATGTAAGATTGCTCTGGAACACATGACTCCGGTTGTATTGCTGACAGATGCTTTCGTTGCTAACGGCTCGGCAGCCTGGAAACTTCCTAACTTAAACGAATATCCTGCCATCAATCCTCCATACGTGACTCCGGACATGGCTGGTAACTGGACTCCATACCAACGCAATGAAGAAACCGGCGTACGTTACTGGGCAACTCCGGGAACTGAAGGATTCATGCATCGCATCGGCGGTCTTGAAAAGAGCAATGAAACAGGTGCGATCTCTACCGAACCAGAAAACCATAATAAGATGGTTCATCTCCGCCAGGCTAAAGTAGATAAAATTGCAGACTATATCCCCGAACTCGAAGTACTGGGTGATGAAGATGCAGATTTACTGATTGTTGGTTGGGGCGGCACGTACGGTCATCTCCGTCTGGCTATGGACTTTATGCGCGATCATGGAAAGAAAGTGGCTTTCGCACACTTCCAGTACATCAACCCGCTGCCAAAGAATACAGCCGATGTATTGCGTAAATACAAGAAGATCGTAGTAGCTGAACAGAATTTGGGACAATTCGCAGGTTATTTACGGATGAAGATACCCGGATTGAACATCAGCCAGTTCAACCAAGTGAAAGGACAACCTTTCGTTACGAGAGAATTGATAGATGCATTCACTAAATTATTGGAGGAATAAAAGATGAGCGATAAAGTATATACCGTACAAGATTATAAATCAGGCCAACCTCGCTGGTGTCCGGGATGCGGTGACCACGCTTTCCTGAACTCACTGCACAAAGCTATGGCCGAACTGGGAGTAGCTCCGCACAATATTGCCGTCATTTCCGGTATCGGTTGTTCTTCCCGCCTGCCCTACTATGTAAATACGTATGGCTTCCACACGATTCACGGACGTGCCGCTGCTGTTGCAACAGGTGCAAAAGTGGCCAACCCTGATTTGACGATCTGGCAAATTTCCGGTGACGGTGACGGTCTGGCAATTGGTGGTAACCACTTCATCCACGCATTACGCCGTAACATTGATTTGAATATGATCCTGCTAAACAACCGTATCTACGGTTTGACAAAGGGACAATATTCACCGACTTCAGAACGTGGACTTGTAACTAAATCATCTCCTTACGGTACCGTAGAAGATCCATTCCATCCGGCAGAACTTGCTTTTGGCGCCCGTGGACATTTCTTTGCACGTTGTATTGCAGTAGACGGTGCCGCTTCTGTAGAGGTATTGAAAGCTGCCGCTAATCACAAAGGCGCCTCTGTTGTAGAAGTCCTGCAAAACTGCGTGATCTTCAACGATGGAACTCATGCTTCTGTAGCCACCAAAGAAGGACGTGCCAAGAACGCTATCTATCTGGAACATGGCAAACCCATGTTGTTCGGTGAAAACAAGGAATTCGGATTGATGCAGGAAGGTTTCGGACTGAAAGTGGTGAAACTTGGTGAGAATGGTATCACAGAAAAAGATATTCTTATTCACGATGCCCACTGCCAGGATAATACGCTTCAATTGAAGCTGGCGTTAATGGAAGGTCCTGATTTCCCGATTGCACTCGGTGTGATCCGCGATGTAGATGCTCCAACTTACAATGATGCTGTAATTGGACAGATTGAAGAAATCAAAGGCAAGAAGAAATATCATAATTTCCAGGAATTGCTAATGACTAATGATACTTGGGAAGTGAAGTAATGCTGCTTTAACTCATAAAATAGTAAAGGCGTAGATTGAGAGTTAGTTCTCTTTCTACGCCTTTATCTATGATCCATTATCGACTTTCATATAGAAAAAAAAGACTTACAACAAGTCCCTACATAATTTAAAATATTCTTACTATCGTATTCTCATACTGCATTGAAAATAAGCCTTCTTAATTACAACTTATTTTATTGATTGTAATTAAAAGCAGAATCATAAAAAAGATATTTATAATACAAAAAAGATTAACTATTTTCTTTAATTGTAAAAAAACTGTTTTCTTTATTACAAGAATTTCTTTTCAGGTTAAACAATTTTGGATTTATTGATTTAATTAAGGAATTACTATCGGGTAAATATAGCAATATTTATCCGATTTTTTATGTACTATGATGGCTGTCAATTCTTCATAGATAAAGATGTTTAAAAGATTATTAATTTAAGTACAATACTAGTATTGCTTTTTCTATCATAAATGGCAAAGTCTACTGAACACGTTCAAATCCCCATTTATATCATCTTTGAAATCTAATTTCTCATAAACTTTTTTTCACCTAAATTGAGCCACATTAAATTAGATATACCACACAAACGCATAGTTTTTGAATAATCTGCGACAAATCATTACCATTGTATTATCCATCTGCCTAACTAATATCCTCCCTTGTTACATCAACCTGCTTCTGATAAGCATCGATAATAAATCAAAATTAGCGCTTCATGCTAATTCAAAAAATAAATAGTTAAAACATAAATCAAGAAAGAGATCACAATAGATTTAGCTATAAAAGTCTCTTACTTAAATAACGTACAGGATACCATACAGAGAGAAAACCAACTGCTAAAACTGTGATAAAAATTAGCACGATATCCCAAACGTGGACACTGACAGGATAGGCGTCTACAACAAAAGTACCACCGCCTCCCAATGAAATTATGCCGAATTTCTGCTGGATAAAACATAGGGTTAATCCTAAAACAATACCGGAAATAGCACCGAAAAGAGAAATGAGACGTCCTTCAAAAAGGAATATTCGGGAGATGAGTTTATCACTAGCTCCAAGACTCCGCAAAGTTACTACATCATCCTTCTTATCCAAAATCAACATGGAAAGAGAACCAATTACATTGAAACAGGCAATCATTAAGATAAAGGTCAGAAATAAATAGGAAATAAGTTTCTCTATCTCCATAATACGAAAAACATCTGCCTGCTGTTGATAACGATTCTGAACAACAAAATCATTACCCAGTATGTTTTCTATTTTAGATTGTACCGATGAAGTATTTACATTAGGTTTCAATTTCAATTCCATCGCAGAGACTTCTGTTGTATAATCCAGAAGCTCACGGAGGAAATCGAGAGAGGTCAGAATATATTTCCCGTCATATTCTTGCTGATTCACAACAAACACGACACCCGGAGAATACAGGTAATCACGATTAAAAGAAGCGCCGGGATTTGCCATGTTCACTTTGGCATTTCGCTTGGGTAGATAAACCTGAAGAGGATCAACAAATTCCAAACCTGTACCCAAAGTCGCAACCAGTTCCACTCCCATAACCCCGTAGTTCACAATAGAGTCATGAAGAAGAAATTCACCTGCACCATAGAGTATACTGTCTATAGCAGTCAGTTCTTCAAAGTTATCCTCCACACCTTTTAATACAACCATAGCTTGGCGATCCTTGTATTGCACCATCGCATTTTCTTCGAGTGTTTCTGTAAACACCTCTACTTCAGGAAGTGCACAAACAGCGCGAATTCGCTTATCTTGCGCATCAAAGACTTTTCCTTTACGGACCGTAATTTTCAACTGCGGGTCAAAAGCCGTAAAAAAGCTAGCGACCATATCCTGAAAACCATTAAAAACGGAAAGAGTGCAAACCAAAGCAAGCGTAGCAAGAGCTACCCCACATACGGAAATACCGGATATGATATTAATAGCGTTATGCTTTTTTTTTGAGAAAAGATAACGCCTGGCTATATAAAAAGGAAAGTTCACCTCTGCAATGAATTATTTCACTTCAGCAATGAATCTATTTTCTCAATATAATCCAATGAATCATCCACAAAGAATTTCAGCTCGGGAATGATGCGCAACTGGTGACGCACACGAGTTCCAAGCTCATAGCGAATGGATTTCATATTGTTATTGATATTCTTCACCATCTCTTCTGCTTTCTCCGAAGGAAAAACACTGAGGTAAACACGGGCAATACTCATATCAGGACTGATACGAACTGCACTAACAGAGACCAATGTGCCCGGCATGGACTTTGTTTGAAGCAGGAATATCTCACTTAGCTCTTTCTGCAACAGGCGAGATATCTTATTCTGTCTGGTTGTTTCCATAAATCTACTCTTTTATCTTACTTTTTTTCTTATAATCGTTAATCCGTCACGTAAAGGCAGTATCACTTTTTCCACTCGCACATCTTCCGCCACCAAATCATTGAAGGCTTTAATACCAATCGTCTGTGCATCCGTGTTGCGAGGCTGTTCGAGAACATGGCCGTCCCACAAAGTATTATCAGCAATGATATAACCGCCTGCAGATAAATGCGCCAACGTCATCTCGTAATATTCAATATACTTACGCTTATCACCATCAATAAAAGCCATATCAAAGGTAACACCTAAACACGGAACAAGTTCTAAAGCATCACCTATATAAAAACGAATTTTATCGGCAAATGGTGATTTTTCCAACCATGGACGGGTAAAATCCTCTTGTTCATCATTGATCTCAAACGTATGCAACATCCCACCTTCGGCCAGACCTTCCGCCAGACAAAGGGCAGAATAGCCACTATACGTTCCTATTTCCAATATCTGACGAGGCCGAATCATTTCTACAAACATTTTTAGCATCCGTCCCTGCAAATGCCCGGAAGCCATACGGGGACGGAGCAGTTTTACATGTGTGTCCCGGTAGAGCGACTTTAAATAATCGCTCTCGGGATCAATATGCTGCAAAATATATTCGTCTATCGATTCGGTTTCCTGCATAAAACAAATCTTTACGAATTACAGATAGCGGTTATTGTTAGGTAATACAGTCTCCTCTGCATGCTTCAAAGCATCTTCCACTACATTAATTTCAAGGAATGATGTTTTCGTTCCCGCCTTACCACTACTCAAATAACCAACCATATCAGAAGGCTGTAAACGACCTTCTTTCAACAAACGGCGCAATGCTGCAAAGTAATATTCCTGTCCGTTAGCCAATTCCGGCATATAGATAGCTTCCACACCATAAGACAAAGCCAAATGGCGCATCGTCTTTTCTTTATAACAGATAGCCAACACCGGATACTTTCCACGGAAAGCTGCCAGATTGCGGGCAGTACGTCCGCTATAGCTATCAGTAATAATGGCACGTATCTTTAGCTTAGAGGTAGCCTTCACTGCCTGTTTAGCAAGGAATGCCGTAACATCATTACTATTCTCATCCAATGGAATACGGATATCATTTTCCTCCAATTTATCTTTTTCAGCCTGGGCAGCAATCTTAGTCATTGTTCTCACTGCCTCTACCGGATACTTACCATAAGCAGTTTCCCCACTCAACATCAATGCATCTGTACGATAGTAGATTGCATTAGCAATATCAGTCACTTCCGCACGAGTCGGACGAGGGTTATTTATCATCGTATGGAGCATCTGAGTAGCAACGATTACCGGCTTCTTTGCCAAAATACATTTGCGAATCAGTACACGCTGAATTCCCGGGATACGTTCCTGTGGAACTTCAATACCCAAGTCACCACGGGCCACCATTACACCATCTGCCACTTCCAGAATTTCATCGATATTATCTACTCCTTCCTGATTCTCAATCTTAGCAATAATCTTAATATCACTATTATGAGCATCCAGAATTTCACGAATATCAAGCACATCCTGACGATTGCGTACAAAAGAATGAGCGATAAAATCAATATCCTTTTCAATAGCATAAAGGATATTGTTACGGTCTTTTTCCGTTAATGAAGGAAGATTAATGCGAACACCCGGAACATTTACACTCTTACGGCTTCCCAGAGTAGCATCATTCTTGACTTCACACAACAAATAATCGTTAGTCTTATCAATAACTTCCAGTTCCAGA
Source organism: Bacteroides sp. (assembly GCF_052357945.1). Taxonomy (GTDB): domain Bacteria; phylum Bacteroidota; class Bacteroidia; order Bacteroidales; family Bacteroidaceae; genus Bacteroides. Next base: position 28,833 of record NZ_DAWCXD010000014.1, on the reverse strand, counting down.
TCACCATCATCAATCAGGATCATACCACCGATATTTAGATCGGCCACAAAGTTCGGGTATGAAACAGCGATACATTCACGGGTTGTCTCCAAATCCGGATTACCTACAATCTTTACTTTATCACCTGTCTTATATGGAATTGGTTCTGCATTAGCCGTCGTACGAACTTCCGGACCTTTTGTATCCATCAAGATCGCAATACGGTTGGACACAGCACGTACATTTGCAATCAAAGCTTCAAAACCTTCACGGCTAGCGTGCGCTGTATTCATACGCACCACATTCATCCCAGCTTCAAACAACTGTTTTATAAAATCCACATCGCAACGTCTATCCGAGATGGAAGCCACAATTTTAGTCTGTTTCAATAACATAGTCTTTCTACCTATTATATATTATATTACCTTATTTATTATCTATCTAACAAAGCTTCCAAGGCCAAACGGTACGAATTCAACCCAAAGCCACAAATCACTCCCTTGCAGGCACAAGCAATCATCGATACGTGTCGGAAAGACTCCCGATTATGCACATTGGAAATATGTACCTCAATCACCGGAGACGTCACAGAGCGAATAGCATCCTGCAAGGCTATGGAAGTATGTGTATACGCACCTGCATTCAGAATGATGCCATCCACATCAAATCCTACCCGCTGTATGCAGTCTATCATTTCACCCTCAATATTCGATTGAAAATAGTCGATCTCCACGTCAACGTATCTTTTGCGAAGATCAACCAAGTAATCTTCAAATGTAACGCTTCCGTAAATGGAAGGTTCACGCTTACCCAACAGATTAATATTCGGGCCATTAATAATTTGTATCTTCATCGCGCAATCCTGTTTTTTATATACCTTTGTATCCAAAGAACAATATTTCAAGGTGCAAAGGTAGAAAAAAGAAATGGAAATCAACGAAAAAAAGAAGAAGAAGGAACAACAAGAGGTGATAATCAGGAAGTATCAGCAGTATCTCAAACTGGAAAAGTCTTTATCTCCTAATACGCTGGATGCCTATCTTACGGATCTGTACAAACTGATAAACTTTTTGGAGCAGGAAAAGGTAGGGATACTAGACGTATGTTTATCTGATCTTCAACATTTTGCAGCCGGATTACACGATATTGGCATTCACCCCCGTTCACAGGCCCGCATCTTATCAGGAATCAAATCATTCTTCCGTTTTCTCATTATTGAAGACTACCTGGAAGCAGACCCCAGTGAGTTATTAGAAGGACCTAAAATAGGCTTTAAACTTCCTGAAGTACTGACCGTGGAGGAAATTGACCGGATCATCTCTGCCGTTGACCGCAGCAAAACCGAAGGACAGCGAAACAGAGCTATTTTAGAGACATTATACAGTTGCGGACTTCGCGTATCGGAGCTTGTCACCCTCAAGCTGTCCGACCTTTATTTTGATGAAGGTTTTATCAAAGTAGAAGGAAAAGGAAGCAAACAGCGCCTCGTCCCCATCTCTCCACGAGCCATTAATGAAATAAAACTTTACATACCAGACCGTAACCAAATTGAAGTAAAAAAAGGGCATGAGGATTTCGTTTTCGTCAGCCAACGGAGAGGCAAAGGCCTTTCCCGGATTATGATCTTTCACATGATAAAAGAATTAGCGGAAAAAGCAGGCATTACCAAAAACATCAGTCCGCACACTTTCCGGCATTCCTTCGCCACTCATTTACTGGAAGGTGGAGCCAATTTGCGGGCCATTCAATGCATGCTCGGACATGAATCTATTGCGACAACGGAAATCTATACACACATTGACCGCAACATGCTTCGTAGTGAGATTATTGAGCATCACCCGCGAAATATCAAGTACCGGAAAGAAAAAGAGGAGTTATTTCATTAAATTATGATAAAATCGCCCCCTTATCTATATAATTATATTAAGAATTAATATCTTTGCGTTACTTTTTCTGTGTGAGCAGAAGGAGGTTGGCAAATAGACGATATTTCAATTACAAACATTTAATTTATACCTAAAATGACTAAGAAGTTGTACTTGCCTTTACTCATGGCAATGGTTGTTGCATTATTCTCTTCTTGCAGCAAAAAAATGGGTGAATTATCAGCTGATTACTTCACTGTTACTCCGCAAGTGCTGGAGGCAGTAGGTGGTAAAGTTCCTGCGACCATCAATGGTAAATTTCCTGAAAAGTATTTCAACAAGAAAGCGGTTGTAGAAGTTACTCCGGTTTTGAAATGGAATGGCGGCGAAGCTAAAGGCCAACCAGCTACTTTCCAAGGCGAAAAAGTGGAAGGTAACGACCAGACTATCTCTTACAAGATGGGCGGTAGCTACACTATGAAAACTTCTTTCGACTATGTTCCGGAAATGGCTAAGTCTGAATTGTACCTGGAATTCAAAGCTACTATCGGTAAGAAAGTAGTTACTATTCCTGCTGTGAAAATTGCTGATGGTGTAATTTCTACTTCTGAATTAGTAAACAATACATTAGGTAACGCTAACCCTGCATTGGGCGAAGACGCTTTCCAACGTATCATCAAAGAAAAACACGATGCTAACATCATGTTCTTGATCCAACAGGCTAACATTCGTTCCAGCGAATTGAAGACTGCTAAAGAATTCAACAAAGAAGTAGCTAACGTAAACGAAGCTGCTAACAAGAAGATCAGCAACATCGAAGTTTCTGCATACGCTTCTCCTGATGGTGGTGTAAGCTTGAATACTACTCTTGCTGAAAACCGCGAAGACAACACTACTAAGATGTTGAGCAAAGACCTGAAGAAAGCAAAAATCGACGCTCCGATCGATGCTAAATATACTGCACAGGACTGGGAAGGTTTCCAAGAACTGGTTTCTAAATCTAACATCCAAGACAAAGAGTTGATCCTCCGCGTTATTGCAATGTACCAAGACCCTGCTCAAAGAGAAAGCGAAATCAAAAACATCTCTGCTGTATACAAAGAATTGGCTAACACTATTCTTCCTCAGTTGCGTCGTTCTCGTTTGACTTTGAACTATGAAATCATCGGTAAGTCTGACGAAGAAATCACTAAACTGGCTTCTTCTAATCCTTCTGAACTGAATGTAGAAGAATTGCTGTATGCTGCTACACTGACTAGCGATCCTGCTAAACAAGAAGCTATCTATACTCAAGCTACCAAACAATTCCCGAACGATTACCGTGGTTACAACAACTTGGGTAAATTAGCTTACCAGGCTGGTAACATTGACAAAGCTGAATCTTACTTCAAGAAAGCTGCCAGCGTTAATGCTACTCCTGAAGTTAACATGAACTTAGGTTTGGTTTCTTTGATGAAGGGTGACAAAACTGCTGCAGAAGCATACTTCGGTAAAGCTGCCGGAACAAAAGAACTTGGCGAATCTATGGGTAACCTGTACATCGCTCAAGGTCAATACGAAAGAGCAGTTAACTCATTCGGTGACTCTAAGACTAACAGTGCTGCTTTGGCTCAAATCCTTGCTAAGGACTACAACAAAGCTAAAAATACGTTGGCTAACGTAGAAAGACCTGATGCTTACACTGACTACCTGATGGCGGTTTTAGGTGCTAGAACTAACAATTCTTCTATGGTAACAAGCAGCTTGAAGAGCGCAGTTGCTAAAGATTCTTCATTAGCTAAGAAAGCAGCTACTGACCTGGAATTTGCAAAATACTTCACAAATGCAGATTTCATGAGCATCGTTAAATAAGAGAATTACCACTCTATTTTAAATATTAAGAATTGCCTGTCATTATAAATGACGGGCAATTCTTTTTTTTTATCCGTAAAAACCGTACTTTCGCAGAAAAGAATTCAAAGCAATGAAAAAGAGCAGCATTTTAATCCTCATAATCATTTGTCTATGCAGTTGTGGTAAATCTTCAAAGAAGGTTAGCATAACCGGGGAAATCAAAGGTCTGGGCACAGATACGCTTTATCTGTATGGAATGGACGAATCATTCGACCGGATAGATACCATTTTCGCGAAGAACGATAAATTCTCTTATACAGCTTCAATAGACACCATTACTTCTGCCTTTTTACTTATTGACAATCAGACAGAATATCCAATCTTCCTTGACAAAGGAAATCAAATCAAAATAAAAGGAGATATCAATCACCCGGAATATCTGGATATCAATGGTAATATATATAATGAAGAGTTTACAACCTTTCAGAAAGAACTAAATAGCCTGCCTACCCCATCCGAGAAAGATTTAGAGCAAAAAGCAGAAGAATTCATCATGAAGCATCATTCTTCTTTTGTCAGCCTCTACTTGTTGGATAAATACTTTGTTCAGAAAGATTCGCCCGATTTCAACAAAATAAAGAAACTAATTGAAGTCATGACAGGAATATTGCAAGACAAGCTGTATATCGAACAACTCAATGAAGCCATCTCGCTGTCAGAGAAAATAGAGACAGGCAAATATGCCCCCTTCTTCAGTCTATCTAATATAAAAGGAGAGAAAATTACCCGGTCATCAGAAGATTTCAAGAAAAAGAACCTGTTAATCAACTTTTGGGCTTCATGGGGAGATAGTATTTCCAATCACCAAAGCAATACCGAGTTAAAAGAGATCTATCAGAAATATAAGAAGAACAAACATATAGCCATGCTCGGTATTTCCCTTGATATGGATAAACAAGAATGGCAGGATGCTATAAAACGTGATACGCTCAATTGGGAGCAAGTCTGTGATTTTGGCGGACTAAATTCCGAAGTAGCCAAACAATACACCATCAAGCAAGTTCCTAGCAACATTCTTCTGTCGGCAGACGGTAAGATTCTCGCAAAAAACCTCAAAGGAGAACAATTGAAGAAGAAAATAGAGGAAGTAGTCACTGCTGCTGAAGAAAAGGAAAAACAAGACAATAAGAAGAAAAAATAATCAGTAATCAAACGTGTTAATTAAAGTATTCGGAGCGGCTGTTCAAGGGATTGATGCAACACTCATCACAATCGAAGTTAACAGCTCGCGCGGCTGTATGTTCTATCTCGTCGGCCTTCCGGATTCTGCGGTCAAAGAAAGCCATCAACGTATTATTTCCGCATTGCTGGTGAATGGTTATAAAATGCCCACTAGCAATATAGTAGTCAACATGGCACCAGCGGACATCCGTAAAGAGGGTTCAGCTTATGACTTGCCTCTTGCCATCGGATTGTTAGGAGCTAACGAAACAATCTCTTCCGAGAAGTTTTCCCGCTATTTGTTAATGGGCGAACTAAGCCTGGACGGAAGTATACAGCCTATCAAAGGTGCGCTTCCCATTGCTATCAAAGCGCGCGAAGATGGTTTCGAAGGACTAATCATCCCCCAACAAAATGCACGGGAAGCGGCCGTTGTCAATCAATTAAAAGTATACGGAGTCAGTAATATCAAGGAGGTCGTCGAATTCTTCAATAATGAACGCGAATTAGAGCCGACTGTTGTTAATACACGGGAAGAATTCTATCAACAACAGACGAACTGTGACTTGGATTTTGCAGACGTTAAAGGGCAAGAGAATGTAAAAAGGGCACTAGAAGTTGCAGCAGCCGGAGGGCATAACTTAATAATGGTAGGTGCTCCGGGTAGCGGTAAATCGATGATGGCCAAACGCCTTCCTTCCATTCTTCCTCCTCTTTCTCTGGGTGAAAGTCTGGAAACCACCAAGATACATTCAGTTGCCGGACAACTAAAACGCGGGTCATCATTGATTTCCCAACGCCCATTCCGCGACCCTCACCACACAATTTCCCAGGTGGCGATGGTTGGCGGAGGTAGTTTTCCACAACCCGGAGAAATCAGTCTGGCACATAATGGGGTACTTTTCTTAGATGAATTGCCGGAATTCAACCGAGGAGTGCTGGAAGTGTTGCGTCAACCATTGGAAGACCGCCAGATCACTATTTCCCGCATCAAAAGTACTATCAGCTATCCGGCCAATCTGATGCTGATTGCATCCATGAACCCATGCCCCTGTGGATATTACAACCATCCGACAAAAGCATGCGTATGCAGCCCCGGACAGGTTCAAAAGTACTTGAATAAGATATCCGGTCCATTATTAGATCGCATCGACATTCAGATAGAGATTGTACCTGTACCCTTTGATAAGATTTCCGATCAAAGACAGGGAGAATCGAGCAATATCATCAGACAGCGAGTGATAAAAGCCCGTCAAATGCAGGAAAGACGATACACCGAATATACCGGAATTTATTGCAATGCACAAATGAACAGCAAACTGCTTGCAATGTATGCTCAACCGGATGCCAAAGGACTCGCATTACTGAAAAATGCTATGGAACGGCTCAATCTGTCTGCCCGAGCCTATGACCGGATTTTAAAAGTTGCCCGTACAATCGCCGATTTGGAAGGAGCAGAACAAATACTTCCTAGTCATTTGGCAGAAGCCATCAGCTATCGGAATCTCGACAGAGAGAACTGGGCAGGATAATAATAATGAATAGAAACAGAATAGAATTATTTCATCGATAACACTATCTTTTTTCATATATTTGTTTTACATTTGTGACAAACAAATATGCAATAAATATGAAAACGTCGATAACAAGTCTTTTAATGATATTTTGTTTGAGCATAATGGCTTATGCGCAAACTCCCCAAGACAGAGCCACAGAACTAAAAAAACAAGCACAAAGCAGTCTTAATCAAAAAGATTACATCAAAGCACGTTACTTATTCAAAAAAGCATACGAAGCATTTGCAAGCCGCGAAAACTATCCACAAGCAATAGAATGTGGCGTTCAGGCTAATGCTTTATACGTCAGAGAGAACTTTTACAAAGAGGGATTCGAGCTTTGCCGTGACATGGAGCAGCTTCTATGGACCGGAGAACAGAATAAAAAGAAAGTCTTTTATGACCTGCGTTTCCTTATAAACAAGGAACGATTGCAGATGTACACCGCACTGAAAAATCCCGCACAAGCAAAGACTCAGTTGGACAAACTGGAAGAAATGGCTAATCTTGCAAAGAATGACTCCCTAACGGAGGTACTGTTGTATACAAAAGCCAATTATTACTATACTTTCAACCAAAGTACACAAGGCGATGCCTGTTTCCGCAAACTTATCAACCAATATAAGGAAAAGAAGGACTACGCCAAAGTGAGCGATTGCTACAAGAATCTTATCAATATTGCACGAAAAGGCAATAATGCTCCACTGATGGAACGCGCTTACGAAAGTTTCATTGTCTGGACAGACTCGGTAAAAGCATTAACCGCACAAGACGAACTAAATGTACTGAAGAGAAAATATGACGAAAGCCAACTGACCATACAGGAAAAGGACGACTCACTATCTGCCAAGCAATATATAATCATAGGTCTCTGTGTGCTGGCAGTCATATTGGTAGCCGGCCTGGCAATACTGGCTGTGATATTGCTACGATTCATCGCCAACAATCGTAAATTAAAGAAAAGTGTAAAAATTGCCAATGAACACAACGAGCTAAAAACCAAATTCATACAGAATATATCTTCGCAAATGGAGCCTACCCTGAATACGCTGGCTACTTCAGCCGAAGAACTGTCACAAAAGGCTCCTCAAGAAGCGGCCCAAATGCAGGGACAAGTCGCAGCTTTGAAGAAATTCAGTGATGACATTCAAGAACTGTCATCTTTGGAAAACTCATTAACCGAGTTTTATGAACTAAGTGAAATCAACGTGGGAACTTTCTGTGAGAATGTGATGGATAAAGTTAAAGAATACATAAAACAGGATGTCACATCTTCAGTCAATGCACCAAAACTTCAGGTAAAGACAAACAAGGAACAATTGAAACGCATTCTTCTCTATTTACTGAAAAATGCCGCTTTCTACACCGACCAGGGTCGTATCAGTCTCGAATTCAAGAAACGGGGAGCGCACACGCACCAATTCATCGTTACGGATACAGGAACTGGAATTCCGGCAGAGCAACAGGAAAATCTCTTCAAACCTTTCACAGAAGTGAAAGACCTGACTACAGGAGATGGACTAGGATTACCGATCTGTTCACTAATTGCTGCCAAGATGAACGGAAGCCTGACACTGGATACGAATTATACGAAAGGAACACGGTTCGTTCTGGAGCTTCACGTATAAATTTAGCTAACAGAAAAACTGCTGTCTCACTTGATTACTTTCCGGCTTGTCAAATATAGCTACCTTTAACCTAGAATGTTCCAAACGCAAACTTGAGAATATACAAAAATATGAACAATTTTCTATATAAACGGATCTCACGTTTTTAATAAACTTTTGAGTAGTTTATTAAGAACGGTATCTGATTTTATTAGAAACTCTGCCACTGGATTTCCGAGTTTATAGATCCATCTTTTACAACAAAAAGGCTGCAAATTTCATAAAATTTGCAGCCTTTTTGCCTATATCCGGTATATCCTTCCCAATATTTATTAGGGAGCGCGTCCAGATTTGTTATAATATTATACCATTCAAGCCATCAATTTCATATTCTTTTATCTGTTATTTACAAGGTTTAAGCTCTCTTCCGGACTATAAAGATACAACATTTAAAAGGATTTGTCAAGAGGAACATCCCATAAAATTCATCCCTAATGTATTTATAAGAAATATTGCCCCTCTTCTTTTAATCTTTTGCGTAGAAAACCTACATCAATCTTATGAACATCATTCTTTGTTTGTTTGATAGCATGTACCGCAGCCATTCCGGCAGCTTCACCAGTCACCAGACAAGGTGGCATCACTCGTAAGCTTCCAAAAGCTTCCTCATCAGTAGAAATACAGCGTCCGGCGGTCAATAGATTCTTCACACCTTTAGGAGTCAAGCAACGATAAGGAATTCCATGAGATTCGCCTTTCTTGTAACGCGTCTCTTTATGCCCCGGTTTATGAACATCAATATAGTAACAATTACGTCCGATCTCATCTTCAAATGTTTTACGCTCCAGCCAATCTTGGAAAGTAAACGTATAATCCCCTTCAATCCGACGACTATCTCTAACCCCCAACAAGGAGGCAGTCTTTACAACAAAAGCGCTACCAAAAGTTTTAGGCTGAAGTTCTTTCAGTGCCTCCAAGTATTGTTCAGCAATTTGCCTACCGGTAGCCATCGCCCGTGTAGTAGCCCATGGGTCGGTCGAATCAACATTATCAATGTGTCCTGCATTAAATTGTACCACATCCGGACCGATCAGATTACTATTGAAATGTCTGCCTATCAATGGATATTTTCCGGACTTAATCGCGTCAAAGATAGGGCTATTTTTGTTACTCGTATGCAATGAAGGACCTATGAGATTGTAGTTATAGCTATCGACATTGGCAAACGAGAAACACAAAGTAGAACTTTGCAGTATACCATCCTCACCTCCCTTTTTAAATGAAGCACCTGCCCAGGTAGCCACATCTCCATCTCCCGTCGCATCAATAAAGACTTTTGCTTTGAATGCAACAAGCCCGGATTTATTTGCTACGATGATAGCATCTACCGTATCATCAGCTGACATCTCAACAGCAGCAACCCTCGAAAAGAAAAGGACTTTTGCCCCCGATTCAGCGACCATCCGATCGTAAACCTGCATCAAATATTCAGGATTTATATTCACCCAATTCAGTTTTTGCTTTCTCTCATGAGGCACTCCTTTTCTTGATGCCTCGAATATCTTTTCCGCCAAACCTCGATAAATAATCTTTTCGCCGTCAGAAAACGGACACCATGCCGGAACCATACCTGCTGTTCCCATACCGCCAAGTTGTCCCATTGCCTCAATCAGCAAAGTCTTAGCTCCCTCCCGGGCTGCAGATATCGCAGCAGTACATCCAGCAGGTCCTCCACCAATTACAATAACATCCCACCGATCATCCACTGCAATCTTGGTATTCTTCAAACGTATCTTAGATTGCACTGTTTCCCCTTGCGCATTAAGAGCGGGGACAGCAAAAGATGCAGTGAGTAACCCTGCTTTTTTAAGAAAATCTCTTCTTGTAGTCATAATAATCTATTTGTCTATTTATAGTATTTAGATATAACCTACTGCTCTTGATAGATCAAAGAAGCTAAGTTATCGGCACAATCTTTATTCAGATGATTCTACCACAGGTTTAATAACATTTCCCACGATAGAAATCACTCCATCATCTCCAAAAATCAAATCATTCAAATATGAGGTACGTGGTTCTACACGATTTACGCTCGAATGAGCATGATAAATATATTTGTAACCTCCATCCCTGCATAAAAAAGGTGCTCCATGCCCTGTTCCAACCAATCCTGCAGCCACATCCTTATTTCTGCACAAAATAGGATTCCCGTCATATTTCTTCCAAGGTCCTAGCGGAGAGGTAGCCGTAGCATATCCCACTGCATAATCCTGACTTCTGAAATGATTAGCAGAGTAAATCAAATAATATACCCCGTTTCTTTTAAGAAGTGAGGGGCCTTCCGCTACTTTAGCTTGCTGTAATTCCCAACTGGCATCAGCCTTTATACATTCTCTCAAAGTCTCTTCCTTTACACTTTTCAAATCGGAGTTCATCTCCCCCCCCCAAATCACATTGCCTCCTGTAAAACGAACAAAATAGAGATATGCTTTACCATCATCATCCATGAACAACGAAGCATCAATGCCTTTTTCTTCTCTGACCGGCTTCTTTTCATCCTGCACAAAAGGCCCCTCCGGACTATCAGAAGTGGCAACACAAATATGCTCATCTACCGTATAGAACATATAAAACTTCTTCTCTGACTCTATATAATACACCTCAGGGGCCCAGTACCACTTTGTCCCCCAAGAGTCTTGCGGTGACAAAGCCAGTCTATCCCCACGTCTCCAATGCTCTAAATCATCAGAAATATAGACTTCAAAGCCATTTGTGCGAGTGCCGTACGCATAGTACTTATCCTTATAAAACAACACATAAGGATCGGCAATAGGCAAACGGTCCTCTATTATCAACATAGATGACTCATTTGCCTGCTCGAATAAAAGCGAATTATCCGTTTCCCTTTCATTAGAAAGAGAAACAGATAAACAATAGAACAATAACGAATAAAAGAGTTTATTCATACTTTAAGAGACCCTATACCAGCAATTTAAATTATTTTTCTAAGAAAATCTCGGCACGCCCCGGAGTAAATAATTCCCATAAAGAAGCAACAGTCCATCCGGGTGCGAAAATGTCATTATAATATCCTTTGCCATTCTTCCCGTAATCCCAACTGGTATGTTGAACAACTTCCGGATAGTAACCCACTTTGGCAATGCCACACATGTGTCCTTCATAAGGCAATAACTGCCGCATAGAGGTTGAAATCACTTCTGCGAAGTTCGAGAAACGGGATTCTTTATATTCGTTCGATAACCAACGAAGTACATCGGCAAATTCAAATACAAACACATCAATATGATTATTTTCTACCGAAACATTTCCCCAGCCACGTGTTTTCAAACCAATATCACCCAGCATCTGTCCGGGAGCAAAAGGAACATCCCACAAATAATACCACGATAATGCAAAATAAGCGGCTTGCTTCGTCAGATCAGCATAATGCTTATGTTCCTCCCCTTTAGTAACTAATGAAAGATAATAGGTAGCAGTTGCAGCATAAAGTGACGCTTCTTTATCTTCGCAATTCGCATCAAGAGTAGACGAGAAATAATCGGCCTTAGAAATCAGTTCTTTTTCCAAATAATCCGCAGTCCGCTTAGCACTATCCAAGTAACGTTTATCCTTAAAGTATTTATATCCCATGACTAAAGGTAATGTAGCCGAAGGAGTACTTCCTCCGCTTTTATCTACAATCGAGAAGTCATCACGGAACTTTCGTGGAAAACTACCATCAGCATTTTGCAATTGCAGAAACATGTTCAACATGTTTTTCAATCGCTGTTCCCATTCCGGATGCTTACGACCTTTTTCTTTTTCATAAGCCAGGAAATGAAAAATTGCATAAAGTCCTTCCGATTGACGACGGATACTATGAACAGGATCCTCAAAGTTCTTGTCATAATTTACCGATTCCTTGAGAAAGCCTGCTTCCGTGAAACCATTCTTCAAATAACTGTCGAATATTTGGGCGCTGTTAGCCTTCAAATCTTCCCGGTTACATTCCCAACCATATTCCCAGGCATTGAATGCATTCAGAAGAACACGCCCTATAAAACCGACTTCCGCCTGCCCATTACTTGTACACGCATCTGTTCTAAGATGTATACCCGAATTATATACCAACGGATATTTATCAACAAAACTACTTACAAAAAATTGGCTAAGAGTCTGCTTCATATATTCAATTGAATAGGGAGTATCTACAGGTTTAGGCAAATATGTATCATAACAATATTCCCAAGTATGGCGCACAAAATCAGAGTAATCCTTAGCTTCACCTTCAGTAATTTGCCAAGTCAACAAAATCGTCTCTCCTTTTTTAAGATGCTGATAAGCCGTTACAGCCGGAGCTAATGTCAATTTACGGATATAACTTTTAGGAGCCTCCCGATAAGGAAAGCCGAAAGAAAGAGTAGCAACCCCGTCCTTATTTTCAAATCCGGTATATCCCAAAGACGTTTTATCCGAGAGAATAATCTCACCTTCACGATGGGTAGCCAACGTGCTATTTACAAATTTATCCAGTCTGTTGACAGTCATAAAACGTTGTTTCTTCTCACAGAAAATCCCGGTGAGAGGCGCGCTTAACCTGTCTTCACTTACAATCCAACTGTCTGAAGTATGAAATGAAGGGGCTTCCTTGGGCGAACGCAGATTACGCCGATACCAGAACCCCGGCATATAGAATAGGCAATCGTTATGACGGAAATCTGTTGCCACCTGCTGACTGTAATTAAAGTAAATATCTTCCAATGCGGTAATAGACACACTAATACGTAACCCATCATCACCATCTACTATGTTTTGAGATACAGTCAACGGCATCTTTTCCGAATTCTCCAAATAATAAGTGCCGTTATTATTTTGAGACTTCTGAAAAGTCAATAGATAACGCTTCGCGTCATTCCCTGGAACTTTCAAGAAAATAGATGCAGAAATCGATTCCGGCACATTATTAAAAGCTCTAGCAATAGTAGCACATGCTACAAAAGCCATCCCACAAAGTAAATATTTCAAACTCATATAAAACATTAATGTGAATCAGCCCGCCTGATTCTATTTGTACTAAATTGTTAAGGCAAAGTTAAAGAACATCCTCCACATTGAATAAAACAAATTGGGCTATAAATAAAAAAAATTATCCAATTTGGCAAAAATTCCCTCCAAAGCCTCAACTAGAGCTCCATACAGAAACGATTATTTTTCCATAAGGGCAGCAGCACACCACAAATAAGGTCCCTGTCCATGAAAATCACCAGTGCGACGCGGACGGTCATAATAGTACTGTTTGCTATTCTTTTTATTCGTTCCTACACAGACATTGCCCACCTGATTTTTTTCATTGAGATATGGCACTAAAGCCATCCACGCCTTTCGGGTAGCCGGAGCATAAGCTTCTGCATCTAACCATCCATTTTGAACACCCTTAATAAAGGCAAAAGTGAACATTGCTGAACCAGAAGTTTCAGTCCAACAATCAGACTTGTCAATCAATTGATTCCAAAGTCCTTCCGGATTCTGATACTTTTTAAGGCTCTCCATCATTTTGAGATAGCCTTCCATAATGCGTGCACGATCTTTATGTTTTTTAGGCAGGCACTGAAGCAACTCCGCCATACCGGCAGCCATCCAGCCATTTCCACGCCCCCAATAATAAGGCACATCCGGGGCATGATAGAAAAGGCCATTCGGACGTTGTAACTCATCCAAGTACATCACCATCTCCTTAGCAGCACGGTCAATATATTTCTTATCCTTCGTTACTTTATAGGCACGTGTCTGTACAATGGTAATCATATACATATCATCAATCCATAAACGTGTTTGCCAAGAATAACCCTTTTCTGCCCATTCCTTTTCATGCGGTTTCGCATTTCTCGGAAGCTCCCACTGCGAATCGGCATAAGGCAAACCTAAATAACGATATTTCAGATCCTTCGTCACCAAATAGAATTCGAGAGGAAGACTACCGAACATATTCAAATCAACATGGTTCATAATAGGTTGTAAAATCTTCTCTTCGGTAAACAAGAAATCAAACTTTTCTTGTAAACGTTGAATAAGCTCTTTGTCTTTCGCTCCATCAGCATATCGCAAGGCGCCACTCCAGTAGAAGGTTTCCGGATAGCCAATCCATTTACCAACATGAAGCGCATGTTTTTCTGTTAAAAAGCGATATGCTATTCGTTTGCCTATCTCTTTTGGGGTATATCCTTCAGGAAAATCTTTCAACATATCGGTTTGAGCAAATAACAACTGGAAAGGGATAAAAAACAATAATATTAATACCTTCTTATACATAAAACTTAATCTTAAATTTATTCGACAATATATTTAATTAATCTTTGTTTTTGATACTTTCAATTACAACAAAGTTATTTCACCTCTAATTTTTCTACAGCATCACATACAGCCACCGCTACTTTTGAATCGGCACAACCATAATAGAGATATAATTTCTTTTTGTGATAAACGAGCCCTTCTATAAACACAGTTCCATCTTTATACTGTCCACTCTTCTCAAAAGGAGCTTCCGGCACAAAGAAAGGCTTATCCAAACGATCTAAGACCCTACAAGGATCGTCGTTATCAAACAATAGCTGCCCTGCACAATATGCACCGGCTGGATAATCTGTATCTCTATCATTTCCGGCATTCTTTCCATTATACAGAAGCACAATACCATTCTTTGTACGAATCGCTGGAGGGCCACATTCTGTCATTTGACAATCAAAATGCCCCTTACGTGGCTGAACTAGCTTCTTCAATTCATTCCTTTCATTCAATACCGGATACCAATCTATCAAATTATCAGAAGTAGCCGCGTAAACAGCATACTCACCCCAATACATAAAATACTTACCATCCACTTTATCAATCACCAGTTTACTTCCTACCAGTTTTGTCAGTACAGAAGCCGATTTACAAAATAGATTAGCAAAACGCCCATTGTATGCCTTTCCGAAAGCAAGTCCGTGTTTCGTCCACTTTTTCAAATCTCTGGAGGTAGCTACAGCAAGACGAGCTTTCTTACGATTCCAAGCAGTATAAAGCATTACATAAAGCCCATCTTCAGTCACTGCAACCCGAGGATCTTCACAACCACCTGGATTTTCAATATCAGCAAATTCATCATCAGCCGGAAAAAGTACAGGAGCATCAAGTCTTGTCATCGTAACTCCATCCTTGCTTTCAGCATAACCAATGCGTGATGTCCTTTTTCCAATGCCCTGTACCGAACTATCCTCTGCCCGATAAAGAACAATAATTTTTCCATTTTTCACTGTGGCTGCAGGATTAAAAGTATCGCTTTCTTCCCATCTTATCTGTTGCTTCTGCATTGGACAATAAAATTCGGTCGGCTGCGGAGAAATAACAGGATTAACTTCACTAGGACGTAAGAATGGACCTATTGCCCATTCTTTTGTCTGTTCTTCATCAGCGATAACAGAAGTGTCTAGCAAAGGGGGAGTTATAAATCCATATGCCGACAATATGCCAATTATGAGTCTATATTTCATTTTATCTAAGTTTATATTCTTGTCTACTTATATTCCAGCCTTTCAGTGCCAACACAGCTCCATCTTTCAATTTTCCTTTTGCAGTTTCAATGGTTACTGCTTTCTTTTCACCCGGCATCAGGGAGAAGAAATTATCTGTATAGAATGACGGACGTATCGGAGTCATCTTTGAATTCAGGAATTGCAGCTGATTAAAGAATGCAATCTGCCCGGAGGTATTTCTCAAAGTAATATCTACAAAGTAATTGTTATTATCTTCTCTTACTTTATAAGTAAGTTTCACTTTTGCCTGTTTCAGTTTACTCAAATCTTCAAAACCTGAAGCAGCCGGACCTGTCAAAGTCTTGCTTCCTTCATATTTATCATTAGAGCGCCAATAGAAATTGGAAGAAACATCTTTTCCCTTTTCATCTTTCAGAATCAGTTTAATAAAGTGAACTTGAGATATGTTTTCCGGGAAACGAATAGTCAACGCATCATTCACCACTCCATCCGAAGGCAGATTAACCACTGCTGATTCTTCAAATACTTTCTTGCTGTTAATATCATAAACCTGTGCTATCACTTTATAATTCTTAAATTCACGATAATAATCATTCACTACAGATACTGTATTCTTAAGATAGTCAAACTGCGCATGTAATGGTTCTAAAGAGTTGGCAGTATGATAAAGGGATGCTGTCGGTTCCAAAGACCAGTCCCACATACGGGAAGCCACTTGAGGCATAGAGCAGTTATGATACCAGAACAGAAGTCCGGAACAGAAACGATCACCATAATCCAGCTTATTGTAGTTCCATACTTCCCAAATACTCTTCGAATTAATAGCTCCCAACAATTGCCCTTTCTGCGCAAACTCATCAATGGATGATGATTTTCCGTAGTTATTCACCAGGTCTGTATACATAGTACTCATCAGATGGAAACCATTTCCATCCAGATAATCCCATACTTCCTTATTGATAGGCCAAAGGTCTTTTTCATCCATCATTTCCCGAAGGATTTCCACAGTCGGAAGAGTAGGTGCACCGTATTCCGGATTAAATCCGTCTACACGGCTTCCTCTGGGAGAGGCCGTATTTTCATAATGCTGCATCGGATTTACCTGTTTGTAAGGACTACCATCATGCACTCCTTCACATTCGGACTGCATCTGGAATCCACGTGTACCATCCAATTTATTCAATAATTCAGGAGTATCGGTAACTTCTGTACTCTCATTAGAAGCAACATAATAAGCCAAAGATGGATGATTGCGAATACGTTTTACGGTAGACTCAACGTTACTCATATAGAGAGCCTTGTCATGTGGATGACGAGTATCACCGGTCATCCAAAACTCTTGCCATACCAACAGTCCCAATTCATCACACAACTGGAAGAAATAATCAGACTCTGCAATTCCGCCTCCCCACATTCTTAAAAGGTTGACACCGGACTGGCGGGAGTACCGCAATTCAGCATAAGTACGTTCATCTGAAGTTCTCAACATGGCTTCCGGTATCCAGTTGGTACCACGAATAAATAATCGTTTGCCGTTCACATAAAAGACACGTGATTTATCGGGAGTTTTTCTATCCGAGACAATTTCACGAATACCGAATCTTGTTTTCACAGAATCACATTCTTTGCCATCAACTGACACTGTCAGCTTCAGGTCATATAAGTTTTGTGGTCCTTTATTGACAGGCCACCACAGTTTTGGAGAGTTAATGATGAGTTGCGGGAAGTCTTCAGGAGTAAAGGTAGCTATTTTTTCTTCTCCACGCATCAGTCGGAAGGTCTTTTCAAAAGTGATATTTTCACCCACAATTTCACCCTTCACTTTGCAACTGATTACCCGGTTACTGGTCGATGGATTGATAATTTCAACAGATACAGTCTCACGTGCCTGGTCATAATCGGGTTTTCTCAGTTCAGATTTAACGAAAGGATGGCGTAATGCTACTCTGCCTGTAGCATAGAGAGAAATATTTTTCCATATACCTGTATTACGGTCACGGATACCATCCATAAAAGTGAAATCCCAACCTACAGTCATCAACATCGTAGTATTCAAACCAATGTTACCGTTTCCACCGTTATGGAACTCACCAACTGCCCCCCAAGATTTAGGCTTCGCACTTCCGGGAACATCTACCGGATAAACCTTAATAGCCAATCCATTGCTTTCCCCAATTTTCACAAAATCCGTAACATCAATATAATCCTGAATGAACATGCCGTTTATCGTGCTCAACAAGTTACCATTCACCCATACTTCTGCCCGGTAGTTGATACCATCCAACTGTAACCAGACAGTTTTTCCCTTGAATGACTGGGGGACTGTAAAATCTGTCCGAAACCAATAGGTATAAAAGTCACGTCCGGTTTCAGAAATATCCGGTATCAATTTAGATTCAATCTTATTATTGATTCCATAATAAGGCTCCGGGTATTTTTTATTATATACCAAAGAATTCAACACTGTTCCGGGTACGATAGCGGACATCCAATTGGCAGTTTCATAATTTGATAACGAGATCTTCTCGCCAGAGTCTGCTGCATCTCCGGCTTTTATCATTTTCCACTGGTAGTCGCCCTGATGACCAATTTCAGAATCAAGCCAAAGTCGATCTGATGACCTTGACAAATTCGGAGGAGTTTGCCCCATGGAAAAAGGGGAAGAAAGGAACAACAATAAAAGAATAAAAAGAAAATTTGATAACTTGTACATGTTCACTAATAGGTTTAAGATTGTTGATATTTAATTTAAATTTTATCTGGTATAAACAAACTCTGTACGCAATCCTCTATGATCGAAAATCCAAGGCGAAAGAGTAATATCCGATGTACTTGTATCTTCACCAATTATTTGACATTCTCTTACAGTCGTATTCGGTGACAAAGTATAAAGAGTTAGATCCAAACGATCTCTAGTATCTTTCATACTTGGGAAAGGAGTCCATGTATAACCAGGGTGTATCACCGGATTCGAATGAATGGTCCTGTATGCATCTCCTTTTATTCCTCCTTCCCATAACAAACGAGTCGTGGGCCACTGTACAACATAAGGGACTATACCTGCCAATTGAGCATCTACAGTCCAATCAAGCCATGATGGTTCGTTAAAATCACCTGAAAGAGAAACAAAAGGAGTAGTAGCCGAAGCTAAGTCTTCCAACAGTCTATCCACCATCGCCTGACGTGCTTCTTTATTTACTTTTATCACATAATCGACATCGGTAGTCGGAAGAAATCCTTTATATTCAATGCCATTCAACTGATAAGGTCCATAAGGATAAAAAGCACCATGACAGTTCATCACCAAGACAACAATCCCTTTACCCAGGTTGATATAAACTCCATATTTATTCGGAGTTATTCCTGAAAATGGATAACGTGATATGATACTGCATTTTCCTTGTCCATTGTTCGAATGAGTATGTATATAAAGCCCCTGTGCTTTTATTTCAGCTTCAGAAAGTTTACTACACTCCTGCGCACAAAGTACATCCACATCTATCTTGTTAAAATAGTCTATAACTGTAGAAGTCTCCTTACCCCATAAATTCTGGGTTGCAAGCTTTAGAGTCTTAGTAACAATGCGTGTTGCCCAAATAGCAGAAGTTCTCCAATCTACATCAGCTGCCATTTCAATATAATAAGCTTTTCCTCCACTAGCATTAAGCGGAAAACCTGCACACTCTTCAGCATAAGCTGAAAATAAGCTAAAAACAGTCAAGATAATCCCAAACAAAGTATTTTTCAACATTATCTTACGAATTTATTCATCCTAATAAAAACATAAGTCTATAAATAAATTATTTAATATCAACCGACTTTATTTATAGATACAACCATAAACCATCATATGAAAAATATTTTACTCACAAAAAAATGGAACCAATAAATTATGTTAGAACAAAATTATATCAATTAAAATACATAAATTACTACTCTAACAAAGCTGTTGTACACCACAGATAAGAGGCCTGACCGTGGTAATCGCCCGTATTACGTCCCCGAGCACAATAATATTGTATATCATTATTGGTACCCACACACCTCTCTGACTTTACCATCCGAATTAACATAAGTAAGCATAGCTAACCATGCTCTACGGGCAGCCTCTCCATATTCTTTTAGAGACAACCAACCAAATTTCACTCCTACAATAAATGCGTATGTAAACATTGCCGAACCTGACGTTTCTATCCAACAATCCGGTTTATCAATCAATTGTCGCCACATCCCTTCTTCTGTCTGATAATTCTTTAAGCTTGTCATCATAGTCTGAAAACCTTGTATAATACGCGAATAATACGGACTTGATTCCGGTAAAAGCGAAGTACTTCTGTCATGCCGGCTGCCATCCATCCGTTTCCACGTCCCCCCAAATAGGGAACATCAGGTGCATGATAGAAAAGTCCATTTGAGCATTGTAATTCCTCCAGATACATTGCCATTTCTTTTGCGGCACGTTCAACATATTTCATATCACCAGTCGCTTTATAAGCATGTATCTGTATAATTGTAATCATATACATATCATCAATCCATAAACGAGTTTGCCAACTATATCCTTTTTCTGCCCATCATCTTCTCTCTGATCATTCTCATTAAGTGGCGAATCATCACCACCGCCACAAGACAAAAAGAGAATAGTACCTAACATTAAACATACGTTTAAAAATAACCTATAGTGTGTATTTTCATATTTTTTATCTAAAAAATAAATGTTACAAACGTCTTCATTTTTAATGTCTAAAACGCAAGCTATCACAAATCCATTCTGAATCAAATCAAAATTTACGATAACCTGCGTTTCAGTTTAGCAACATAGATTAATCATCAGTTAGCCATGTTTACTTTTATTAGCACTTTTACCATTGAATCTGTTGATCCTCATCAGGAATCAATGTATTCAAATCACGTTGCATAGATAACGAACCACTGACTGTATATTTCAAACGTACTCCCGGAGCAGTAGTATAATCCTCATATGCATAACGTATGTATAGGATGATATAAATATGCTTCATATAAGGTTTGGTAGCATCCATCTCTTCCCATTTTGTATAATATGCTTGAAAAGGATCTCCGTTATCATCTTCCGTGAGAATAGTAAAATTATTTCCTTGGGTTCCCGGATTGTCAGTCCAAAGATTAAGTTTCTTAGCACCGATCTGTGCTCCTTCTACATCTTCGTCAGTAAATTCTACAAAGACTTTGTATAACTTACGGTCTAAATAATCAATATCTCGATGTCCCATATAGAAGAAAATCGTATTTTCATCTACAACAAATGATCGGTGTTCGTTGATCTGCAAATTACCTTCACCGGAAGGAGCACCTTCCATCGTTATTCGCAATTGTGTTCCATCATAAGTTCCGGAGTAATCGTTGAAAGGCGTAAAACGTAACAATGCTTTTCGATAATATTTCCGCGGATTAGCCGTATAATTATATGATTCATCATCGACTATCGTTAATGGTAATACCCATTTGTCGGCTTGATCCAAAGGAGTTTGATTATCGGCCCCACCTAACTTGAAGTCGATTGGTAATACAGTTTGACATTCGCCTGCCTGAACTGTTACTGTTTCGGGAAAACTGTAGTAATCTGCAGGCATCTGTTGAAAATAGAGCTCTTCCCGCTCACCATAATGTTCATAATTCAACGTTTCTAATGTATCATTATCAACTACTACATGAACGTCTCTGTTCGAAGAATTCATTGTTGAACCGCTAATGATAATAGGTAGTTTATACTGTCTTGTTCCTTCTGAGACATAGCGTACATAAGTGGTGGTGACTCCTTGGGCATTCGGTTGTGCTTTGAAGGAAGCCATTTGATAGAATTGTTCATCTTCCCACTCATTGTTGCATGACACGCAACCTAAAGCTGTGGTTGCTACTAAAAAGATTATATATAGTTTATTCATGTTGTTTTAGTATTAAAAACAGACTAAAAAAAATTATCGACTTACTTGTTTTATTCCGGATCTGTCCACCCTACGTTCTGACTTAACTCTTTATTACGTTTTAATTCAGTGTGGCTGATCGGCCAGAACCACATCTTAGTAGTGAAGATAGAGGGCAAGGATGGCGTTTCTACTGGAGTATGGAACAATACGTATTGGTTTTCCGAACAGTAAGCATTACATCCATACACATGTTTCGGTTCTTCAAACGGAGCATCGCACCAACGGCGCAAGTCAAAATAGCGATGTGTCTCTGCAAACAATTCAATCTGACGCTCGCGTTTCAACTTGATACGAAATTTGTTTGCATCTTGATAGATGTCATTCTCATAATCAGGTATACCGGCGCGGATACGGACAGGTTGAATACCTTTTTTCATTTCATCAATGTTGCGACTGATAGTATAAGTGGTACTTTCATTCCAAGATGGGATGTTATATGTCTGGCCTGATGTCAGTTCGTTTAATGCTTCTGCATAAATCAGCAACACTTCGGCATAACGGATAGCTGGATCGACTTTGTTCGTCATGCGACTTTGATCGTATGCAGTAACCGTTGTGTTACTTATATCATCAGGATGTACGTATTTCTTAATTCCGATTCCGGTACGTGACCAGTAAGATGTTTGTTTAAAACCGTTTGGATCCCCCAAATAATACCAGATGGCAACATTTTTAACTTCATCTTGGTCTGCTTCTGCATTTAGGAAATTCCATGTACTTCCGTTGTAAGACACCGATGCATAGAAACGGGGCTCGCGTCCGGTATATTGTTTGCACACGCCTGTTCCTAATTGACCTAATTCAGGATAATTTACAAGTTCATTTTCTGCTACCAGTTCAGTAGGTCTAGACGCGTTATTATAACGAAGCGGATCGGTATATCCTTCTTGTCCTGCATACATGGAATTCATCCCAGGGCAATCGCCCCCGTCTTTCATATAGTAAGCATCGCATTGTTTTTGCGTCATGCCATGTGAGTTGTATCCTTTCCCTTCTCGGCGTGGAAGTTGGTGAAGTACCATGACATTAATACCTTCACTTCCTTGATTCTGTCCACGTGTAAAAATCAGTTCGGGGTTGCTATAAGCAGGAGCTGTTCCATTGAATACTGAACGGTACGATTCAAAGGGGTCAATGTCTTTATATCCATTAGGCCAGTTCTTCTCATCAAAATGATTAATGGGATCAGGCTGTGGCTCAAGTGTGTTTGGGTAAGCAAGGTCGGTTGAACCTGTTCTGACTCCAGTAGTATATAGCTCATAAACACCCAAGTCCATCACATCTTTTGCCGCTGCCGCCGCCAGAGCCCATTTACGTTCGTCATACGTGGAAGAGAGCAATGCTGTGCCGTCTCGATTGACCATGCCGGCTTGTACTTCTACCGGCGCTTGCCCATTAAACAGCGGACTGGCGGCATATAACAGTACGCGTGCACGAAGTGCCAATGCGGCTCCACGCGTAGGGCGTGCGATATTTTGCGAACCTCTGGTCAGTGGCAATCCTGCTGCTGCTGCCAGCTCTTGGGCAATATAATTGGCACATTCATCATAAGTATTACGAGGAATTGCTAAGTCTTCATAATCCAGCGTGTAATCTATTCCTTCGTCCGGAATAATAGGAATAGGACCGAATGTACGGAGAAGCATCCAGTAGAAATAAGACCGCAAGAAACGTGCTTGAGCCTTTAAATCGGCTATTTCTTCTGTTGTAAATTCTTGATTCATGTCAATATTGTGTAGGAAAATGGAAACTTGACGTATACCTTTGTAGGCGTTTTCCCATGTCCCTTGGCTATTGTCATCGTATCCAGATTCATCATAATTGCCATTTCTCCAATTTTCATAACCTCCATCGCCAAAAAACATGTCATCGGCAAAGTTGAAGGGCATATGCTTTTTGCTACATACTTCTTGCAGATCATCATGTCCTAAAAAATAATAACCGCGGGCTAGCCATCTATTTGAATAGTCTTTATTGCTAAAAACATCTTCTATGGTCATTCGCTCGTCAAAAAGATAGTCGGAATCCAGATAATCGGAACATCCGGAAAAACCAAATCCTAAAATTGTAACTACTGATAATGTTAGAATTATATTTTTCATATTATTTGCTGTTGTTTATAGATTAATAGATACACCTAATGAGAATGTGCGACTAAGCGGATAATCCTTCCCATCTGTACTTCCCATTTCTGGGTCCCAAAGATCAAATTTGGAAAATGTAAGCAAATTGGTTCCTACAAAGAAGAAACGCACTTTGTTTAGATGTACTTTGTTAACCAAAGCAGTCGGCAAAGTATAACCAATATCTAATGTCTTCAAACGTATGTACGAGCCATCACGCAGCCAGTATGTAGATTTCTGCTGGTTGTTAGAGTTGCCGCCGTAACTCAGACGGGGATATTCAGCATTCGGGTCTTCGTTCTCGCTTAATATCCAGCGATTACTATTAGCTAATGACGCAAATAAATTTCCGAAATCCTTACGTTGGAACATAAAGACGGATGAACCTTCTATGAAGTAGGTTGATTTTCCGGCACCTTGAAAGTGTACGTTCACATCCAGGTCTTTCCACTTGGCAGAGATACCGAAACCATAAGTTAAGTTTGGTTTCGTTGTGGCTCCGATTGCAACCCTGTCGTTGGTATCTATTTTGCCGTCACCATTAATGTCTTTGTACTTGATATCACCCGGCATTACTTCCGACCAGCTTTGTGTAGGGCTATTGCGGATGTCATCATAGTCTTTGAAAAGGCCTAAAGCCACATAGCCCATTGCCTGATTGATTCGATGTCCTACAGTTTGTTTATAACCATATATAGAGTTCTCTTCATCGTATGCAAGTACCTCATTTTTACTGTAAGTCATATTTCCGCGGAGGGTCAAATTTACATTGCCTATTTTTTGTTTCAATGCAAAATGTCCGTCAAATCCTTGTGCCTTTGTTTTACCAACATTTGCTTTTGGAGAACTTTCTACACCTACTATCCAAGGAAGATAACTGCGAGTCATGTAAATGTTATCACGAGTTTCATAGAAATAGTCGACAGAACCAGTTAATCTATCATTGAAGAATGAGAAATCGATGCCTGCATCATGTTTGGTGGCAATTTCCCATGTTACATCTGAAGAAGCGATGGACGAGTAACGCATGCCATCCCATGACATTGCTGTTGATGTATAGTCAGAGAAAATGTAACCACCGTCACTCATAGTTTCAATATCGTATAAATAGGGGAAGCGATCGTCTCCTAAATTGTCATTTCCCACTTTCCCGTAAGAATAACGAATCTTGAACATATTGATCCATTTCCCCAAGTTCTTTTTAATGAATGGTTCTTCAGCTACGTTCCATGCACCGGAGATAGCCGGGAAAAATCCCCAGCGATAGTCTTTATGGAAATTCTCCGAACCGGTATAACCAAAATTAAAATCTACAAAGTAACGATAGTTCCAATTATAATTAGCACGTCCAGCAAGTCCCTGATTACGTTTTGCCAATCCATTCTTAAGATCTGTCCCAATCCCTTGCGTATAAACCTTGGAGTTCTGGGTATATTTCAGTGTCCCACCCACATGATGTTCTTTGAACCCGCGATCATAGTGTAACTCCCATTCAAAAAATTCTTTTCTGTCTCCGTTCGAACCGGAACTCTGCGTCATTTTTTGTTCTTCTGCAATGCGCTGGTATGTAATTTCTCCGGTCTCGCGATTGCGATTGACAGCTTGCCATAGTTCAGGATGTTTTTTGCGGGTAATCCAATTGGAGTTATTGGTATCATACCCGAAACGTCCAAGAAACCTTAATCCTTTGGTGATGAAATCCAACTTTTGTTCTAAGGTTACGTTGGTCTGAATATTGTTTGTCCAACTTTCATTATATCCGGTTTGAGTAGCTAATGTCCAAGGATTATATCGTCCCCAGTTTGCATCCGAATTTTCATCTGCAGGTATTTTCCCATCTGAATAGGTAATAGGACTTGTTGTCGGATTATACCCAAACATGGCAGTCCACAAATCATCTTGTCCGGCTCCAGTATCGTTTTGTTTACGCAATGAACCGGAAACGCCTACCCTTAATAATGTTGATTTCGTAATGTCGATATCCAAATTCATACGGTATGTCCATTTACGAAAGTTGGCATTGGTGTTATATTCTTTTAAAGCTTTGTCTACTTTATACATACCTTGTTGGTCTTGGTAACTTCCAGAAACAAAGTAACGTGCTGTCTTGCCGCCACCGCTCATGTTTAACGTAGCACGTGAGCTCCAAGCTCCATCTTTCATAACCACATCCCACCAATCTACATTAGGATACATGTCTGGATCTAATCCTTTGCGAAATATCTCTAATTCTGCCGCTGAATAAAGGGGATCTTCGTTACGCGTTGTATGAGCTTCATTCGCCATGGAAGCATAGGTATAACCATCTACAAAATCAGGCACCTGTGTAAATGTGCTGTAGAACCCTTCTAATTTCACGTCTACATTGATCTTCCCCTCCTTACCACGTTTTGTATTGATCAATACTACGCCATTGGCTCCTTTACTACCATAAATAGCTGTAGCAGATGCATCTTTCAAGACAGAAAACGATTCGATATCTTCTATGTTCACTTCATTAATATCCCGTTCGAATCCGTCGACCAATACCAATGCCGCATTGCTGGCACCGAATGTAGAAATACTACGTACCCAAAATTCAGACACTGTTCCCGGACGACCGCTGGACTGCATGCCCATGACACCAGGAACAACTCCCGCCAAACCATCGGCAATAGAGGTCGAAGGTATGGTTTTCAAATCGTCTACATCGACAGTGGTTACAGCTCCAGTTACTGCAATTTTTTTCTGTGCACCTGTTCCAGTAATTACAACTTCATCAATTACGTTGGCTTCTGATTCTTTCATTGTTACGTTAACTACGCGTTGTTCTTTAATCAGAACAATTTTCTTATCATAACCAATATATGTAAAAACGAGTTTATTATAGGGAGGCATTTTAATGGTGAATTTACCATTGATGTCTGTTATGGCTCCTAGTCCGGGCATATTCTCGATAGATACATTGACCCCAATCATTGGTTCATTGTTTGTATCCATTACAGTTCCTGTCACCGTTATATTTTCCTGTGCCCATACATTAGCGACAGTAACCAGTAACAGCATACATGTGAATAAAAAATTTCTCATCATTATGTGTGTTTATTGTTACTAATTTTCTTTCTCCAAAGCCGCTTCTTCCATGTTATTATCTTCTTCATCATCGGAAATATCATCATAATCATCTTCGTCTTCCTGTGCGATTTTACGGATAATCCAATTGTTTGTATCTCCTACATAGAAACAGTTACGCTTTTCATCATATGCAATTGCTCTTGGATAGTTAAATAAGGCATCTGTACGTACTTCTCCATTTTGATAACCAGATGTCTTACCGTTTCCTCTACCCGCAAATGTACTTACTTTGCCATCCGGGGTTAATATTCGTATGCAATGGTTATCTGCATCACAGAAGTAGAAGTCATATTCGTCTCCGTCTAATCTTGTTCCGATATAATCTTTATTCTTAACAAATACTCCTTGCGACGGGGCATTGACACGAACAAAGCTTCCCATCCCATCTTGGTAACCAGGACTGTTGGCTTGCCCAACTACTGTGTATGGAGTTGTAAATGTATTGGTTACATAATTATAATCTGTTCGTAAAATGAAATCTCTTTCATTACCTATAATATAGGCATATTTCCCGGTTGGGTGTATCACTAATCTATAAGCTTCTGTTGCGTATGCTAAAGCAAAAACAAATGTCGTTTCTTGGGTGTCAAAATTGTATTTGTACATATCACCGCCTCTATATCGAGTATAATATAACTCATTAGTCTCAGGATGTACCATTGTTCCATTTACTCCACGGGCATATATTCCCAAAGGAGACTGTTCCGTGAAGTTTGAAGAACGTGTAAATAAGTAATTACCAATTTTGGAATCACTGGAATGGTTGTGAGAAAGAATCATGTCTTGATTTTCATCGATGGTCCATGTCATCACGGAAACACGGTCGAATTGATCAGCTGATGTGAAATAGTAAACATAACCTTTTTCTTTATCTGGACCATTATCCACGCTGAAATCGATTAAACGGCATCGGTTGTAATTTCCCGTGAAATAGAGCCTGTCAAAATTAGACTTGGGGTCCCAAGAGAACCATAATATATCTTTAAATGCTCCACAGTCGCCAAAAGGACCTTCCTTTTCTTCATAATCACTGCCTACATTATAATAAGTTCCTACACAAGTACTTACCAGCCATTGCCTTTTGTAGGTATATTTCTTCTCCGATTCAGCAATAGCTATTACCTCTCCATCATCATCTAGAATACTTACTTGTATGTCTCCATCAAAAGCTCCCATAGGCATCAAACAGTATACATTGTGATTGTTTACACCGATTATTGTGGCATTTTTACCTCCTAAAGAGACTTTAATCTTGGATATATCATTCCCAAAGTTATTCCCATATAAAACAAAATCTTCTCCTCCTCCTAATGATTCTGGAGTAAATCCTGCGATAGTTATGGGGGTATTCGGATCAAATACTCCTGCTACTTGGTCGTCATCTTCCTTACAGCTTGTAAAGCAAAGAGTAATCAGCATCAGCATAGCTCCCCATAAGTAGCCATGTCTACTTTTCCAATAAACTTTTTTTCTCATAAGTTAGTACTGCAAATTTGTTAATAAACTCTTGATTTTATATGATTATTCAGTTTCTTTAATTTGGAAAGGAAACACAAAACTTTCTTCTGTAGAAGAAACCTTAATTGTATTCAGACCATTTGGTTGTAATTGTAGATAGCAATTCGTAGTATTCCCAAAATCATCAATCGAAGCATTATTATCCGATTCCGCACGATAGGAGCAAGAGTATTCCCGCCAGCATATGCATCAAGCAGCATGCACTCATAGTGACACTTCATTTTTTCAATTAGTAAATATTTGTTATCCATTACATAAGATTTAAGTTGGACTCATTACAAGTCTTTGCATTATATATAATTTAAATAAAAAACATTATCCTTCAAACAACCTTCTTAACCATATAAAAAACAATCATCATTTTCTTTACCTTATTTATTTTCTTTTATTATGTGCTCACACAAAATCGAGCATAAGAATTTTATTATTTGCCCAAAAGTAGAAAAACCATTGCATTTATAGTAATAAAAACAGGCCAATTAATAAAAAAATAGTCCCAAACCATCTTTAACAACAAAT
>NZ_DAWCXD010000013.1:0-65021 GCF_052357945.1 Bacteroides sp. | reverse complement strand
ACATCATCTGTTTATTTTTAATACATTGTATATATTCTTCTCTTTTTTCCTGTTTGGGTTACAGCACAAACATACAAATATATAGGAATAGAAGATGGCTTGAGCAATCGCCGGATATTCAATATTCAGAAAGATGCCCAGGGCTATATGTGGTTCCTTACAAATGAAGGGATGGACCGATACAACGGTAAAGATATAAAACACTATAAATTAAATAAAGAAGGTAATACTTTAGACGCTCCCATACGTCTGGGATGGCTGTATACAGAACCGCATATAGGCATCTGGGTGATTGGCAAGCAAGGGAGAATCTTTCAATATGACGCTAATAAAGATGATTTCAGAATGGTATATAGATTACCGGATACTTCTGAAACAATTAGCTGTGGTTATTTGGACCGGAATAATAATATTTGGTTATGTCGCAAGGATACTGTATTGCTTTATAATATTAAAGATGCTCGTATCTTCCAATTCCCTAATGTGCTTCACAGTAGTATCACGGCAATAGAGCAAGTAGATGAGCACCATTTCTTTATAGCAACGGAGACAGGCGTACGATATGTCAAACAGGAAAATAATGTTTTAGAGATTATACCTGTTGAAACATTAAACTATTTCCATGCTCAGGTGAGTGAACTGTATTTTCATCAGCAATTAAAAAGACTGTTTATCGGTTCATTTGAAAGAGGAGTTTTTGTGTATGATACGAATACGCAGGAAATTATACGGCCGGACGCTGACCTTAGTGACGTAAACATAGCTCGTATCAGCCCTTTAAATGAAACGGAACTGTTGATTGCAACCGAAGGGATGGGAGTATATAAAGTTGATGTAAACACGTGTAAACTGGAACATTACATTGTAGCCAACTATCAGAGTTATAATGAAATGAACGGAAATAACATCAATGATGTCTTTGTAGATGAAGAAAAACGAATATGGCTCGCCAATTATCCTACCGGGATCACAATAATGGATAACCGCTATGAAAATTATCATTGGATGAAACATTCCATGGGTAATCACCAATCGCTAATCAACGATCAGGTACATGCGGTTATTGAAGACGAGGATGGCGATTTATGGTTTGGAACCAGTAATGGTATTAGTCTTTATCAGTCAAAAACTGGTAAATGGCATTCGTTCCTAAGTTCTTTTGACCAACAGATAAAAGATAAAAATCATATCTTTATTACTTTATGTGAAGTATCTCCCGGAGTTATATGGGCAGGAGGATTTACTTCCGGTATTTATAAAATAAACAAGAATACATTGTCGGTTGAATACTTCTCTCCTTATCTGCTTTCCCGCGTCAATATGCGCCCGGATAAGTATATTCGTGATATAGTTAAGGATTCGAGAGGATATGTCTGGTCGGGAGGGTACTATAATCTAAAATGTTTTAATCTGGCGACTAACAGTGTTCGTTTATATCCGGGGTTGAATTCTATCACATCGATTGTTGAAAAAGACAAAGACAATATGTGGATCGGAACCGTTGGAGGATTGTATTTATTAAATCGAAATACCGGCGAATATCAGTTTATTGAAATGGAAATAGGAGCTGCTTATATCAATACGCTTTATCAGGCAGATGATGGCTTGCTATATATCGGAACAAATGGTGTGGGAGTATTTGTGTACAATCATCAAAATAAAACATTCGAGCACTATTTTTCTGATAACTCCGCCCTGATTTCAAACAGGATATTTACAATACTGCCGGAAGTGAACGGGCGTATAATGATGAGTACAGAGAATGGAATTACCTGTTTTCATACTAAAGAGAAGATATTCAATAACTGGACCAGAGGAGAAGGATTGTTACCTACCTATTTTAATGCATCTGCAGGGGCAGTGCGTAAGAATAAAGGCTTTGTATTTGGAAGTGCGGATGGAGCGATTGAATTTCCGGAGAATGTGAAGTTTCCAAAGTATGAGTTTTCCAGACTGATATTCAGTAACTTTTATCTTTCATATCAACCTGTTTATCCGGGTGTTGAGGACTCCCCTTTACAGAAAAGTATTGATGAAACGGATGTACTGGAACTCAAATATGATGAGAATACATTTTCATTCGAAGTCTCTACAATCAATTATGATTCACCGGGAAATGCACTATACTCCTGGAAGCTGGAAGGATTTTATGAGAAATGGACACAACCGGGAGATAATAATTTGATTCGTTTCACCAATTTACCTTCGGGTAAATACACTCTTCATGTACGTGCAGTATCCAGAGAAGAACATGATATTGTCTTTCAGGAACGTAGTATGAAAATTATCATCACACAACCTTTCTGGTCGAGTTGGTGGGCTATTTTATGCTATATCTTGTTTGTGATCGGAGGATTTTATTTTATTCTACGTGTGATAAATCTAAGAAAACAAAAGAATATATCTGATGAAAAAACGCAGTTTTTCATTAATACAGCTCATGATATACGTACTCCGTTAACTTTGATAAAAGCACCTTTGGAGGAATTGCTGGAAGAAGAGAATCTTACCGACAACGGAATAACCCGTACGAACATTGCATTGAGGAATGTGGAAGTTCTTCTGAGACTGGTCAGCAATCTGATTAATTTTGAACGAACGGATGTATATTCCTCTAAAATGAGTGTTTCCGAGTATGAGTTGAATACCTATATGAATGATATATATGATACATTTGCTTCTTATGCAGCCATCAGGCGCATTGAATATACATACGAGAGTACTTTCAGCTATATGAATGTATCGTTTGATAAGGAGAAGATGGATTCTATTTTGAAGAATATAATATCGAACTCGCTAAAATATACTCCGGAAAGTGGAAAAGTCAGCATTTCCGTATCTGATACGAACGATTCATGGAAAGTGATTATCAAGGATACAGGTATAGGTATTCCTGCCAGTGAACAAAGTAAGTTGTTCAAGCTACATTTTCGTGCCAGCAATGCCATTAACTCCAAAGTGACAGGTAGTGGTATAGGATTAATGCTGGTAGGAAAACTGGTCAGCCTTCATGGTGGTAAGATTAGTGTAGAGAGTGTTGAACATCAAGGTACGACAATCAAAATTGTCTTTCCGAAAAGCAATAAGAACTTTCAAAATACCGGGGAGGAAACGCACTCTAAGTTTGAAGCGTTGGCTCCTGTACTCCCCGCTCCGAATGTACCTGCAAATACAACTGTCACTGTAAATAATCCAAATTCACGACGAATTCTGGTTGTAGAAGACAATGATGAGTTACGCTCTTATCTCGTCAGTTCATTATCTTCCATCTATAATGTGCAAGCTTGCGCCAATGGAAAGGAAGCATTGATTATTATAAAAGAATTTTGGCCGGAATTGGTACTTTCTGATATTATGATGCCGGAGATGGGAGGAGACGAACTGTGTGTCGCTATTAAAAGCGATATTGAGACTTCACATATTCCTGTATTGTTGCTCACAGCTTTAGGAGATGAAAATAATATTCTTGACGGTCTGTCCATTGGTGCGGACGAATACCTCATCAAACCTTTCAGTGTGAAAATTCTGCGGGCAAATATTGCTAACTTACTGGCAAACCGGGAACTGTTGCGCATGAGATATGCCAATCTGGATATAGAAAAAACGATGGTTCCGTCTGCAAACGGCACTAACAGCCTTGATTGGAAGTTTATATCAAATGCTAAGAAAATCGTGGATGAGAATATAAACAACCCTGAATTTTCCGTTGATGTGCTCTGTGAATCAAGTGGCATGAGCCGTACCAGTTTCTATTGTAAATTGAAAGCATTGACAGGACAGTCTCCGACAGAGTTTATTCGGGTGATGCGTTTGAAACGTGCTACCGAGTTACTGAAAGAGGGTGGATATGCTATTAATGAGATTTCAGACATGGTTGGATTTTCTGAAACTAAATATTTCCGGGAAGTATTCAAAAAATACTATAAGATGAGTCCGAGCAGGTATGCTAAAGAAGGAGGTAATCCCGCTGCTACTGATCTGGAAGATGACGACGAAGAAGATTGATAAATAAAAAGCAAATAGATACGTTGTATTTTAAAAAGTTCTCCTCTGTTATAGACACCCATAACAGAGGAGAACTTTCTTTTTCAAGGCTTATAGCTCTTTTCTGGGAAAAGCGCTTGTTGATCGGGAAGTTATTTGCGAATCAAATATCTAATGAATAAATAACCTCCGAATACTTGCAGGCACATTCCGGGAATTCCAATGCGGAAATCCTGAATGGCATTGTAGAAACTACCTATATACATCCACTCTCCCAATGTCCCTACAGCTTGATAGGTAAGTACCACGCCAACCAATACCGGGATGGAGATACGTCCGAAACGTTGTGCGGCCCAACCGGCAGCAATGGCGAGCAATACGGACTTTAATAAAATAGCAGGCAGCACCGCCGGCATCGGCATACCAAAAAGTAAGGAGTTGATAATAGGGGAAAGAACAGCAGTCAGCAGACCGACTTTCCATCCGTACTTATAAGCTCCGATCAGTGTGAAGAAATAGATGGGCAGCCAGGTTATTCCTCCTTGCGGTATGAGATGAAAAAAATGGGGAAAAAGGATGTTGCCAACGATGAATAACGAGGCTGCCAGATAAGTTCTCACATTGCCGTAATTCAGCGAATAGAGTTTTACAGTAGTTGATTCCATATCATTTTATTATTTAAAGTTCAAATTAATACCACCCATAAACGTAGCTTTGGGCATGGGATAACCTGCATTTATTTCATAACGCTGTGCCAGCAGGTTTTCTCCTTTTATGAAGAGGTTAGCTAAACGGCAGACACGATAATTCCCACGAAGATTCCATAAAACAAAATGATCCTGTTGCTCGCTACCCTTTACAACAGAAGTATAAAGTTCTTTCACATATTGTACTCCAGTCGATATACTCCAACGTCCAGAAGTATAGTCCGCCCCTGCATACAATTTATGTTCGGGGGCAGCAAGAACGGGATTCTCCATGTGCAACCAGCTATAATTGGCGTTCACATTCCAGTGTGAATTGATGTGGTAGCCTATATTCGTTTCAACTCCCCAATTCTCTATCTCTCTGGAATTGATATTCAATGGAGGAAAGAGTCCGTTTGACATAATCAGATTGTTGCCATTGATATAGTAAAGGCTGACTCCGTAGGATAATGCCCCTTCCAGCAGACGTTGTGAATAGGAAAGTTCATAGTTAATTAGTTTTTCCGGTTTCAGTTCCGGGTTGGCAGGAGGAAACATATACATCTCACGAATGGTCGGATTACGGTATCCTTTGCTGACCATTGCTTTAAGTTCTGCATTCTTGGGTAAATGAAAAGCCAGTCCGCCTTGTGGAATCCATTCTGTACCTACGTGTGAATGGTGGTCTACACGAATACCTGCGTCCAGTGAGAACCAACTGCTGATATCCTGACGGAAATCAACGTATCCGGCAAACTCATCCATTTGCTTGTCTACTCCCGGAGTATGTTCACCCGTAGCCAGTACTTTGTTCCATGACTCACCTCCGAAGTGTTGATAATCAAATCCTACGGTCAAACGATTACCGGTAAAGAAAGTGGCACTCTGATACCATGATACACCCAGCATTTTGTCTTTAGAGTTGAAATGTGATTTTTGCGGTTCTTTTCCTATCTGATAGCCATCATTGATTTTATGCCGTCCCCAGTTATAGAAAAAGCTCAAACCTCCTGAAGTCTTTTCATAATAATTTTCCAAAGCAAACGATGTCATTCCACGAGTGATACGGGAATCATTGTCGATCAGTGGTACTTGGATAGTCCCCGGATTGGAAGCATTAAAATGGGTTACATTCACATCTCCCCATACTTTCCAGAAAGAACTGATATCATAACCTAACTTTGCGTATCCACCATATTGCTCGAATCCCATATCGGGACGATGTCCATCTGTACGATTATATGATCCGGTTACGACGCTACTGAAACGTCCCTTCTTGACACGGTTGGAAAATTCAGTCTGCAACGTGTTATATGAACCGTACCCAACTTGTATATTCGTCTTCACACCTTCTTCCTGTTGCCGACGGGTAACAATATTAATCACACCCCCCATGGCATTCGAACCATAAAGTACAGATGCAGGACCATGTAAAACTTCCACTTTCTCTGCCATCATAGATTGATAAGCATCCGCTATCGGATGTCCCATCAAACCCATGTACTGCGGATGACCGTCAATCAGTACCAATAATCCTGCTGTCGGACTACCACCGATACCACGCAAGCTCATGCCACCTGCAGCTCCGGTAGATACGCCATATCCCATGATGCCACGACTGGTAGTGAATAATCCCGGTACCTGCTCCGTTAACAACGGCAAAAGAGAAGGCTCATATCTTTTCTCAATTTGTTGCCTGTCGACTACGGAAATGGTCATCGGAAGATGACGCACATCGGTTTCATTACGTGTTCCGGTGACTACGACTTCATCAATCATATAATTTCTTCCGGCCTGTATGCTATCCTTTTTAGTCTGTGCCATTCCCGAGATGGAAAGCAAGCTACCGAACAGGAATAAACAAGCTGTATTTCTTTTCATACTTTATTTCGTGTTTCAAGTTTCTTCTTTTACTTCTTATTTCTGATCTTTTCCAGAAAATCGCGGATCAGTGGTAATATTTCTTCTGCTGATTCCACTTCGCTGCACATTGTCTCTACAGGACATCCTCCTGTATGGTTACGGTTCCAGATAAAAGGTACTTTCTCTGTAAAATCAACTTTTATATCTGCTTTCTGAAGTAACTCCAGCGCTTTGGTACTGATAATATCGGTATATAACTCTTTGATACCTCCCAGAATCATCAGGGCGGCAGCTCCCTTTCCGACCACCTTATCAGCAATCGAAGCTCCTTTAAGAAACTCCGGTTCCTGAGTCAGTAAATCATAGATATCAGCCACACCGCGTTGAGTGAAAGTGCGGATTTCTCCTTTGTTGGCAATAGTACAGGAATATCCTCCTGTATGTAGTAAATTGATTAATTCTTCCATCTTTTCTTTTATAAAGTACCTTGTTTCAATTGTTCTACGAACTGATCTATCCGATGCAGCTCTTTTGGAATATCAATGTTTTGCGGACAGTGTGCCACACACTGGTTACAACCGATGCAATGGCTTGCCTGACGAAGTTTTGGCACGCTACGGTCATATCCGACTAGGAAAGCACGTCGGGCTTTCGCATAATTCTCATCCTGCTCGTTCCTGGGGACATTCCCTTCATTGACACAACGGTTGTAATGTAACAACACAGCAGGTATATCCAACCCATACGGACATGGCATACAATATTTGCAGTCGTTGCAAGGGATCGTTGGATATTTCAACATTAATTGTGCCGTTTCTTCGAGAAACTCTTTTTCTTCATCTGTCAACGGTTCCAAAGGAGAATAAGTGCGGAGATTATCTTGCAGATGCTCCATATAAGTCATACCACTTAACACAGTCAGAATGTCCGGAAATGAACCGGCAAAACGGAAAGCCCAGGAAGCGACACTACTTTCCGGACGGCGTTGTTTGAGCCGTGCTACCAGGTTGTCATTCAATTTAGACAAACGACCTCCTAAAAGCGGTTCCATGATGATAGATGGAATTCCTCGTTTATGCAATTCTCCATACAGATATTCAGCATCCGTATTCCGGGTATTGGTTTCTTTGGCATGTTTCCAGTCTACATAGTTCAATTGTATCTGTACGAAATCCCACTTGAATTCATCGTGCCGTGAAAGCAGATAGTCATACACTTCGATATCCCCATGATAGGAGAATCCCAAATTGCGGATACGTCCTGCCTCCCGTTCTTTCACCAGAAAGTCAAGCATTCCGTTATCCAGGTAGCGTCCTTTAAGGGCTTCCATTCCTCCCATGCCGATGCCGTGAAGCAGCATATAATCAATGTAATCTACCTGCAGGTCTGCAAACGATTTGTGATACATTTTGAGCGATGCTTCACGAGACCATGTATCGGGAGAGAAATTGGATAACTTGGTGGCGATATAATATTTGTCACGGGGATGACGGCTCAATGCAATACCCGTTGCCTTTTCGGAAAAGCCCTGTACGTATGCCGGAGATGTATCGAAATAGTTTACTCCGTGAGCGATTGCATAATCAATCAGTCCATTCACGGCATCCTGGTCGATTACTTCACCATTACCGTTGGGAGCAGGTTTGAGAGGCCAACGCATACAACCATATCCCAAGAGTGAAACACGGTCACCGGTAGTCGGAGACGTGCGGTAAGTCATTTTATCGGTGGGCACCTCTCCTTCTCCTGTTACGCTGCTTGAAGAGGAAGTACCTTTTGAAGAGCATCCGTATAATAGCCCTGTTGACGTGGCTGCACTAATACCTACAATCTTAATGAAATCTCTTCTATTTATATCTTTCTTATTTTTATCTTCCATAATCTTATACTGATTTAGATCAAATAATTCTATGCATCTGATGTCCTGTCACATAAATAGCGCTGAAAGGACGGGACGGACAAAGGTTCTCACACGCCCCACAACCGATACATTTTTCTACATTTACTACCGGAATCTTTGGAGAATCTGTTTTTTCAGGATCGGAAGCTACCATCTGTATGGCACCTGTCGGACAATGGCGGGCACAGTTGCCACATTCCATTCCATCTGTCAAAGGTACACAGTTCTCTTTAATCCATACGGCATGTCCGATCTGAATAGCTGATTTCTCGGCAAGACTGGTGAGATGAATAGCACCGGCAGGACAAACTTCCGAACATTTAGTACATTCGGGACGGCAATACCCACGTTCGTATGACATTTCCGGTTGCATCAATGTCAATAGGTTGTCCGATGGGCGCAATACCTGGTTGGGACAAACAGAGACACATAATTGGCAGGCTGTGCAATGTTGAGTGAAATTGCGTGCGCTTAATGCACCGGGAGGATAGATAGGATTTTCTCTTTGGGGAATCTTTTTATCTTCGATAGTAGCCAATCCTCCGTCTACTTTTTTCTCTTGTGCTTTCAGTACAGAAGTTGTTGCAAAAATGGCCGATGCTGAAAGGAAGCTACGACGGGCATTGTCTACCTGTTCAGTAGTGACAGACTTTGCTTTCGTATCTTCGCTCGTAGCTGTTTCGTTCTTAGGTTTCCGTCTTGTGTATGTAATGGCTCCATGCTTACACTTTCCGATGCAATCCATGCAAGTCACACAACGGCTATAATCTATTTCATGAGCTTTCGGATTAATACACGATGCTTTGCAATTGCGGGCACACAAACCGCAACTATTGCATTTGGAAGTATCAATTACCGGTTTGAATATTGCATATTTGGATATAAACCCTAATACAGTACCTACGGGGCAGATCGTATTACAATAGGTTCGTCCGTTGCGCCACGCCAGAATGAAAAGAACAACAAGGGTAACAATGGCAAGCAGCATCGTCGAAAGACTCTTTATCCATACATCTACCTCATAAAAAGCATAACTATCCATTCGTTCGGCGAAGTACGCCAACAGGTTGTTTCCCCATTGCCAGACCGGTGCAAAAAGACTGGAAGCTATCCGGCCATAAGCACTATACGGTGCCAGCAAAATAGCCAAAGAGTTCAATCCTGCAACCATCATGATAATGAATACTCCTAAAACGCCATACCGCAACCATTTCATTGCTGGTGAATAACGGAACCGGTTTTTCTTTTGTTTGCCGGATACCCACGAAACAATGTCCTGAAACACTCCCAACGGACAAATAACAGAGCAGTAGATACGTCCGAACAGGAATGTAAGTACAACTAAAAACAATACGACACCTATGTTCAAGGCTAATAAAGCCGGCAGAAATTGAATTTTCGCCAACCATCCGAACCATGTGTGCAATGTACCCGTGAAGTCGAGAAAGAGCAGGGTAATAAGTGTAAAGCACACAATGGCGGTTGTAAGTCTGATAGTACGTAGCATAAACTAATTAATTTTCAATTTATAGTAGTTATATCTAAATGTCTAAAACTGTCAGGATTGAACCATCTATATTTCAACTTTGCAAAGTTAATCAGGGAAATTTGTTTTTCAACTATACAAATTACAGAATGTTTTACCAATTTTACTGATAACAGACGGGAAAACCTTTAGCCGATTGGGTAAAGCACTATTTTTCTAATGCCACGACCTCTCCAATCTCCGGAATCAATACATTCAGAGAATCTTTATTCTTCATCTCTTCTGCATTTTTGAGAGGTTCATCCCAACGATGTTTGGCCAACGCATATTTAGAATGATGTACGGTCAGAACTCTTTTCGCTTTTAAATCTCTGGCCGTCTGTGCCATATACTGGGGCATCAAATGGATCAAGCTCCATTCTTCGTTGTATTGTCCGTTTTCGAGGATTGCAAGGTCGATGTCCGGAAATCGGTTACCTATTTCTGCGTAATGCGTATCATATCCTCCGTCTCCGCCGATGTATATCTTTTGTGAAGGAGTTTCTAACAGGAAGGAAGCCCAAAGTGACTGGTTGGCAGTAAGTCCGCGACCGGAGAAATGGCGGGCAGGCAAACAATGTATCATAAAGCCCGGAGCGAGGTTTGCGTCTTCATTCCAGTCAAGTTCTATCAGACGCTCTTTATCAAATCCCCAATATTCGAAATGTTCGCCAACACCCAACGGACAAATCACTGCTCCAATCCGGTCTTTTAATTTTTTGACCGTGTTGTAATCCAAATGATCCCAATGATCGTGACTAATCACGAGATAATCAATGTCCGGCATATCATCGGGTGTATAAAGTTCCGTACCTTTGAATGGCTTGTTGACAAAAGATACGGGAGAAGCCATACAAAATACCGGGTCAACCAATATTCGCTTTCCTCCCGTTTGAATCAGGTAAGATGAATGTCCGAACCATACCAATATTTCTTCATTAGGGTCAATCTTGCGTAAATCCGTTTTTATTGCTTTGACAGCCTGTTCGGGGCGCAAACCGTCTATCTTTCTGAAAATGAACTCCCAGATTCCGCTAAAACGTCCCCTGTCGGAAGTCATCAATAGGGTTTCATGCTGATTTTTAAATTCTCCGTTTCTGTAATTAGGAGATTTCATGACTCTTTCCAGCCGTTCCCCATGGGGAGTTCTGCCGAAACTGGCTTGATTGATAAAAACAATGACTGACACCGCCAGCAATGCTATTACAGCTAATATACATCCTACAATCATACGTGCTTTGAATTTCTTGAATATGATACGCATATAATTCATAACTAAATTATTTCACGCAGCAAATATACAGGTATTCAGAGAGCTTGTTAGTATATATATTACAGATTGTTATACCATAATTACTGAAAGCAGTTGCCTGTTGGGTGTCAGTCTATTGTGTGAACAAACCCTTTTCTTGTTCAGTTATTTAGAAATAAATTTTGTAGCTGATGTTCGGAATCAGACCCGCTCCGTCTTTTTCTTCTACTACACTCGTTCTTTCATTGTATTGATAGAAATGCATTCCGGTGCGCATACCCACATTCAGTATTTTCAGAGAAAACTCGTGGGATACTCTTTTCTTATTGATCCGAAAGCTGATGGAAACATCACCGTTTATAGATGGATTGAATCGTTTAGTATAGGCTTTGCTCTCGTCAAAGACGATGTCTTTTTCTTCCTGACTTTTTTCTTCATCCACAGGTGTATAGCGTCCTCCTCCCTGAAAGAACAGACGGCCGTTTACACTTAATACATTCTGTTTGAGTCTGCCAACCATCCATTCTTTTCCGGCGAGCAGGTTCACTAAAAAACTTTTATCCAGTCTCGTATTTCGCCAGATACGGTCTCCTCCCCTATATTTCGATTTGAATAATGAAGCTGTAATCATATAGTAGAAGCCGTTTTTCATGTATTGTTCCAGTGTTATATCTATTCCATAGTTTTTGGCTATTCCGGTGTTTGTCAATATGCGGTCTAAATAGAATTCTTCATAATTGATAATCGAAAAGGAGGAGTTTTCCTCAACTGGTATGTGGAACAAGTATTGATAATAGGGTTCTATTTTCAGATGTAGGGTCTGATTGATATTCCAGTCATAAGTGAATCCGAAATGATGTGCCTTTGAGAAGTCCAGGTACCGGTTTGATTCCTTTTTACCATTGATTATCTGTTCAACAAAGTAATAGTCGAGCCTTTCCCGACGGCTATGCAAGCCGTAAGCAGCTGCTAAAGAATGTGCAGGATTTATTTTCCATTTAAGGGCAACTCTCGGTTCTATCGACCAGTTCTTGTTTAAAGTAAAATATTGTCCGGTAACCCCTAAACTGGTTGTCAGATTGTTGCTCAAGTTTATTACGGAACTACTATATGCCGAGAGGACTGTGCTTTCTCCACTGCCTTTCGATATTTGCTCCATAGGTTTGTTTAATCCCAAATAAGGGCTGACTTTGTAATCAAGATCATATTTAAGTTCCGTAATGGTAATCCCTGTTCTGTTGGTATGCCTCGGACTGAATTTCTTATTCAGATATGAATTGAATACTAAATTCCATCTACTATTCTGAATATCTGCTACATTAATAATAGCGTCGTCGGTATGTAAGTCTGCCAATGAACGGTCTTTGGAATAGGTAGCGGATAGAGAAGAACGGATATAAGTATTTTCATCCAGTACATATTTGTGCGCTAAGCCACCTGCCAGCTTATCCAGTTTATTATATCCTGACGACCGGTCTCCCATCGTTTCCCATTCGGAACGTTCCAAAACATCTGCTTTATTCCTGTCTATCAATCCTAATCCCCAGATCGAAAAGGTTCCG
This sequence comes from Bacteroides sp., assembly GCF_052357945.1. Lineage (GTDB taxonomy): Bacteria > Bacteroidota > Bacteroidia > Bacteroidales > Bacteroidaceae > Bacteroides. The sequence goes on along the minus strand of NZ_DAWCXD010000013.1, from coordinate 52,249 downwards.
GCTTTACGTGTGGGAAAATTTAGTTTGAAGGCTAAATCCTGATATTTCAGGTTGATGTCATTACCCGATGCCAGTGAAGTAGTAGAAAAACGATAATTCACCAGATAGGAACTTCCCCGTTTTTTACTGATAGGACCTTCCGAAGCTAAATCTATGCCCATGAGTCCGACCTGAAAGGCGTGTTCGTACTTCTGATTATTACCATTGCGCAAATGCATATCGAAAACACCGGATAAGGCATTACTGTATTCCGCTGGGAAAGCTCCATTATAGAAATCGGAGTTTCCGATAACTTGCGTGCTTAAAGCAGACAGAAATCCCCCTCCCAGCCCTGCTAAATCGGCAAAATGAGTCGGATTAGGTATTTCAATTCCCTCCAGTCTCCATTGGGTAAATTGCGGAGCGTTTCCCCGGATGGCGACCGCATTGGTACCGACATCTCCTGCCACTCCAGCAAATGCAGAACTTAACCGTGCCGGATCATCAAACCCATTGGCAAATCGGGACGCTTCTTCAATACTAATCATACGCCCTCCCGTAATAGCCATCGGGTTGACTGTCCGGTCTTTTTTTATTTCCGGTTTGACAAGCACTTCAGCCAAATCCTGCACATTTTCATCCATAGGGATTTCTACAAATACTTCTTTGGATGATGTGACAGACACTTCGCTAATGATACTTGGGCGATACCCCATAAAAGATGCCTGAATATTATAACGTCCTATCGGGACGTTATTAATCCGGAAATTTCCCCGGTTGTCAGTTGAGCCTCCCAGTGAAGGTTTCTCTGCTATACAGACGGAGGCATATTCTATTGGCGTATTGGTTTTGGAATCAACAACGATTCCTCTTATGGTTTGAGTCAGTTTTTGTATATCATCATTGGCAGGCTTTTGCCGGTTATCTTGCAAAGAAATAATAATATGATATCCTTTTATTTTATATACATATCCGGTTTCTTTTAAGAGTTGAGTCATCGCTTTATCGACAGCTACATTTTTAAGAGATAAAGACTGCTTTTTTTCTATATCCAGATTCGATTGTTCATAAGCGATGCTATATCCGGTTTGTGATTCAATTTGAGCAAAGGCTTCTTTTAATGATATCCTTTTATTTTGTATGGTAATCTTTTTTTCTTTGTTCTGTGCGACAGTTGTAAGAGAGAGAAAAGTAAAAAATAAAAAAATGGCGAGCTTAGCTGCCCGTTTATTCGTATTAATTCGATTCATTATTCTATATTTGTATGTTGATACTTCATTTTACGTCACTTGTTGAATGAGGATAGGCATTTCAGAACTGGGAAGAGGGTCTCAAGCTGCTTCCCGGTTCTTTTTGTTCATAGGCTGTTTCTTTTATGGTTGGGTTAATACTATTTTATTTTCATGTTGTTGATAATCAAAGCCGATGATATCTTTCAAGATATTCAGTATTTCATCCAGATCTTCATCTTTCAGAAATTTGACAGTATATCGTTTGGACGCAGGGATATTTGCCTCATTATCAATCGTGGTGTTATAGTGTCTTTCGAGGGTTCGGAATATTTCTCCGGCAGTAGCATTGGTAAAGATCAGTTTTCCCACTACCCAACTGTTGGTGTCATGAGTATCTATCACTGATATATGGATGTCTGACGACTTCTTATCGTATGTAAGCTGTTCATTGGGTTTAAGTATCCGGGGAGGTTGGGACTGGACGCTCACTTCTACCTTGCCACTCGTCAGTGTAGTTGTTATTTTTTCATCACCAGGATAGGCTTTCACGTTGAATTTGGTTCCAAGAACCTTCACGGAAAGCTGGGGAACTTCCACGATGAAGGGGCTTGCAGTATCTTTTTGGACAGAGAAATAAGCTTCACCGTTAAGAATGACCAAACGTTTATCTTTAGCAAAAGTTTCCGGATATAAAATGGTGCTTCCCGCATTCAACCAAACTTCCGAACTGTCCGGCAAGATTAGACGTTTCTGTTCTCCATAAGCAACGGATACCTCTATCATCTCGTTTTGGGGAGAAAGATAGCAGAACATTCCTCCTATTAATAAAAGCAATGGAACAACAACTGCGGCAACACGGGCAAACCTCTGATAAGAAGCGATGCCCGTCAGATGTTCTTTATTGTATCCGGTTCTTAAATTCACCCGTTCCAGTGAGGCATAAGTGCTCGAATCGGCTTCTACGTCCAATTCATTCCAATAATCTAATGAAGCTTTTGCTTTCGCCTGCTGGTCTTTATCTTTAATGATCCACTTTTGCACTTTCTCTTCCGTTTCGGATGGAAAGCGGGTGGAAAGGAACATTCTGATGATTTTGGTGATATTACTTTTCTCCATTTTTGCTGCACTTTACTATATATACAGTTAGGTGGCAAAAAGCTCAATAAGAAAATGAATATTTTTGGAGAAAAAATAAGTAAAGAAGAAAATAAAGTTACAATAATGATAACAGAAAACATGAAATAACCTTCCGTATCTCTTTTAAAGCGAGGCTTAGCTGGCTTTCAACATTTCTTTTGGTAGTGTTCAGTCGTTCGGCAATCTCGGCATTGGATAATCCTTCATTACGACTTAATGTATAAATCATTCTCCGTTGTTCGGGCATTCCTCCGACAAGTTCGTCAATCAGCATTTCCAATTCTTTGGCAATAAGGTCTTCTTCGGAAGTAGAGCTATATCCTGTTTCTTGATTATGGTTCAGGTAGGCATCACACACATATTTATGTTTCAGAAAATTGATTGCTGCATTTCTTGCAATGGTGTGCAAATAAGAATTGAATGATTTGGACGTATCAATCGAATGACGGTTGATCCAAAGATTGACAAATAAATCCTCTGTCAGCTCTTCTGCATCAGGCTCCGATTTTATATATCCGTCAATAAATGCTTTGGTTTTGTTGTAGTATGTAATAAAAATAGTCTCAAAGGCCTTGTGATTCCCATCCTGAAAGGCCTCCAACGTTTTTATATCAATGTTGTTATTCATACTATTTCCCAACTTTCATTTCATTGGGACAAAAGAAGCAATAATTTATTTTAGATAGATGGTCTTTTTTGAAATATTAATGATATTAGAAAGATTTATTCTATTTTTGTACGAAGCATATAGTAAAAACGGAAATGAAACAATCAAGTAAATATGGAAAATAAAAAATCAACTCTTCGTTTTATCTATCCTCAATGGCAAGGAGGAATTGTAGATCATTGGATGCCTGATATTCCGGCGGAAGATTCATCCAGAGGCTACTATCTGGGAGCACAGTTATTGAACTATTTAGCCCCACAGACCGGTCAGAAGACCGTCGAAGTTCCGGTTTCACTGGATATCAATGACAGAGCGACGGAAAAAGGTATTAGTGCACGTAGTGTCATATTGAAACAAACTAGAGCTGCGCTCGATCTGCTTAAAGAGAATCATCCGGATCGGATTGTCACTTTAGGAGGAGAATGTTCCGTTAGTGTTGTTCCGTTTACTTATTTAATCAATAGATACCCGGATGATGTAGCTATCGTCTGGATAGACGCACATCCCGACATCAATCTGCCTTATGATGAATATAAGGGTTATCATGCAATGGCACTAACAGCTTGTTTAGGAATGGGAGATGAAGAAATAATGGAATTACTTCCGGGAAAAACAGATGCTTCCAAAGCCCTGATTGTCGGACTCCGCTCATGGGATGAAGGTATGCAGGAACGACAAAGAAAGCTGGGAATTAAAGGATTATCTCCACTGGAAGTTGCCAATGATCGTACAAAGATTATGGAATGGCTGAAAAGTACCGGGGTTTCGAAGGTGGTTATACATTTCGATATGGATGTATTGGACCCGGCAGAGATAATCGCTGCCGTAGGCGTTGAGCCTAACGGCATGAAGATTGAAGAAGTAGTTCGTATCATTAATGATATATCCTCCGAATATGATCTGGTAGGACTTACAGTTGCCGAACCTATGCCACGAGTGGCAATCAAACTTAGAAATATGCTCAATCAGTTACCTCTATTGAAAGATTAAATCCCCCTTTGACGAGGACGGTAAAGAATACCGAATACATTCAGTAGATACCCCAATAAACACAATAATGGGGCAATACGTATGCGTGTTCCACTAAATATATCGGGATTATAGGCGGCAAGGGTACTCCCCTCGCCGCTCATTAATATATATCCTATGATAATCAATATAGAGCCGATAATTAAGATAACGTAATTTCTTTTGCCCAATACTGTTTTTATTTCTTCTTCTCTTATTCTTTTCGATTTCATATTCTTTGAGTTTAGTTGTGATAATTCATTAGTTGAGTGAGTCGCATATATTTCTTTTCAAATTGCTGATTACTCTGTTCATATCTCTCTTTATCCATATTCTTCAGTAATTCATTACACTGATTCCATTGCCAGAACCTATACAAACAATCCCGTTGAACCATCTCTATCCGGTTCTCTCCTAACGAGAAAGCCCAGTCGATATAATTTTCCGATTCTGCTATCAGATGATTCAATAGATCGGTCGCTCTCTGCGTTTCTCCTATGGAAGCATAAGCGGTGGCTATATCATACGAACCGCTCTCGTATACTTCGGGAACATTATATGCCGGAATAGCTTGCCCAGCATATTCCAATACTTTTCTGGCACGGATGTCGTCTCCTTGTTTCACCAATTCTTTAGCCAGTTGCGCAAAAAGCCTTCGATGAGAATAACAGATGCGCAGGGTTGTTTCGTCCAGATAAAGTCCGGGAGTATCCAATCCTCCGTATTTATATCTGTTCATCACATTCTCGTAGAGTTTCTCCGTATCTATGGCATATCCGTTGCCTTCTTCTACGTCTCCCCATTCTTTATAGTTGAAAGGAGTAAACCGGAATGCTAACCCTTCCTGAACAAAGTAGTCATCAAACTTCAGTTTACTGGAGTTGCCTACCGAGATAGCCATGTACAGGGGACGTTCCCAGTTACAGTTAGCCAAGATCTCGAGCATGAGTAAGTCCACTTTAGTCAACAGACGTATATCTTTTAGAGAAATAGACAGTTTATCCAGTATTGCATCTCTCAGTTCTTCTCCTTTTAAATGACGAATGGCTTCAGGCAACATCATTCCAGAACGGAGTACTGCATCCTTATCAATATAAATATTTATTGTATCGGTAGGTATCACATGGAATTCCTGTTTCTCCGCGAACACCCAATATTTCAGGATATTCTTTATTTCATACGGATCATTTCCAAAACTATCACGGGCTTCTTCGGGATGTTTCTGATACAATGCTTCTATCTGTTTCTTCAATTCCGGACGAACAGCCACATATTCGTTCTTCCCTTCCTGGTATTGATTTTGATCCCAACTGATCGGCAGTCCGGGAGCATCGTACAGAGGACATTGTTGCTGATAAATGTACCAGTCGGTCTGCGCATAACTTAAATTGCAGATACGTACATCTCTGCGTACTTCTTCCGTATCCTGATTATACCACAAGGGGAACGTATCATTATCCCCGTTACAGAATATAATCGGATTTCCTTTGTCGGGAAGTGTCATCAGATAGTTAGCTCCAAAGTCACGACAGGTATATCGGTTGCTTCGATCGTGGTCATCCCAAGTCTGGCTTGCCATTTGTATTGGGACAAACAGGCAAAGCAGCATGAGTAAGCTGACTGGGAGGATTTTTGCCTGTTTTCTGCGAAGCATGTCACAACATCCGGCGGCTCCCATTCCAATCCAGATAGCGAACGCATAAAACGAACCTGCATATGCATAATCCCGTTCACGAGGTTGTCCGGGAGTCTGATTCAGATAGAGCACAATAGCCAATCCCGTCATGAAGAAAAGGAAAAATAAGACACTGAATTGCTGCTTGCCTTTTTTCCCGCGTGTCCATTGCCAATAGATACCGAGTAATCCTAATAATAATGGTAAGCCATAGAACACATTGTGACCTTTGTTCTCACGCAAAGATTCCGGCAAAAGTTTTTGATCTCCCAGTCGCAGATTATCAAGCCATGAAATTCCTGTAATCCAGTTACCATGTTCCGGTTCACCGCTTCCTTGAATATCATTCTGTCGTCCAACAAAATTCCATAGAAAATAGCGCCAGTACATGTAGTTGAGTTGGTATGTGATAAAATAAGTCAGGTTCTCTTTTTGTGTGGGAGCCTCATTTGCACCTCCTCCGGACCATCCTTTGTAAGAAGCGGCCGAACGATCATTCCACATTCGTGGAAACAACATATTTTGAGTGTAGCACACGTCTTCTTTATAGCGGATAATTTTATACTTGCCTTCTTTCTTATCCGGCCGATAGATGGCACTACCTTTTTCTGTCTTTACCTTGTAATAGTCTCCTTCGGGCACATACTCCGGTTCGGACGCATAGGTTCTCCCATAAAGTAAAGGAGCACTTTCGTACTGTTCGCGATTCAGGTAGCTTTTGAGTGTGAAAATAGTATCCGGTGCATTCTCATTGAGCGGCGTATTAGCATTGGCACGAATGAGTATGACCGCATAGGTGGTATATCCTATGGTGAGCATGAGTAAACACCACAAACCGGTATTCACGATGCGTTTTCTGAACCGATAAATGGCTCCTATCAGTAAAAACAGGACCAAACCCAGAAAGACGATCAATCCTGACTGGAAGGGTAATCTCATCACATTGACAAAGAATAATTCGAACCATCCTCCTACATCAGCCATTCCGGGTATATAAACAAAAAGAATCAATACAATAAGAATACCGGATAATGCAATGGCCCCGATAACTCCCTTGAGTGATAGGGTCTGATATTTTTGGTAATAGAACACTAATACAATGGCAGGAATACAAAGCAGATTAAGCAAATGTACTCCGATTGAAAGGCCTATAATATAGGCTATCAGGATAATCCAGCGGTCACCGGACACAGAATCTGCTTCATCCTGCCAGCGAAGAATCATCCAAAAGACCAAAGCCGTGAGGAAGGAAGAGAAGGCATATACTTCACCCTCTACCGCACTGAACCAGAATGTATCACTGAAGGTGTAAGCCAAAGCTCCAACAAACCCTGCTCCTAAAATGATAATTACGTCGGTCGTTGATAGCTTCTGTGCATCATCCGTAAGTATGCTCCGCACCAATCGGGTAATACTCCAAAAAAGAAATAAAATACACCCTGCACTTAACAGTGCATTTAAAAAGTTGACCATGCGCGATACCTGCGAAGCATCGGACGCAAACTGGGTGAATAGATTCCCGACAAGCATATAGAAAGGTGCTCCCGGTGGATGACCTACTTGTAGCTTTTCGGCACATGAAATAAATTCGGGACAATCCCAAAAACTTCCGGTAGGTTCAATAGTCATTCCATACACAAAAGCTGCTATCAGAAAGACAATCCAACCTCCTAAATCGTTTCCTCTTTTAAATAATAAGTTACTCATTGTTCTGTCATTTTTTTGTTTGCAAAGTTACAGAACATGCATTTTAAATAAGCCTTTTTGGACGGACGGATACGGACAAATAGATTTTGTAATCTATTGATATTCAATACTGACTGATAGCCAAATACAGACGAAAACAGACCACATATATACTAGCATAATTTATTTATTCTGTAGTTCTATTACATTCTCAAGTTTAGTTCAAAACTGGCACTGGAATGAGTAAAACGACAGGGCAAACGGTACGGATTTGAATTCAACTGTTACATAGTGAAAAAAATATCTATCATGCTATCATTTATTTTGATAATGAGAATACGATTAAGATGAATGATACTTATGATAGATATTTTTTCTACTATGTATTTAATTCAAAGCAGTATCGAAGAAAAACAAGCTTTTGGTGCTGTCTATTCCCAATAATTATCAGGTGATCCCTTTTGAGAACTGCATCCTGTATTGTTTTGGAGGTATGCCAACATACTGCTTAAAATATTTCCTAAATGTAAATTGCTCGGGAAAATTCAGTTCACTTGCAATTTCTTTTATACTTTTCTGCGACTTCTCAAGTAACAATTTTGCTTGATTCAATGTGATTGCGATAATCCATTCAGAAGGAGGTTGCCCCGTTTTTTGCTTTATAATAGACGTAAAGTGCCCAGTTGACAACTGCGCCTCATTAGCATAAAAAGTAACACTACGTTCTGTTTTAAAATTTGCATGTAATGAATATATGAAATTATAAACTACAGATTCTTGTTTTTCTATCGGCTGTGATTCTACCTTTTTAGTTCGAAAATAAATGCTAATGACTTCTAACATAGCTTCTTGCTCTAATAACTGTATCAGCAGTCGAATCAAGTTTTTTTCCTCTTCGGCAGTCTCTGCCAACTGTTTGCGCTTCTTTTTTATCCGTTCATTTTGATTAATGATAAACTGGATGTCTTCCTCTTCTAATTGCATACAAGGATTATTACGAAGTTTAAGATGAAGAACAGTGTCAATAATGGAATGAATTACTGCATAAAAGATTTCCAATTCATCTATGATATGAATGCCATCAAAATCTGTACTTTGAGAAACTTTATGTATCGTTATTAAAGGGCTGATTACATAAAGTATTCCTTTTTCTATATGATACACTTGATTATTTACCAAAACATCAGCAGAGCCGGTTGTGCAGAGAAATATACCAGCCTTATTTTTATATTCTGGAATAAAATTATTGAGATACAATCCCATCTTATCAATATCTGAATTTTCCATATCGTATGATTTATTTTTAGCAAAAATATGAAATTGCTCATTAATATACAATGTATAAGTTTAATATGATAGACAAATATTCGAATTTGCTCAATCAAACAAGGTATTTGACATTGTCCAGCATCTTGGTTGGGCGTATTTTTGCATCATCAATTTAAAGAGTAATATGTATATGGTAAAGTCATTAAAAACAATTTATGCTTTGATAGGTATGTTACTAATACCTTTTTCAGCAAATTCCCAATTGACGTTAAGTGAATGTCAACGACTGGCTTGGGCGAACTATCCACTTTTAGAGAAGTATAAACTAATTAGGCAAACAACCTCCTATTCTATTCAGAATATCAACAGAGGTTATCTGCCGCAACTTACGGTTAACGGACAAGCATCTTATCAATCAGATGTAGCCACTCTACCAGATGTTTTGGCTAATATGCTCGAAAGTAGTGGCTATAATGTTAAAGGTCTGAATAAAGACCAATACAAGGTCGGGATTGATTTAAACCAAGTAATTTGGGATGGAGGAAACTTGGAAGCACAAAAGGTAGTCACCGATTTAGATGGAAAGATCCAAGCAGTTCAAACAGATGTGGATATGTATGCTATCCGCGATCGTGTGAATAATCTGTTCTTTGGCATTTTGTTGATTGAAGATAAGATCCAACTGAATAAGGATTTGCAAGCTCTACTGTTATCCAATTGCCAAAAATTGGAAAATATGCTTATGAACGGTACTGCTATGAAAGCAGATGTTGATGTAATGAAAGCCGAACACTTAAAGGCCAAACAGCAAATGACGGAACTAACCTCCATGAAGAAAAGTTATCAGCAGATGTTGGCTATTTTTATTAATAAAGATCTGAAAAGTGTTTCTTTCCTGCAGAAACCGGAAGCGACCATGCCATTATCGTATGAAAACCAACGACCGGAATTGACGCTTTTCACTGCACGAATGATGCAGACTGATGCACAGAAGAAGCTCCTTAATGCAGGAGTACGTCCTAAAATCAGTCTGTTTGCGCAAGGATATTATGGATATCCCGGATATGATATGTTTAATGATATGTTTGACCATAACTGGACATTGAACGGTGTAATTGGGGTTCGTTTAAGTTGGAACATCGGTAAACTTTATACGCATAAAAATGAGAAACGTAAGCTTGATCTTGCCCGTAATCAGATAGAAACAGCACGAGATGTTTTTCTATTTAACAATAGTCTGCAATCTACACAAGAAGTAACAACAATGAACAATACCGGAAAATGATGATGGAAGACGACAATATCATTGCTTTACGTACTTCGGTCAGGCAAGCTGCTGAATCCAAACTGGAACAGGGCATTATTGATGTAAACAACTTGTTGCAAGAAATCACCCGTGAAAATCAGGCACGTATCGACCGTTCTTCTCATGAAGTGGAAATGCTGAAGAATATTTATGAATTGAAAAATACAATAAACCAATAAATTATTGAAGATATGAAAACGTATAAGATTTTAAGAATTGGACTGACTGCCCTGCTGGTAGCATGTAGTAATAACAATAACGATTATGACGCATCCGGTATTTTCGAAACGACCGAGGTTATTATTTCTGCAAAAGGTAATGGAGAGATTATGAAATTTGATGTAGAAGAAGGACAAGATGTTGTTCCACAGGCCACTTTAGGGTATATTGACACGATACAGTTAGCTTTAAAGAAAGAACAACTGTTAGCTAGTCACTCGGCTACGAACAGCAAGGTTTTAAATGAAAACCGGCAATTGGCTACTATCCGGCAGCAGATTGCTATTCAACAACGGGAACGAAAGCGTTTTGAGGAACTTGTGAGAACGAATGCCGCAACACAAAAACAGTTGGATGATATTAATTATCAAATACAGGTATTAGAAAAACAATTGACAGCAGCAGCAGAGCAAATCAGTAGTTCAAACAATAGCCTGTCCAGTCAAACTACAGGTATTGAAGCACAGTTGGCACAGATAGAAGATCAAATAAGGAATTCTATTATTGTGAGTCCCATACAGGGGACAATTCTGACAAAGTACGCTGAACCGGGTGAATATGCCGCTCCGGGAAGAGCCTTATTTAAAGTTGCCAACATGGAGGACATGAGACTACGTGCCTACATCACCGCCGATCAATTGACAGGACTTAAAATAGGCCAAAAAGTAAAGGTTTATGCCGATCAGGGAAAAAATAACCGTAAAGAGTACGAAGGAACCGTTACTTGGATGGCCGATAAAGCGGAGTTTACTCCCAAAACGATACAGACCCGTGACGAACGTGCCAATTTGGTATATGCAATAAAAGTATCTGTGACGAACGACGGATTGATTAAAAAAGGTATGTACGGTGAAGTAAAATTTTAGAGATATGGCAATTGTGACTGTTCGAAATTTAAAGAAAAGCTACGGAAACGTACAGGCTCTTCATGGGTTGGATTTTGATGTGAATGAAGGAGAAATCTACGGAATCATCGGCCCGGATGGTGCCGGTAAGACTTCTCTTTTCCGAATCCTAACTACTTTGTTATTGCCCAATGATGGCATGGCAACTGTGGCCGGACTGGATGTGGTGAAAGACTATAAACAGATACGGAAACAAATCGGTTACATGCCGGGACGCTTCTCCTTATATCCTGATTTATCGGTAGAAGAAAATCTGACCTTCTTCGCAACCATTTTCAATACTACCATTCAGGAAAACTATCATTTGGTAGAAGATATCTATAAGCAAATAGAACCATTCAGAACTCGTAAGGCAGGAAAATTGTCGGGAGGCATGAAACAGAAACTGGCTCTTAGCTGTGCATTGATTCATGCGCCGAAAGTCCTGTTTCTGGATGAACCTACCACGGGAGTTGATCCTGTCTCCCGAAAAGAATTCTGGGAGATGCTAAGAAAATTAAAGCAACATGGCATCACTATCATGGTATCAACTCCTTATATGGATGAAGCTATTCTTTGCGACCGCATTGCATTGATTCAGGATGGAGAATTTATGGAGGTAGATACACCGCAGAACATAACCTCCGGTTATTCAGAAACTATTTGGTCGGTAAAAAGTAATCAGATGCATCAGTTACTCAATGACTTAAGGCAGTATATAGAAGTGACCAGCGCATTCTCGTTCGGTGAAACATTTCATGTTACCGTGTGCGAAGGAACATCCATAGATGCTTTAGCTGCTTTTTTGAAGGATAAGGGACATGAGGGAATAGAAATCGTTCCTATACATGCCTCTATTGAAGATTGTTTCATGCTACTAACCGGACAAAAAAATGAAAGATAACCATGTAATTATAGCAGAAGGACTGACAAAGGTATTCGGAGAATTTGTGGCAGTGGATCACATTTCTTTTCAAGTAAAGGAAGGAGAAATATTCGGCTTCCTCGGAGCTAACGGTGCAGGGAAAACTACGGCCATGCGTATGTTGTGCGGATTGAGCCACCCTTCTGAAGGTAAAGGGATTGTAGCCGGATTTGATATTTATAAACAAGCCGAAGAAGTAAAGAAAAATATCGGTTATATGAGTCAAAAGTTCTCCCTCTACGACGACTTGAAAGTATGGGAAAACCTGAAACTCTTCGGAGGTATTTATGGAATGTCGAATAAACGGATACGTGAAAAAACAGACCAGTTACTTGAAGAATTAGGCTTTCAAAGTGAACGAAACACAATGGTTAAATCACTGCCATTGGGGTGGAAACAGAAACTAGCCTTCTCACTTTCCATCTTTCATGATCCGAAAATCGTATTTCTGGACGAGCCCACAGGAGGTGTAGACCCGGTAACCCGCCGTCAATTTTGGGAATTGATTTATCAAGCTGCCGACCGGGGCATTACAGTATTCGTGACCACCCACTACATGGACGAAGCCGAATATTGTGACCGTGTTTCCATTATGGTGGACGGACGGATAGATGCCCTTGATTCACCGGCTATGTTAAAGAAGACTTTCGAAGTGGAGAGCATGTATGATGTATTCTTACAGCTTGCCCGAAAAGCCAAACGTTCAGATAATTAAAAAAGAGAAATGTATGAAACAGTTTTTGTCATTCGTACGGAAGGAATTTTACCACATCTTTCGTGATGTACGCACTATGCTTATTCTGCTGGTGATGCCGATTGTGATGATTATTCTTTTCGGTTTTGCCATTACGACAGAAGTAAAAGATACGCAGGTGGCTATCTTCGACCCGTCCAAAGATATAGCCACACAGCATATACGTGATATGTTCCAGGCAAACAAATACTTCACCATTGCAGAAGAGTTGTCCGATCCCAAACAAATAGACGAGGTTTTCAAGAAAGGAAAAATCAATTTGGTTCTTGTTTTCAGTGAAAATTTTGCGGATAATATGATACATACCGGCGAAGCTACCGTTCAATTACTGGCTGACGGCACTGAACCTAATCAAGCATCTATGCGTGTTGGATATGCCCAGCAGATTCTCTCGGCCTATCTGCGTGAACTTTCGGAAGCGAACGGTGGACAGCCCTCATATCAGATTGTTCCGGAAATAAAAATGCTCTATAACCCACAACAGAAAAGTGAGTTTAACTTTGTTCCGGGAGTCATTGGTATGATGCTGCTGCTTATTTGTGCCATGATGAGCTCCATTGCTATTGTTCGTGAGAAAGAAATGGGAACAATGGAAGTGCTGCTTGCATCTCCACTGCCACCCGCTTATATCATCGTAGCTAAAGCAATTCCCTATTTTACGATTTCATGTATCAATTTGGCTACCATTCTTTTGCTGTCAGCTTTTATGCTGCATATTCCAATTGCCGGAAGTCTATTCTGCCTGATTGGGATATCAATGCTTTATATCCTTGTTGCACTTTCGTTGGGACTACTCATATCGACTATTGTAGACAGCCAATTAGCCGCCATGCTACTATCCAGTCTGGTACTTATGATTCCTACCATTTTGCTTTCCGGTACGATATTTCCCATAGAGAGCATGCCTTTTTGGTTACAGAAACTTTCGTCCGTCGTTCCCGCTCGCTGGTTTATAGAAGCGGTGCGCAAACTGATGATTCAAGGGGTGGAAGTTCGATATGTAGGACATGAACTGATTGTTCTCTGTATCATGATTGCAGTTTTAATCACGGTAGCTTTGAAAAAGTTTAAAATACGCTTGGAATAGGAGGAACTATGGTCATTAAATATTTGATAGAAAAAGAGTTGAAGCAGATTGTACGTAATAAATTTCTTCCGAAATTATTCATTATGTTACCTACTGTCATGCTGGTAATAATGCCTTGGGCAGCCAATCAGGAAGTAAAAGGACTGAAATTAAGTGTGGTTGATAATGACCACAGTACATTTTCGGAAAGATTGACACAAAAGACGGATGCGTCAGAGTATTTCACATTGACAGATGTTTCTTCATCTAACGATGAAGCATTACACAGTGTGGAATCAGGAAAAGCGGATCTCATTCTGGAAATAGAAGAGGATTTCGAAAAGAATCTGGTAAGTAGCGGCATGGGAAAAGTAATGATTTCAGCCAACGCTGTAAATGGTGTAAAGTCAGGTTTAGGCTCTTCTTATTTGGGAAGTGTGGTCACTGATTTTTCTGCCGATTTGCGCGAAGAAAGCGGTTTAAACCATACACCGAATCGTGGTCAGAAGTTCAACATGGCTCCTTACTACCAATTCAACCCACATCTGGATTATAAAGTGTTCATGGTTCCGGCATTAATGGTGATGATGCTGACGTTACTTTCCGGTTTCCTGCCCGCACTCAATATAGTAGGTGAAAAGGAAAAAGGAACGATTGAACAGATGAATGTAACTCCGGTAGGAAAATTTCCTTTTGTGCTTTCTAAGTTGATGCCTTACTGGTTGGTAGGCTTTCTGGTCTTAACTTATTCCATGTTATTAGCATGGTGGGTGTACGGACTTGTCCCTGCCGGTAATTTGCTGACTATTTACTTATTTGCTTCCATCTATATATTGGTGGTATCCGGATTAGGGTTGGTTATTTCTAATAAATCCGCCACTATGCAGCAGGCATTGTTTGTCATGTTTTTCTTCCTGATGATTTTTATTTTGATGAGTGGGTTATTTACTCCTGTCAGCAGTATGCCGCAGTGGGCTCAATATATTACCAGACTGAACCCACTAAGATATTTTATCGAAGTGATGCGTATGGTTTACCTGAAAGGGAGTTCGTTTACCGAACTGATACCTTACTTCCGTGCACTTTGCATCTTTGCCGTAGTGCTTAATTTTTGGGCTATTATAAGCTATAGGAAAAGTAACTAATTATAAACTTTAAGCGGAAAATAGAATGAAGACCATCAAAGAATATTCATCACAGAATATCCTCCGTTTTTTTAGCTATGGTGATACGACTATGTTTGACGGCTGCATTGTTTCAAAAGGAACTATGCAGTCCGGCTACTCTCCTCTTTTTCGTTTGGACGAATGTTTTATATTACTTTGCGTGGAAGGAGAAATACGGATGGAGTTGAACGAACAGGAATACACGCTCCTTTCACATTCGCTTTTTGTCTGTCCGCCAAATATGACTTTACAGATGGAGTGTCGTAAAAACAGCACTTTTATCTGTCTGATCCCCACGTCTGATTATCTTGGCCGGCATTACAATTATTGGAAACAAATATTACCGCTTATGTTGGAAACAAGGGGGAGAAATATGATTCCATTGACTGCCATAGAGGTGTCAAGGTATGAGCATATATCAAGTTGTGTATTGGATTATATGTGTTACGAATCATCACCGGGATGGCCACAAGATGCGCTTTCTTACGGTCTGAAGATGTTACTTTGTCTGATTTTTGCAAAGATAAAGGATTTTATGGGCTATGTAGATGAAGAACAAGAGAAAAAACGTATAAGCCGAAGTGAGGAATACTTCTCACGTTTTATGAAACTGCTTGCCATCCATTTTAAGCAAGAAAGAAAAGTTGATTTCTATGCATCCCAGTTATGTGTCACCCCTAAATATTTGTCATCTATTGTAAAGAAGGAAAGTTGCAAGACCCCAAGTAAATGGATTGATGAGGTAGTGATGGAAGAGATTGGTTATCTACTTCGATATTCGACTAGTTCCATTAAAGAAATTGCCTACCAGATGAATTTCTCAAATATATCTTTCTTTGGAAAATTTGTCAAAAGATATACTGGAGTGTCACCTCATCATTATCGGCATGTGAGTGCTTATAATAAGGTTACCGTTAAAGTGGTGAAGCCCCCAATGACTTAACAATATCTTCCAATGATTCTTTCGAGTTTACCAGCATCAGTTTCTCCGTTTTTATTCTGGAAATTCTTCGTGTTAGTGTTTCGGTAGTAAGTTTCATTAAATCAGCAAAATAAGCCGGTTGAACTCCTTCTCGTAGAAAAGCACATACCCTTAAATCTTCTTCTGTGAGTTTTGGACTTATCTCTTTCAATTTAGAAACAAGTCCATAGACATTCTCTTGAAGTCGCAGCAACTCTGTCCAGTCTTTCTCGGAGAAAGAAGGGATTTTAAAGTTTGTATATGTGGATGCTTTATTATCAGATACTTACAGTTAATGCGATAGAAAAGTCCTTTTGGTTCAATAAATTTGGTATTGAAAGCAAAGATTTAACAACTTTAATATTTGCTTACATAAAAAATCAAAACAAATGATTCGAAACATACCTTTCATAGGAATTTACGGTAGCATAAAACACCCATGAGAAAGCGGTAAAGGAGTGAATGTTGCCACACCTTTACCATCCATCAAGCTATTCAATGACATCTTGAGCTACCTTTATAGCATCATGCTTAAACTCATCTTCGTCTTCCACAGCATCCAAAACTTTATCAGCTACCCATAGGGTGAGAAGTTCTTTCTCATCGACATTGAAATAGTTGGCGAGTTGAACCACTTGTGTACGTTTGGCTCTTCTGTCACCACGTTCAATTTTGCTGAACATGGGTGTGTCGATTTCAAGAAGTGCCGCAAGCTGGCGCTGTAGCACTCCGTTCTCGTCTCTCAATTCCTTTATTCTCTTACCTAATAACATTCCTATTCCTCTTTTATTTGTTTATAATTTCCCAATAGCCAGTCTTGTCAGAGCCAATACGTCCTATGATTCCTTGTTCTTGAAGTCGTTTCACCGTTTTGGCGACCCAACTGCGAGAATAGCCTGTAGCATTAGCTATGTCTGCATAAGTAGCCTTGGGATTGCCTTGTATTTGTTTTATGATTTCGAGTGTACTTTTGGGCGCATTTTCGAGTACACTTTGCAGTGTACTTTCGAGTGTACTTTCCAGTCCACTTTTGAGTACACCTCGTCTTGATGCTTTGAGAGAATCATCCTTGTAGGCAATGTCTGCAATGATATTTCCAACCGCCTCATGGCAAGGAATAGTGATACGGAAAAAAGTGCGGTCTTCATCCGTCACGACCGTTGCACGAGGCGAACCGTTATTCTCCAAAACATTCTGGATAGTCGGAATGCCCGTACTGCGACCTTCGGTCATATCCAGTTCTTTTAGATATTCTCCGAGACGGCGATTGCGATAGCGTTTAGACACAAGAATCTCACAACGTGAAATGTCGGCGGCAGAAATACTGCGGTCGGGACCACCCACGTTCTGAATGGTGATACCATCCGGTTCGACCGTTATCACCACCGGCTCCCATTCCCGATAATCTCGGTGGTAAAGTGAGTTCGTAACACTTTCTTCTAATGCTTGGTAGGGATAAGTGTAGAACTTCTTGCTACGGTAATCATCCTTGGGCTTTATAATGGTCTGCATCACAAGCATTCGCTTCAAGTACTCTAACGTGCGGTCAATAATTTGTGGCACAGAACCTGTTATAACTGCACCTTCATAGAGATTGCTCGGATTGTTTAAGCGTCCTTCGGGGAAATACACAATCTCCACCTGTGTGCGTTTGAAGAATTTGCTTGGGTTTTCGCAGAACATCATAGCTACCACATTACGAAGCATCCGATTCTCCTTTGGTCCGACAAACAAATCCATCTGTTCCAAAATATCATGAAGTGGCTTGATATTGATGTCGCTTGCCAATTTGCTTTCCACCTTCACTAGATACTCACGCAAAAGTAGCGTGGAAATATCTTCCAACCGAATATCCGGATTACCCCGTTCATCAAAAGGTACACGGCTGGCGAGTTCACGCAACTCGTCCAACACTTCACCCTTGGCAATGATACTGCTCGTACCACTGCGAATGTAGAAGTATTCCTTACTACCGTTCTTGGCTGTTACATTTTCAGGTACAGAGTAGGGACGGTTGATACCGGCAGGACACCAAATCACAAGCACATACTTACCATCAACTTCCTCTACACTTGTGCGAGGCATATAGTAAGGCGCAATCTTGTTGTTGAAGCCCACCATATCTTGTAGAACACCATCAACATTTTCTGCCGGTATACCTACTACTGGATGAATGGAGACACCTGTCTTATCATCAGTATCTACGCCCACCACGATGTAACCGCCACCGAGGTCATCAAAATCATTGGCGAAAGCACACGCTATGGTATATGCTTGTCGGATTCCAGCCTTTCTTGAACTCTATTCGGTTGGATTCAATCTTCTGCTTGTTCAGCAGGTCGTTTATGTTTATTGCTAATGCCATTTTATATTAATACTTTATATTGACAAAAACATTAAGAAAAGAGTAGCCTACCTATGCTATCTTGATAATCAAGGATGTTTGTAACTTTACCCAATCCATGTTCAGGGTCAGGAACATATATACATTTATTCGCTTTCAATTTTTCAAGATACTTTCTCACTCGTATATCAAGAGTCGAGCAGTCGAAGATATATTTGTCTGCAATTATAATCGTATGCTCTTTGGCTCTACTTGTTGCCACATTAAACAGACGAGGTTCTAGTGTTCTAATATAAGAGTAATCCGGTACAACAAAAATAGTAACATCAGTGGTTAAGCCCTGCACTCTCGCTACAGTATCAACTACAAGATTTTTTCGGCTACTAACTTTTTGAGCGATGGTCATTTGAAGAGTACTGACTGTTTTCTTCATGCAAGTCAAAACCGCAACTTCTTTATCTTTTGCATCCTTAAAAATATTAGTCACGATAAATGAGACAATATACATCGCAAATGTTGGAGTACAATCCCCTATGGGCATATCTGTAAGAATTAGAGTTGGGCCTCCATCCTTACATAATATGTTAGACAAAGAAGGTAAATCATTGTACCTTTTAGATTCTTTTGCCACAAGTGAGTTATTGTAAAATATGCCAGTATAGTCTGCTGCTCTTTGGCCGAATCTATATGCAGTCGTTAGCTGGTATATCGGCGAAGAGCTATTATCAGCCAAAAGTTTAAGTCCTTCAATCATTGGCTTATAATTACACAACTTTACTAGTTCCTTATTAAGGAGCACTATTGGAGATAGCTGATTGATGTCACCCACCCATAAGTTTTTCTTCCCAATCTTTCTACTTGCTGCAAACATGGTGAGTATAGCTTGGCTTGCTTCGTCCATAATTACATAGTCAAAAGGCTGCTCTATCGATAATTCGGCTGCGAATCCACTAATGATAAAATACGTAGACAAAACCAAACAGCCTGGCATTGGGGCAACACATTTGATATTTTCAAGATTACGGATTTCTCGAATTTCATCTATTGATATATTGGTCTTGAAAATCTTATGTTCGTTGAGCAACGTCTCTACTGCCTGTTTTTCAGCAATTTCCATCAATGCACGATTTGTTAGTGCTGTAACAAGTACAGACTTTCCCTCCGCGCACAATTTTGCACAGAGTTCAGCTATCATATATGTTTTTCCTGTACCAGGAGGTCCCTCTAATAGCATTGTGTCTGTTAGAGACAACTGAGAATGGACAAATTCAGAAACATTATTCTGCTTTATTAAAGTCGGTTCCCAATCTTTGTGATGATAGCTGCTATCAAGTACACTTGCCACACCTTCGCTCCACTTGTCCTCCACAACTTTCTGTAAGTTAATAGCGTAGTCAATAGGTGGCCTTTGTGGTGCAAAAGTTAAGACAATATTAGGAGACTCTTTAATGTAATTCGCAAAATCTACACTAACCTTTGAAAAGCCAACTAATGAATATCGAGGGTCATTTGCAGGTGAATGCCAAATGCAGACACAATCTGTTGAGTTGTATCTAGCTTTATAGAGGTCACGATAAGTCTTATCTCCCCATGTTCGATAATCTTGCAATTGAGGAGGTAAAACCATGCATACTAGGAAATCACCTTTTCTTGGCAGAGGTCGAGATACGGAGAATTTCATAATCATTTCTCCGTCCTTGAACGACAAGAATTGCGCCACATGCATCCCCCCACTGTTTTTAAGCAGGGAGATTGCAGTGGTTAGATATATCTTTTTAAATTCCTCAGTTTCAGCTTTTAATTCATCTTCGAGGAATTGCCAATGTTTCTTACGATCGATATTCATAATTCATTTAATCAATGTATGTAGTACCAACTTCAGGAACTTTCAAATCATTTATAGGTGCCTCAAACTCATCCCTCATTTTTCCTGTCTCTTCATACTCTTTCAAAGCAACAGAATAGCCTTCTGTACTTCTAATCAATGGTATGTTTCTAGCTGAATTGTACATATTGGATATTTGGGGGATGTTTTGATCACATACCTCTTTAATAGACTGAACACACTCCTTTATTTCCTTTGGAACAAAATTAAATGGGAGCAGTTTATCAAAGCCATGTGGCATATTATTTCCGAAATCGAAACTAATGGATGAATATTCTTTGCTCACAGCAGCAAGCGTTAGTAATGCCGCTCTATTCATATCAGCCATTTCATTATCTATCTCAATGTTGACATTTCTAACAGGAAGTGCATACAGAGGAATACACTGAAGTCCTGTAGTGGTCAAAACGAACAAGAGAGAATTTTTGCATGAAAGTAATTGCCAGTCATACCAGTTAAGGTCAAAATATCTATATTGAGGGCCTTTGTAACTATGCACAACTATTGGTATCTCATTGCCATCTTTGTCTGAGATACCATACAATTGACTATAAGAGTGTTTGCATATTTTCTCAGAATCAAACTGATAGCCACTATCGTGTTTATCATTCAGCTCTCTGAAATATTTTACCACTCTATCCTTGGCTTCACTAACATATTTTTCTATTTCTTCAAGCGAAAGACCTGCATACTGAGCTTGATCAGCCTTCACATTTAGAATCTGACCTTCGAAATTTTCTACGTTTTCTATTTCATAAGTCTTCGGGACTAATACTAAATCCATCGAATCTTTACCTCCTATAGGTGTATCTTCATCTATAACAGTAGGCTCCTCACCAGAAATCTTGCTTATGAAGTCTTTGAGCTTTTCAATCTTGCCATCAGGACAACCCCTCAATATTTTACTTACTTCACAGAGGTCTTCAACAGTATTATTGTTCAGTATGTCATTAATAGCTTGGAGCTTTTCATCTCCATGCTGAATAATAGATCCAACCAAATCGAGAGTCTTACCTTCGCCAAGAGAGCCAACTATAAGAGCATTCTTCTTTTCTGAGTAATACTTCATTATTTTGCCCAATTCCTTGTGTGATGAGCATAATTTTCCTACAGCGAATATCAGAGCAGCAAAGTCTTTATCTTGTTTGTCACCTTCATATTTTTCAATCTTCTCATCAAGATATTCACCTACCTCTTCGATTGTAACAGGGTTCGTTTCGAGATATGATGTATACGCTGCATCCAAATTATACAGTTGTTCTTTATAGTCAAACGCAACATGCTTATTGTTCGCTACGAGTTCTATTAGCTCATTGGGAATATTTTCATCCTTCCTAATATCCTGAAAACGGCAGAAATCAGAATTTTGGTTCAACCATATACCATATCCGTTATCTGAATCAGTAATAATAGTCCAATATTTCTTACTTTTATAGGAATGAAGAAATTCGATTAGACTATCCACCCATTCTATCAAATCTTTGTCTGTATAATCAACAAAACCGTCTGAAAGTTCTTTCAATCCTGCCAGATTCACAGACTCAGCTATAGTTTTGCATAACTTTTTCAGATAATATTCTTGAGCAAACCCCCAGTTAAATCCCGTGCTTTGGTCTACATAAGCTATCTTTGGTATTGAATCTCCAAATACAGTCTTGACAAATCCGTAAAGTTTAGTTTCTTGAGACTCTGAATCTTCCGATCTCTTGATTATCGATATAGCATGTTTTGAAATGACATCTCTAATGTTGCCACTACTTTTGTCGAATACGTCCTCCTTAATGTATTTATAAACCTCATTGAGAGTGAGAGGGTTATGCTTTTCATAGCCACTAATAGAACGATGCAGAAGAACATGTCTGTATTTATCACTGGTGTTTTCAACATTCAAGGCATAATCAGCAAGATCTTTAAACACCTCCTCTATATCGTCATCATATCTCAAATAATTTAGACTCTTCAAATCAAGTTGTTGATTAGGGAAGATACATTTATCCTTAATCAAATCACCTTTCGAGTTATCTCTGTAAAACTGAATGTACTCATTCAGCCAATTCAATGTATCTTCTATACTTTTAGGTTCTTTGAAATAAGTCTTCGATAAGTTATCTACAGTTTTTTTATCTGCAATATATCTGTAATTGTCGTTAAACCAATATATATCAGCTTCTCGCCATAGATCTCGATTATCTACAGCTATAGGTGAAAATGGGTTATTTCTTCCATCTGCATTACTGAAATTATACAATTGTTTTCTATACGAAACGTATTCTGAATCATCAATACCTTTTGGATACAATTCTATAATATTGTAGGCCAAATAAAAATTCGCATAATAACTTTTTCCATCCGAAATGTAAGTATCTTTAGAAGTTATCTTTTTATTGAACCATTCAATAATATCCTTGAGTGCGAAAACTTTTAGAGAATTGCCAAATACCGCAGAATTTATTGAATAGTTGAGTATCTTACTGTTTATGGTTGATGGCATGACCTTGTTATATAGATCCATTAATTTTGAAGGTATTGGTTCGGAGTTGTCGGAACTCAATTCCTCTAACTTCATGAATGTACCTTCCATATTAGGGATGATAGAATATTTATCAAAGTCATTCAGACAATTCTGCTCTATTAAGAAGCTATAAACGTCATTCAGCCAATTGTATATTTCGGCTTCGCTTTTGTTCAGTTGTGAGCATAGCTGACTTACTGATTTAGCAGATTCTAAATCAGTAAGAAAATCATCTTTCTCATATTTTAAATCAGCATTCCATGTAGAATATTCAGGTCGTAATACATCGAGCCAACCTTGTAAATGCTCCTTTTTAGGCAATTGTCCACGACCTAAATAAAAACCATCAACCAAGTCGAAGAACTTTTCATTGGTGGATTTTGCATTTGATTCGCCATATCCGGCAAATGAAGGAACTGATATTTCACTGAGCTCATATACGCCGTTTTTCGTTTCAGTCAATGGCTGCGAAAGCAGCTGCCTTCTCCATTCAGATTGAAGATCTTTTATCCAAGGTAAAGCAACGCGTTCATCATATGCCACTTCAGGTTCGGGTCTTCTTGAAAAAGCGAGCAAATACCTATTGGTTGCATTATGTGCAATCAGCCATTCATTGAATTTAATTGCAGTATCTACAGCATGCTCAATTATTGTACGGTTATCCTTAGCTTCTTCATTGTCTTCTCCATTTAGTGGAATATTATCACGTTTTTCCGTAGGACATAATCTAAAGCCATTAAGTGTGAATGGAAAATAGAATTTTTCAGAACCAATCAATGGAAAATCACGATATAAGACTGGCTGTTTGCTATCTCTCTTTATCAATTCATACCCATCTTCTGTTTGCTTTATCTCAATAGTAAGGGCTACTTCTTCTGTGATGTATGACAAATACATTTTTACAGTATCATTGATGCTGATCTTTGAAAAAGTGACATTATCGTCTAACTCGACAGAGTTACACTTATATATAACATCAGATTTGCTTATTCTATCAATGACATGTACCTGTTTTATTTTCTTAGATTGTGTGACAAGGGTTATCGGTAGAGTGTTTACCAAGTCTTTTAATCCAGCTTGTGCAGATTCTAACTTTTCGACAGAAGTTAGATGATAAGTAAAAACTGTGTCATAATCACCCTCTTCACGATTTGCTTCATAATCTGTTATTTCACCAAAATGACGTTCAGGCTCATAAAAAACGCTTTCAACTTCTTTTATACGAGGCATCAATTCCTCAGAACTTCTACCGCTACGATCCAATGAAAGTGTAAACTTCCTATAAGTATCATAGTTTAGCACACCATCGACATCTATTACATCAGACAATAGATGAGTACAGATAAATCCTGTTCCGAACTTGCCTGTAGTCTCTTCATCACTATTTAGAGAGTCCTTCGAACTGACTTGTCTAATAAGACCAGTAATATTTTTAATACCAAATGGATTCCCGTTGTGTCTAAATTGTAACTCGTTTTCGGAGATTAGTTCAATTTCTACAGAAACTTTGCCGTACTTGTTTGGAATATCCTTTGCATTTTGCATAAGTTCCCATACCCAACGTTTTGCGGAAGACGCTGGGTTGTTGCGAATGGCAGATAGAATCTGTCTGATTTTATCTGCTGCTTGCTTGTAGGTAGCATTGTCAAATGCTTCTCTTGCTGATATTTTGTCGCTCATATTAATTCCTGTTGTACATATTCTAAATTGTCATTATTTGGCTACAAATATATAGAAAGATTCGCAGACTCACATGTAAAAGGTTGAGAATCTGCGAATGACAACTGATTATTAAACACTTGACAAGGTATACTTGTGCTTTATGCACACAGAGGATGTTTGTTTGGTAGAGTTTATCGTCTCTTTTTAACACCATAACCATTTCTTCTCTTTTCTCTCCACGGCAAATCCGATTGCGAGCCGCCTCCGCCAGTACCCACATGAGCCTGTGCCGGTCCACCGCTTGCCAACATAAAAGCAGCCCCAAGCAATTGAGCTTGCGCTACACTCACTTGCTCTTGCGGTTCAAAAACCGCATTGACAAATTCCTCGTCCGTCAGTTCGCCACGCAAATGTCGTTGGGCTGTTTCGTATGATATGCCGTATTTCACATCATCAAAAAGTTCATTCCCGACTTTCGTCCAGATATGCAGGGAGGGATGAAGATAGTTCGGCACATGGATATGGGTAAGCTCTGCTCCCGAAGAGAGACGGTAACGCTGTGGATAAGCCAACCTGTCAAGACATGCGATTTGCCTATCCTTCTCTTCGGCTTCCTTGCGAAGATGAGCCATTTCCGATTGCAGCCTTTTGATGGTGGCTTCAAGGCTTGCCTGCCTTTCGGACGCTTGCCCTAACTGTGAGCGGTACTCCTGTTCCATCGCTTTTATCCTGCGCACCATATCTGCCAACCGCTTTTTTAGAGCGGCATTCTCCTTTTCCGTCTCTGCAAACTGCCCTTTTCCGGTCAGCCTGGCCAATCCCGACAGGATGGCATTGCCGTTCTCCCGGTTCGCCTTGTTCTGCTTCCGTGCAATCTCATTATCCAGTTCCGCACCGATTTTCTCACGGACTTGGTTCTCGTGGTCGAGGCTTTTCTTCCTGTTGGCGGCTTCTTCCACTTCCCGCTTCTGTTTGGCGATGATGAAATTCGTGCGTTCCAGATGAGCCTTGCCGGTTTCCTCCTTTCGGGTGCCGCGTTCCATTTCAAGGCATTCAGCCACCATGTCCTGCATCAGGCTCATGTCTGCCTTGCCGAGTTTGCAGGATTTGCCTGTCTCATGGTTCATCCAGTCCCACACGATATGGGCGTGGCAGTTCGGCTTCCATGTGGAACTGTTGCCCGGTATGCCGTAATGCCCCTCGTCCAAGTGTATAAAGATTTGCAGGGCGGTAATGCCCCAACGCTCGTGGCAGCGGTCGCAATACTTCCGAAGCTGGTCAATGGTCGTGTCGGCTTTGCACACCACCACACTTTCACGAAGCGGAGAACTGCCACTGA
This sequence comes from Bacteroides sp., assembly GCF_052357945.1. GTDB lineage: Bacteria > Bacteroidota > Bacteroidia > Bacteroidales > Bacteroidaceae > Bacteroides. Next base: position 26,573 of record NZ_DAWCXD010000013.1, on the reverse strand, counting down.
CGACTTTTGTCTTGCCGGTTTTCTTGTTGGTGACTGTCCGCTCCCTGGTCTGCATCGCACGTCCAGTTTTCTCTTTTACCATCCGGGCGATTTCGTTATAATAGGCGGTCAGGTCTTTACCCTCCATGAGCGGTGAGACCCATGACGAGTTCTGTGGTGTAAGGTCGGTACGGATGTAGAATTTCTCCTTGCCGATGTGTTTGAGATATTCGCGTGTGCGCCTGTTGTGCGCCTCGCTGCTGCCTATGTTGCAAGGCTTGATATGGTCTGATGTCTGTGCCATTTTATTCGGTTTTGAGTGAAACGAATCAATAAGGTTCTTAGGACAGTTTCCTAAGCGGAGTTTCCAAAGAGAGGGTCACTCTTTGGTCGGGTTGCATAGGGCTGAAAGTCCTTGCCGGGTTCTCAGGGTAGCACCCTGAGTGGGTCATTAGGGCAAAGCCATAATCCCCTCGGGAGAGCCCACAACTACGAAAGCGGAGCGTGTAGTTATAGTGAGCTATATGAGCGGCAAGCCTTACAACCGGCCAGCCGGGTTTACCCGTCGTCCACGACCGGAACGAGACCGAAGGTGTCTATCAATGTTTGCAGGACGGGATTACGTTCCGTCATTTCCTGAATCATCCTCCGCACCCTTGCAAGCGGTGTGTCCTCATGGTATCGCCGGAGTGACTGCCATTCACGGAGAACCAAGTCCGCTATGTCTATTTTCGCCAGACGGTCGGCTTCCGTGGCGTTCTGCTCCAGCACGTCCGATACTTTGGCATTGCGGCAGAATGTGAAAGCCTTTACACATTCCGTCCATTCATGATAACCGTCCACATCGGGAAAGAATACCACGGTACGGTTGGCAAGCACTTTCATCTTGTCAACAGACAACTGGCTCTTTCCTCCTGTGGCAAGCCACACACAATCGGGATATTGTACGGAGCAGACGAGGGCGGTCTTCTCCGATTCCACCACAGCCACCACCTTGTCCTGATTTGCCGGTAGTGACAGCAGGTGTTCGCCAAACAGACATTGGGCAAGTGTCCAATCCTGATTGAACACACCCTGTTTTTTCAACAGGCTATGCACCCAGTTCACGCCCTTGTCCTTGATGCGGTGTCCGCCCTCCTTGTTGTAGGGGATAATCTTTCCGCCACGCACACGGTTGTCCCTGTCAATCTGCCAGAAAATGGTCGCTCCCATGCGGTAATCATCCAGCACACGTTTCAAGACAGCCTCATTGTCTTTTTGCAGGGAAAAGAGAAACTGTGCCAGATGGCTGTTGTCGCTCCGTGAACGTGTGACATATTCCATCGGTATGGTATCAATGGGGGTGTTGCTATGGTTGCCTTTTCTGATAGCCTTGCTCGGGAATGGCCGTGTTTCGGGCATATCCTTGTCGGGATGGTCCTTGAAATAGTCCTTTGGCGGATAATGATAGCCGCATCCGCTCTCATGGTCACACCTTCCCACAGACTTGTCAAGCGGATTTCCGTTCTCGTCCACATAGTAGGTGAAACATCTTGGCCGCCCGCATTTGGGGCAGGTATGACGGCTGCTGCGGTTCTTGTATTTTTCCAACTGATACATCATTTCACATTTCTTTATTCGTTATTGAACTTTGTTGTCCCTGTGTCCCACTTTTACACCCCGTGCCGGGTGGGATGGCTGGGACAGTGGGACACATGGGACACTGTGGGACAGCGCATGGATGCAAGATTTTACCAGATTTATTCAGTATCTCTATGATTGTTTCCACTCCTTTGGGGTTTACAGGGGGATTTTGACGAGTGTCCCATCTTGTCCCACCTGTCCCATGTGTCCTCAACCGTCCACGGTGTCCTGCCGTCTCATAGGGGAAAGGTGGGACACAGGGACACGGTAGCATCATTGCTTGCAATACCTCTCGACCGTGGTCTTGGAAATGCCGAGTTTCTCTCCGATTGCACGGTAGGACATCCCCTGCGAGTGAAGTGTACGGGCTTCATTCCTCATCCTGCCACGTTCCTCTTCCGTTATCTCCTTGAGGTGTGCGGATTCAGCGGCATGGCCGAGCGTGACGAACCGCAGAAAATCGTCCGCTTTCTCAATAGCACACACAATCACGTTGTTACTGCCATACTCGAAGTTGCCGTACCTCACCTTGAGCTGCTTGATATACCGCAGGTTCTCATCTTTCGCACTCTTGCCGATGGCAAACACGCTGTCAAAGAAGTTGTAGAGTTTCTTGCTTCCTGCAAGGTCGTTCTGCGTTATCGGCATATTCAGCTGTCTCTTGGGCGTGTGCGCCAGTATCAGGATTGAAAGTCCATACTTGCGTTTCAGTTCCATCAGCCTTGACATCAGCCTGCCGGCATCCTCGCCCTTTTCCGAAGTCATGCAGAGATAGGACAGATTGTCAATGATAAGGGTCTTGCACTCCATTTTCACGGACAACTGCTCGATTTCCATAATCAACGCGTTCTCGAAATCGTCCTGCGGACAGAGACAGTCCCTCGCAATCTCCACCCGGTACAGGTCATCCGGGAAACGGTGGCATTGTCCTGTGGCCTCATTGGTATAGCGCAACTGGAACTGCTTGTCCGAAAGTTCGAAATCAAAGTAGAGGACTTTACGCTCTTCCGCAATGGCAGCCGCAATCTGCACGGCATAGATGGACTTGCCGAGATTGCTATCCGCAAAAAGGCAGCACACTTCTCCTTGATACCACAACGTGAGCCACAGGGGGACAGGGTTCGGTCGGTTGGCTGCTTCCTGAATGGTCAAGTTGGCGGTCTTGACGGAAAACATACCGCTTTGTGCCGGTATGTTTTCCGCCTGTTGCCTTTGGCTATCCAGTTCCGCACCGATGGCGGCTATCACATTGAAAGGCCGCTCCCGGATGTTGTCATTCTTCTCTCCGGTTTCCATGGCTACCAGTTTCGGTTGTAGGGTTTACGCCTGTTGGAGGCAAGGACAGCCGCGTTTTCTTCCTCCACGGTCAGCGGTACGGGATTCTTGCGGTTGCACTCCAGCCATTTGTCCAGTTCATCCTGATAGAGTACATACCGTTTGCCGGGTTTTGTGGCCGGAATGGTGCCGTTGCCCAATTTCATATAAAGGGTGCGCAGCGGTATCTTCAGATACTCGGCAGCATCTTCCACCGACATCGGTCGGTGGGTGTTCTCCTTGCGCTGCCCGTTCTCTTTTTGCAGACTGGTGAGCATCTGCCTCATGCCGATTACCTCGTCCCGAAGCTCGGCCACGACTTGCGGAAGGTCGTTGAATGTAAGTCCGTTTTCCATATTCATAAAATTTTGATGCTGCAAAGGAATGTTATGATATGGTTGTGATTCAGACCATTGACGGTAATCGTCAGATAATCGTATTATCAAGGAATGACAGGCAATATAAGGGAGGAAAGACACTCTGGACAGTCTGCGGGCGACTGGTTATGGATGCCAATCATACATAATGGCATATAACGGTATAGGGAAGCCCGAGACGGACTTCCCTGTACGGATTGCCAAAAATGTATGTGGGATTTTCTATGAATGGAAGATATAGTTGTCTGTATGCAGGGGCTTGTCCAGCTTGATGTGCCCCTTGTCCGGCTCGCTGGTCAGACTTCTGGCCAGTGACGTGAGTTCTATGTCGGCAAGTTCATTCGGAAACAGTCTCTTGATAAATCCGGCCTGTACCTGCACCGAATATCCGTTCTCAAACCCGAGCCGTGCGCCGATGTTCCACACGAAATGTTTGAAGTCAACAGTCCTCAGCCGGTCTTTCGGGTTGGAAACAGGTTTCAGTCTGATGGCTTTGGGGCTATGTAGAGGATTGTCGCACCATGCCCTGACCTCATTACAGAGCTGGGCAAGATTCTCTTCCGTGGTGAATGGTGCCATCTTCCTGTTGACATATCCCAATACGGATGTGGCAAGTTCTTCCCGGGCCTCCTGTTTTTGCCGTTCGAAATCCGCGCAATAGGACTGGTATTGCTCCTGACTTAAAACTGGGGTTGGAGTGGTTGGCTGTTCAGCAACCGTTTCGGACAAAGTCATACCGGCTTCGGGCTTCGCCTCCAATACCCCGACGGTGGCAGTCTTCTTCTTTGGGAGGCATATCGCCAGCAGATCTGCAAGCAGGTATTGGCACAATACGAGGTACAGCAGCCATAACAGGCCGTTGCAGCCCAAAAAGGAAACGGTCTTTACAAAGGTGTCCCCTCCGAAATCCGCACCAATTCGGGTAGACGCCATTAATGATACGGCAAGTATGACGATGCCGGGCAAGCCATAAAAGAGGCAGTTCTCAGTATTGACAATCGTGTTATGATTCTTCATTGTTCTACGGATTTTTGCGCCTTGTCAGCGGTTGTTTACTGCAAAATTATAATGAAACCTGCTATACCGCTCCCAAAAATTGCAGGTAAAGGCAAATATTTACGGAAAATTACGCTTATAGTATGATTTCATACTCAAAATCATACTATAAGCCGGTGAAAAGCCGTGTTTTTCATTCTGCGGCACGTTTCAAGGTAATCCGGTTGGCCGCTTCCTTCTTCCTGCTGTTCACACTGTCAAGATAACGTTGCGTGGTGGCGAGGTTCTTGTGCCCGACAAGTTCCTGCACGGTTCTGGAGTCCGTCCCGGCATCGAGTTGTAGCGAGCAGAAAGTGTGCCTTGCCCCGTGAAAGGTCAGTTTTTTGGTAATGCCTGCCGCCTTTATCCATTTCTTGAACGGGGCCTGTGTCATGCTGTCCTTGAACCCCGGAAATACCAGACCTTCCCTGCTGCCGTCTATCAGTTGCAGGGCTTCCTCGCCAATGGGGTTGTGGATTATCTGCTTGGTCTTCTGCATACGGGTGGTGATGTAGAGCGTCCCGTCCGCTTCCGGCTGTATCATTTCCCACGAGAAAGTCTTTACATCGCTCTTTCTCAACCCAGTCAGGCAGGAGAAAAGGAAGGCGGTCTTCAAAACAGGTATCTCACAAGGGGTTTCCGCGACCCTGGCAAGTTCCTCTGCGGAAAGCCCCACCTTGTCGGATGGGATGGTTTGCACCCGCTCCAGATACGGGCAGGGGTTCTCCTTTATCTTCCTGTCCCGGTGGGCGGTATGAAGCGTTCCGAGGAATGCCGACCAATAACTGGCGATGGTATTGGTGTGCAGCTTGCGTTTCTGATGGATGGCCTGCGGTGTGCTGCGCAGGTATTCCAGAAACTTGTTGCACAGTTCCACGGTCACTTCCCCGAATGTGCATTTGCCTCCCACGAAGCGGTCAAAGTGCAGGAATGCCTGTTCGTAACGGGAGTTCTTCTTGCTTGCGTAGGTCTTGAAGTGATCGATGAAACTGCCGTTCAGCTTGTTCCTGTCAAAGAACTCGTAACGCTCGTTTACGATTTCCTCGTACCTGCGGCAGCGCAGGGCTTCCGCCTTTTCAGTCAGCCGTGCGTTGTAGTCCTTTTCCCGTTGTGTCTTCGGGTGGGCGTAGATGTAGATGCCGAGCGATTCGTGGCGCATCACCTTGTTGGTGGCCTCGTCCCGGTAGCCGGGATAATAGTCGAGGAAGTAGGACAGCATCTTGCCGCCCTTGATTTTCCGTGTGTATAGGTTCACGGTCTTGCAAATGTTTGCCATAATTTTTTCTTTCTTTTTGATGGATATTACTTGGTGGAGCTTTTCTCCACGGTGCAAAGGAACTGAATGATATGCCGTTGATGCCTGTCATTGACGGTAATTGACAGATAAACGTGCCGTCAATGGGAATTTGCCGACGGCTACAGCCTTTTGGCGGCTCTTTCCGCCATCGCACGTTCCACATCGCAACGGAGCAGGAAGTTTCTGATACCCACTTTCCGCTTTCCGATGCCGTGTACCTTGACGATGTGGTGGATGTTGGCCTTGGAAAGTCCGTATTTTTCCGACACGTCTTCCACGGTGCAATAGTTCTCGTCCTCTGTCAGGTCAATTCGGCGCAACTCGTCAAGGTGTGTCTTCGAATAATAAAGGATGCCGTATTCCTTTTTGGTGGGAATGCCATGTCTGTAGGCATAGGCATGGATGGCTTTCGATTTCATGCCGAACACCTCAAACACCTGTTCCGTGGTGAGCCAGTCCGTGATGGCGGCAATGTCCGTGGTCAGACCGAGACACTCCTCCACATGGCTTTTGCTGTAATAGTTCTTACCCACAATTTTACAGATGGGGATTTGGTTGCGCTTAGCGGTGGTGTAAAGCCATGACTTTTTTACCTTATAAATGGAAAGGACTTCCTCACCGGAAATGTAGGAGAGGATTTCTTCGGAAGCCGGTACAGCGGCTTGTCTCTCCTTGCCGGACTTCTTTTGACCGGTGGCAGTGTCCAGCTTCGGACGGGTACCGGGCATCACCCTACTATAAGGGTTGTCCTCCAGCATCTTTTCGATGTCGGCCCTGCGTATGAACGCCATGCGGTTGCTGATGCGCGAGGCTCGCAGCCTGCCTTGTGCCACGAGCTTGTAAATGTACTGGCGTGAGCATCCCATGAGGATTGCCGCCTTTGAAAAGGTGAGATACTCCTGATACTGTATCTCTAAAACTGGTTCTACGGCATTGAGCAAATCCTGCTGCCGTTTCTTCTTCGCTTTCTTGGCTTCGTCAGCACAACGCACGGAGCAGTATTTCCGCATACCGCTGTTGGTTGTGAACGCTCTGCCGCAAAATACACATTTCTTGGTTGTCTTCATTCTTCCCTTTTTTGATATTTCACACTCTTTTCGTGTATTCTATCGGGAAGTGAACATAGGTCAACCGTTGTCGTCTGTTGTAAACCGGGTAAATATCTGTGGCAGTCTTCGCATTTTTCTCTGCCGTTTGTCGCCTTTGGTAAACGGTTGTAAACCGATGTCAACAGGCTTCGATTTTGTAGCAATAAAAAATCCCGTACATTCACCGCAATAGAAATACGTCACAAAAATATGCGGAAAATGGCGGAACAACAAATAAGGTGTGTGAAGTGTTAAATTTTAAATAGTATTGATATTTAATAGTTTAGTTGCAGGTAATTCTCGTTGTTTGCAGGTGGTTACGCATATCTAAATACAGAAGACAAAACATTCCGTTCCTTAAACTGCCGTACTTTTGAGACAACCGGAGAACTTTCATAGATATGTAACTGAAGAGACTGATACTTCTCTTCGAGATGATTACATTGCAACATCAGCTTATCCGACTCGACATCTTTCTTCAGTATTTCCTCTTTGAAAAGATCCAGTTGGGAAAGTGCGTGCCGGTTTTTCTTCCAGAGTAGTCCAAGCAACAAAGACATCACACCAAACATACCTAAAGCAGAAGACAGAATGACCGAAGAATCACTTTTGTTATCATTTAATATCAACTGACTGGCGTATGCCTTTCTTTCCATTTCCAGTGCTTCATCAAAGTTACCGTATTTCTGATAATAAAGACTACATCGTTTGCATATTTTTGCCAGATGATCGTATTCCTCTGTTTCTTTGGCAAGTTTGATTGCCTCCTTAAAGTGGATCTCTGCATCCTCTTTCTGTTCCAAATCACTTTCTACACAAGCAAGATAATAATATGCTTTTGATTTTTGATATTCATCGCCATTCTGCTCATAATAAGATGCCGCCTGCCTAATCTGCTTATCAGAGGAATGAGGAATGTTTTTATCCTCGTTTAGCTGGGTACACAATAAATTATACTCTGCCAGTTGAGCCTCATTCATTTGGCTTGACTGAATAGTCTCAAGAATAATGGATGCTGTATCAGGGTCCTGCTCCATCAGTTGCGCAGCCTTGTCCAGCCCTTGCTTCACGCTCGTCCCTTCCGGATGGCAGGCAGCTAGTGAAAGGAGCATCATATACAATAAAATTCGAAGATTATTCATAACTCTATTTTTGTCTTTGCAAAGGATTGATTGGATTTGCAAATATAAAAAATAATCGGCATTTATGCTTCTATAAGTTACACAAAATATAGTGACGCTATCCTGTTCTTATAGTGACACTATCCTTGCTAAATGGCGTCACTATCCTGACAGGATAGCGTCACTATGTTTTTTTGACAAATATCAAGCCGTTGCGGGCTATTAATTAAGAAGATAAGCCGTATCTTTGTAGCAAACAAGAAAATTATATATCATGATTAAAAACATTGTATTTGATTTTGGAGGAGTGATTGTAGATATTGACCGTGACAAAGCGGTTCAGGCATTTATCAAACTGGGACTGGCAGATGCTGATACCCGGCTGGATAAATATCACCAGACCGGCATCTTTCAAGAACTGGAAGAAGGAAAGCTAAGTGCGGATGAGTTTCGGAAACAACTGGGAGATTTATGTGGCCGTCCATTGTCGATGGAGGAAACTAAACAGGCATGGCTGGGCTTTTTCAACGAAGTAAATCTAAATAAACTTGATTATATATTGGAATTGAGAAAGTCCTATCATGTGTATATTTTAAGTAATACCAATCCTTTTGTTATGTCGTGGGCATGCAGCCCCGATTTCTCATCGAAGAAAAAGCCGTTGAATGATTATTGTGACAAACTATATTTGTCTTATCAGGTCGGTCACACGAAACCTGCACCCGAAATTTTCGAATTTATGGTGAATGATTGTAATATCATTCCTTCCGAAACTTTATTTGTTGATGACGGCGCTTCAAATATCCATATAGGCAAGGAACTCGGATTTGAAACGTTCCAGCCGAAGAATGGTGAAGATTGGCGGGAAGAAATGACTGCTATCTTGGAGAAATGAAAATTGAGCAGTTAGTATCATACCGCAAATAAGAAATATGCAACCACAAGTCATACTTATCACCGGAGCATCTTCCGGATTCGGCAAGATTACCGCTCAAATGTTATCGGAACGAGGGCACATCGTTTATGGAACAAGCCGGAAACCTTCCGAAGACATGAATCACGTTAAGATGCTTGTTGTCGATGTCACCAATTTCCTTTCCGTTTGTCGGGCCGTAGAGCGGATTCTATCGGAGCAGGGACGGATTGATGTATTGATTAATAATGCTGGAATAGGTATCGGCGGCGCATTGGAACTTGCCACTGAAGAAGAAGTGAATATACAAATGAATACAAACTTCTTCGGTGTAGTGAATATGTGTAAAGCTGTTTTGCCATCTATGCGAAAGGTGCGAAAAGGTAAGATTATCAATATCAGCTCTATCGGTGGTGTAATGGGAATCCCCTATCAGGGATTTTATTCTGCTTCGAAATTTGCTGTGGAGGGATATAGCGAAGCATTGGCTTTAGAGGTTCATCCGTTCCATATAAAAGTTTGTGTAGTAGAACCGGGAGACTTCAACACCGGATTTACTGATAACCGGAATATCTCCGAACAGACAAGACTGGATGCCGATTACGGAGAAAGTTTTCTGAAATCATTGGGGATTATAGAAAAAGAAGAACGTAATGGATGCCATCCGCAGAAGTTGGGTGCTGCCATCTGTAAGATAGTGGAACGTACCAATCCTCCTTTTCGGACGAAAGTAGGTCCCTGGATACAGGTATTGTTTGCGAAGAGCAAAAAATGGTTGCCTGATGCAGTGATGCAGTATGCCTTACGGATATTCTATGCAATTAAGTAAACGATACGATATATAAAAGAAACTGTTCCCAAAGTTCCTAAAAGAAAAATCGTCCTTACTACAGTTTATCGTAGTAAGGACGATTTTATAAAATCAAGGCTTTTTTGAACTGCCTCTTTTTTTTGATTTGAATACCTTCTATGTTTCCGGATTAACCCTTCGGAACCAATTCCAAAAACATGGTAGTAGTCAGCAACACGGCCAGTCCGACGCAAACGCTTATCAACAGCCAATTGATATATTTTGCTTTCGGCTTGGTGTCGGCATGCAGATTATTCAGGAAATACTCCCTGAAGAAAAGATACAGGCCGGGGATCGTGGCACTTGCCAACAAGAAATCTTCCGGAATCTGAAAGAAATAAGTTTTGGATAATCCGATCAGCGACCAGTGGCAAAGGAACAATACCAAAAACATATTGACCTTTTGCGCAAACAGCAATAATAATCCGATGGTAAACACAACTACCGAACAAGGCATGACCGGAGAAGTCATTTCCGGAAACGAGAGTCCGCGTGCCAGTGAAACCAAAGGGTATATAAAAGGCATTGCCAACAGGACATAAGACAGTAGATCATATTTGTGGGTACGTTCGAAGGTAGTATATCCCGTAATCGCATCCCATATCCAAATGATAGCCATCACACCCCAAAACATAGCCATCACCCCATTATAACTACGTTCTTCACAGTAGATATAATAGTAGACCACCGAAATCCACGTATACAGACCTATCATATAGAACTTCATCGCCATTTTCACCCACGGACGTGGTCGGCCGATAAGCAATCCGGTCAATGCAATACCAATCAGAATGATAACTATCTGTAACAGCCAGGTAGCTGAATTATAATATGCAATTGTTCTCCAAAAAATCTCCATAAACGTTCGTTTTAGTGTCTTGTTAATGAAAAGGCTCTATGTGGGAACAGGAACATCGGGAACGTAGCTCCTACCGCCAACATGAAAATCACTGTGCTTGCTATCAGAGTATTAGAGAAGAACATCGACATAAACTTGTCCAGTTTATCCGGATCATTCACATTTTGCAGACACATGATAAGTGAAAATACCATGTTGTATGCAAACTTTCCCGGAATCATGGGAAGTAACGCCGGAATGTACAATACCGTCATCGGGCAATATACTTTTTTCCCTAACCACAAACTACCGAAGCCGATGACTAATCCGGCAAACAACGAACCTGTGGCAATATCCACGCCTAAATAGGTCATCAAACAAAAACGACAGGCGTGTCCCAGTGCTGCCAGTATGGCAATCATTTTGAATGCACGCAAAGGAGGATCGGAAATCGCCCCAAATCCTATACCTGCTACTGCTGCAAAAAATCCATCCGTAAGAATGTCAAGTGCTATCATATCAAATTAAACTGTTTTTTACCATTAATAATGTGAAGGAAAGTCCGATAGCGATGCTGACAATCAACAAAGAAGCCTCTGTCAGACGGGCAAATCCTGTTAATACATATCCCTCTACTACATCAATCACGCCATTAATCAAAGGCACCCCAGGCACAAGATAAAGCACGCTGGTTGCCATGGCAATCTCCGAAGTTGTGTCGAAAATCAGCGCGGTGGAAGCACACAGGGAAGCAACAAAAGCCGAGACTATAAATACAACATAATGATTGATCTTTTTCGCCTGCATTTGTTGTTTCAGGTAGAATCCTGTAATGGTAGCCGAGAACACAATTCCCATCGAAATTAAATCACCGCCGAACAATTTGCAGAAAGACGCATTGGCAAATCCTACCAGTAGTAAAACGAAAAGCGGATGTATCCGCGGAGCAGAAATAATCTTCTTGTATTTGTCTTTCAATTCTTCCAATGACAAATGATTGTCTACTGCTTCCCAGCTCAATGCGCTTAACTCTGAATTATGTTCAAAACTGATCGGGTGTGCAGGAATGTCTATAACCTCGTTACAAGCCTCGTTTGTTTCTTTGTCTATAATAGTCAGAATGATGTTTCTATGAAATACGCTTAATTTGACATCTAGTCCGAAAGCCTCTCCAATACGCTTTGTGTTACGTACTACCCGCGAGGTGTGTACTCCGGCTCCCATTAAATGGGCTGAATATTCTGCAATAAATTTACCTATGGATAATAAAGATTCGCCTGTCTTCATGAATATGATATTTTTAAATCGGGCGCAAAAGTACAAAAAAAATAGATACCTTTGCCGCGATTAAAAATAAAAAATGCATGAATAACCAATTTACGCATCCTAAAGAGAGAATACGCTTTGCCATATTGACTTTTTTCTTCGCTCAAGGACTTTGTATGGCAAGTTGGGCTAGCCGAATCCCTGATTTCAAAGACGTTTTTGCCGCAAATTATGCTTTCTACTGGGGACTGATTTTATTTATGATTCCTGTCGGAAAATTTGTCGCGATCCCCTTGGCTGGTTATCTTGTTTCGAAGTTAGGAAGCCGGAGCATGGTACAGGTCAGTATCCTAGGATACGCTTCATCCCTGCTTTGCATTGGGCTGGCCCATGAGGTCTATCTTTTAGGCTTTCTGCTCTTTTGCTTCGGTGTGTGCTGGAATTTGTGCGATATATCATTCAATACACAAGGCATTGAGGTGGAACGTATCTATGGTAAAACCATTATGGCCACTTTTCATGGAGGATGGAGTCTGGGGGCATGTGCAGGAGCACTTATCGGCTTCGTAATGATTTTGGCAGGAGTCTCCCCCATCTGGCATTATACACTGATATTTATCATCATCCTTATAATTGCACTTTCCGGGCGGAAATATTTGCAGGAGAGCGCATCGCAGGAAGCGGAAGTTTCTGATACAAAGACGCAGGAAAGAAATGCAGCCAAAGCTCCCAATGGTTTTCGCCTGTTATTTCAAAAACCGGAAATGTTGCTTTTGCAGTTAGGACTTGTCGGACTGTTTGCGCTGATTGTAGAAAGTGCGATGTTCGACTGGAGTGCCGTTTATTTCGAATCAGTGGTTCATGTACCTAAATCATTGCAAATCGGTTTTCTTGTATTTATGATTATGATGGCAACGGGCCGTTTCCTGACTAACTATGCTTATCAGCTTTGGGGAAAGAAGAAAGTCCTGCAACTGGCGGGCAGCTTTATCTGTATCGGCTTTTTTGTTTCTGCCCTGTTAGGAGGAGTTTTCGAATCTATGGCCATGAAAGTAATTATCAATTCTTTGGGTTTCATGTTGGTCGGCTTGGGAATATCCTGCATTGTGCCTACTTTGTACAGCTTCGTGGGAGCCAAATCAAAAACACCGGTCAGTATTGCACTTACCATTCTGTCAAGCATCAGTTTTATAGGTTCGTTGATTGCTCCCCTGCTTATCGGTGCCATCTCGCAGGCGTTCGATATCCGTATCGCTTATATGCTTATCGGCATATTGGGCGGATGCATCGTATTAATTGTCAGTTTCAGTAGCGCTTTCAATATTCAGGAATCTAGCGATAAACCTGAATAGAACAAATAAAAAACGCAGCCTTTCACAGTGTTTAAAATTAAACCTCCTGTGAAAGACTGCGTCAATCTTTTAATGCCTTAACTAACCTAACTACTTTATCTTAACTATACTAACCTATCTACAAAATACCCGAAAAATCTTTTATACTACTAATAATCCTATCTTTCAATTCGTTATTTTCAACTATTGAGAAGCCACAGTCTACATTTGCCGGAGCCAATAATACAGCTTTAGCTTCTTCTGCATCTGCCATCTCTTCCGGGTGCTCTCTGAAATAAGTTTCCCATTGGGAAGCTGATTGCGGAGTTACACCCAGCACATAGTTGATAAAATCATCATCCGTCAAAAAATCCATTACCTTTGAGCACATATCGCATCCTTTTTAAGCGTTTACATAAGTAGGACGGCGTTATCCTGTCTATGTACTCAACCCATTTACCTTTTTACTAAAATTAACTCGCCAGACTACGCAACTTTGTCAATCCGCGATGCATCAAGTTGCGTACAGACTGATAATTCATATTCATAATCTCGCAAATATCCTCGTATTTCTTTTCTTCTATATAATATAATGTAAGCGCTTCACGTTGGCGGGGAGATAATTGGTCCAACAGACGTCTAACCAATGAAAATTCATTCTTGCGTTGCTCTTCTTCCATATAATCATCTTCTACATCTGTAGGAGTGGATATGCTAACTTCTTCTACTGCCGTATCAGACATATACATACGTCTGCGAAGTTCATCACACAACTTATTCTTTAAGGAGATGAATAAATAAGATCTCAAATTATCGATTGTTCCTAATTCATCTTTCTTTGTATAGAGTTTCACGAAGATGTCATGAATACAATCTTTCAGTAACTCTTTATCAATGGTCAACTTCAATCCGTAATTAAAAAGGACGTTGATGTGCAAGTTATACAGCTGTGAAAAAGCTGCCATATTTCCCGCTTGAAAAGAAGCGAGCAAAGTGTCGGTTGAATGATTAGTCTGTTCCATCATAGCATTAATTCGATTGATTTGATGTTGCAAAACTAAGCAGTATCGACCGCAACGTTAGGTAAAATCTGGTTTGTGGATTGAAAAAACAAGTATCATGTTTTATAACACTCTTTTACTAGAAATTACCAATAAAAAGCAAAAATCCCGCTGAATGGTCTTCAACGGGATTCTCTGCTTTATAACTTATGGAACCAATAAATACCTTCTTTCTTATCTGGCACCTTTAGTTTGTATAAACCATTTATTTTCAGTGATTTATTTATCGTTTCAATCTTCCCGGAAGCAGGATGAATGTACTTTAATACATACTTTCCGGACGATAATTGAACAGGAATTTCTGTTCCGGACTTGGAATAAATGATACTTCCAATATCAGATTTTACCATTTTCTTGTACTCGTCCGTATTTGTTTCTTCCACTTCCATGGCTGCTGCATCCTTCAGGAACGCTTTATCTGTGCACGGAATTACAGGACATGAACCTCCCGCCATGAATACAGCCCATCCCATAGCCGGATAATTCTGTGCGTAGAATGTCACTGCCTTTTGAGGAAATTTCTGACGATACTCATTGACAGCTTTATATGCTTCTGTGAAAGTCACCTTTCCCACTTTCATCTTACGCATGTGCTGACGTGGCGCCATATTCTTTCCACCTTCCGGCGCAAAGATTCCATCTGTTTTATAATGCCAGTATCGGATATCAATAATATCTACTACGGTAGCACGTTTAGGATCTGCAAGGATTGCATCCTGTACGTCTTTCGTTGTACTTAATGCCACTTTCGCTTTCTTCCCGGTTTCAGCTTCCCATTCAGCTATCACGTCCAACCAAAATTGTACGAAGTGCAACGGGCCTGTAAATTCGGCACTTGTCAACTGAATAACATTTGAATTGTCCGCGAAGTTATTCAGGCATTGGCGGATATATTGTCTGTGCAGTTCACGACGGACAGGATGAGTAATGTCATAGAACATATCCGCCACAAAGATTCGTTTGTCTCCGGCAAATGGAGCAGGTTCAGGAAATCCGGTCTGATTGATGTTATTGCTGCTTCTCCATGGAGAATCTACCCAATGCGCACCGGCTTCCAAAATATTATGCTGGAAATAGTTTTCATGGAACAACAGCAGTCCGTCCTTATTTCCTTTTTCCGCAAATTCTTTTAAGCGGCTCCAGTACCATGCATTAGGGCGTTTCAAATCATATTTGCTCAATCCTTCCCATGCTGTTCCCTGACCGCTACGACCGAATGGCTGTTCATAGAAAGGTCCCCATACATCACCATCCCGACGGCGAACCCGTTCGTGGTCATCCCGGCGACGATCGTACCAAAGACCGTAATTCTGATCGAAAACAAGAATGTTTTTCTGTTTCATAAAGTCGACTACAGAATCAATGCGGTCGGTTAATCCCAATCCTTCGCGTCCCGGCACAAAGCGGGTGATGGCCGGACTTGCCTTTTTCAGATAATTGGTTTTGAGCTTTCCGTTCCACCAAGGGGTGGTATGACTACCTCCAACCAATAGAGCTCCGTCCATCTGAATACGTCCATTGGTTACAGTTACTTCCGGTTGGGTTAATAATTTAGCAGCAGCAGAAAAAGAAGAAGAATTTGCAAGTGCAGCGCTCTTTTTCTCTTTAATATCATCAATTGATTTTACTCCGGTTGATGCCACCGAAGGAGCAAACTTATTATCACCTATCCAATGTTCCAACGTCAACCGTGGATTATATGCTTCTTTAGCGAGTTCCATAGCTACTTCCACTGTAGGACTACTGGTTGCACTTGTATTTCTGGGCAGAATACGTGCACGTTCTGCACATTCTTTGTTTAACCGTTCTTCCAATTGAGCATAAAAAATACTGCGAGGTTGTACATGATTGTTGGATTGTGCCCATTCACCGTCACCGGAGAATTGTGCCCAACAACCGTATGCACGGTTCATCGCATCTTTTGCCGGGGCATAACATTCGATTTCCGCTGCCGTACATTGCCAAAACAAGCTGTTTGCCGTATTCCAACCGGCTCCGTTTTTATCTTGTCCCAAATTCTTGAAAGTCAGGTTATGGCCGTCGATATTTACTACGTCAAACAACAGTCCGCATGCCCAGGCATCAATAGAGCCACTGAATCCCAAAGATTCATACGAATCACATTGTACAAAAGCATTAGGACCGGCTGCGCAATATCCGGCAGCAAAGTCATGAATACCCTGTTCCGAATAGCAGCGTTGAAATAAGGTTTGTTGTCCCAACGTATGGAAAGTGCAACGACGCATCCCTCCGATTTCTGAAACGGGTTCTTTCGAGATACAGTCTTCAACGGTAATTTTGGAACCTGTGCGCTGAACAATCACAGCGCTTCCTGCAAAATGCTTGAAGTTAACCAGTCTCACCCAACAGTTTTCCGCATCTTCAATGGAGATACCTGTCCAGCAATGATCCTCGTCTTTAGGATAACGCTTGTCGTAATCAGAAATCAGTGTCATATTTTCTACGCCACAATCGTGAATACGTCCGTTCCATTGATAAGTCAACAGGGAAGAAGTTCCATAGTTAGCATCCAAAGCTACGGTTAGCGGAGTATCCAGTGTTATCTGGTTGCCGTTTACTTCGCAGACTGTTCTGTCCCAAGTCAGATCCATGTCACCTTCTTTCCATCCCAAAGCGCTGATACCTCCTCCAAAGATATCACAACCCAAAGAGGCAATCCATTCTTTGCCGGAAGGACGGGTAACCATGACACGATCTCCTTTTTTCAGAGAAACACCCGAAGCGACTTCCAATGTTCTCGCGTTTACCGGAACATAGTGGGAAAGCACCTTCAATGTGTCTTGCACATTCAGGTCGTCCACTCCTTCCATATAGATAAGCGCACCTCTGTCTACGCCCTTTTTCAGCAGTATTGTTTTTTCTTTATCCGTTCCCCGCAATACAATTCCGGATGCGGAGATACGAATACTGCCGGACAGGGAAAACTCTCCCTGATCGAGTAATACGGCTCCCCGAAAACCGGAAGCGTCGGGAGTCAGCGAAGCTACATAATCAATGGCACGTTGAATGCGCGCAGTATTATCTCCGGCTTTCCAGGGTACAAACACCACATTGCGGACAGAAGGAATATTCTGTTCGGAGGATTTATATCCGCATGTAGAGAAATCGAGAATCCGGTTTCCCCGATCATCATTCAGGTAAGTGATCTGGTCATTCTTAACCTGTAAAGCAAAGGTTTGCGCATAACTTTGCACAAACCCAATGCTCAATAATCCTAAAAGGATCGTTCTTACTTGTATATTCATTACAATAAACTTTAATCTCTTTTCATCCGGTTACAACAGACTTTTCCGTTTAGACAATGTATCGTAATTGTTCTTCAAGTCTGTCCAGTCCACTTTCTTTCTGGTGTCTATACCATTGATGTATTTTTCAATATTGGTATATCCGTCACCGTTGCAGTCCATGTTGGCGTCGATCGGGTCATTCGGATTCAATCCATTGGCAATTTCCCAAATATCCGGCATACCGTCGCCGTCCGAGTCTACTACTGCTTCACCTTTATATTCGGGCAGTCCGCCTACCTGACGAATATCTGTGATGATACCTTGCTTATAAGAATCAGCCGGTAACCGTCTCTTCACGTATGGAGAGACAAACTCCGGTGCATCTTTCGCATAAATGGCCTTTCCTGTTTGTACGGTTTTAATGACACGTGCATCTACTGCGTCACGTTTCGGAAAATTAGCTCCTACATTATCTAATACAAAGGTATAAGCTTTTTTGGTATCCATTACAGTTACCGGTGGCATTTTGAAAGCCTCGTCCGATTTAATTAGCGGCAAAAACTTTGTGGCGTCCACCTCTTCTTTAAGTTGTACGCCTCCGTCCCAGTTATCTTTTGTAACTTTGGCATTGCCATGGATAATATTTCCGTTTACGTATGCTTTTCCGAATGAAAGCGGTCTGTTTTTGTCACGTCCCGCTTCCGGTTTGAGAATACGATAAGAGATTGGTTTACCTATCGGAGTGATCGGACCGGGTTTGAAGTAGTTGTTTATCATATTGTAGAAACTGTTGTGATCGCCTCCGTCTACGGAACGGTTCCACCAGTTGAAAACAACATTATTGACGAAGTTAAAGTCGCCGTCTATACCTACCGAACTATTCCGGCTGATGTTGGAAGCAAAGAGATTACGGCAGAACATACTGTTATGCCCACCGATGGTTGCACCGAAAGCATGATTGTAGGTATCCAATGCTTCAGAGAAAATAGAATTCTGGATGGTAATGTTTACCGTCGGAAGTTTCAGCCCGTGTCCGTCTGCCCCTCTGTTGTATACATGACGGTAGATAGACATGTTTTCATCCAATCCCCAACTGGCGGAGCAATGGTCTACCATGATATTTCCCACTGCATTCCCTCCTACTGCATCATCACGGAAAGCTACGTTCTGCGCACCGCGACGGAAGCGCATGTGGCGAATCACAACATCATGTGTATCAATCAGGAAAGATTGTCCAGTGACGCAGATACCATCTCCGGGAGCCGTTTGTCCGGCAATCGTTACATAAGGGGCACGTACGCTAATCGGGCTTTTCAAACGAATCACTCCCGCTACATTGAATACAATAATACGTGCACCTCCCGTTTCGCAGGCTTCACGCAATGTTCCGGGGCCGGAATCTTCCAGCGAAGTGACCACGAGCACTTTACCTCCACGACCACCGGGAGTATACATACCTCCGCCTTCCGCGCCGGGGAAAGCCGGGATATTACTTTTTATCAAATCTTCGGGTTTGGAGGCCCAAGGCTTATAGGGACGACCTTTCTTTGCTTCTTCTAACACTGTCGGCAAAGCTTTTTCCCATGCCGCATCCGATTTCCGTTCAAACTCCGCTTCTTGTTTTGCTCCTCTTGCTTTTACCGAGTCCGGAATTACAGGATACTGGGCTGCCACAGGTAGTACACAGGCAACCAGCATCCACGCTGATAATACTTTCTTAATGTTGTTCATTCTTTCGAATCTTAATTAGGTTTCTAAAAGGACGATTAAGAAAGCATTTTGTAATCGGTTATCTCTCTCCTTTCCGCCATTCATTCATATATTCGCGAGGGGACTGATTATATTTTTTCCGGAAACACTTACTATAATATCCCGAATCCTTGAATCCGACAGCAAAAGCAATTTCGGAAACACTTAAATCCGTATTTTTAATCAGCTCGATAGATTTATTCAAACGAATCTCTTTTACCAGATCGACGGGTGCCAGGCCGGTAAGACTCTTCAGTTTCTTGAAGAATGCCGAACGGCTCAATCCGATACCGGATGCTATGGTGTCAATGTTAAAGTCACTATCGTCCATATTTTCTTCAATGACCTGATGTATCTTTTCGAGGAACTGTACGTCTTTCTTTACCAAAAATTGTTCGTAGCTGTCTTCTTCAGTCGTTGTCTGGTTTTCCATTTGCTGACGGATTCGTTCACGGAACAGTTTCCGTTCGGCAAGCAACTGGTCGATACGTGCCAACAGATATTCCTTACTGAAAGGTTTGGTGATGTAGGCGTTCGCCCCTAAAGTGATCGCTTTGGTCTTGGCGCCTTCATCATTCTTCGCAGTCAGGATAATGACAGGGATATGACTGATTTGGAAATCTTTGCGGATGGATTGCAACATTTCAAGCCCATCCATTTCGGGCATCATCTGATCGGTCACCACAATATCCGGATGATACAGATGTACTTTCTTCAAACCTTCCACTCCGTTATTGGCAATATGGATATTGAACTTGTCCTCCAACTGAAGCTTTATCAACTGGCAAAGGTCTTTGTTATCTTCCACCAACAGAAGAGTCGGTAATGAAGCGTCGATTTCCGGTTCTTCTTCCGTACCGTCTTCGGATATGGCATTTGCAACAGGATCTTGTTCTACCGAAACAGGGGCTGTCTCCGTATCTCCCACATAGAAGTCTACTTCCGACGGACGGTAATGTTCCTTATCCATCAGGAGTTCTACAATAAACACCGCTCCTTGTCCTTCGGGACTTTCGGCACGAATCTGTCCGTGATGCAGATTGACGATCTCTTTTGAAAGTGCCAATCCGATACCCGTGCCCTGATAATAGGAGTTTTTCGCGTTCTCTCCTTGCGAGAAGCGTTCGAAAATCTCGGTCAGTTTATTTTGTGGAATACCTACTCCGTTATCTTCCACCCGTACATAACAACGTTTACCGTCGTCTGTCAATCCGGTAGTTATATAAATACTTCCTCCGGAATGAGTGAATTTGAATGCGTTGGATATGATGTTGCGGATAACAATGCTCATTTTTTCCTTGTCCGCCCATACCATAATCGGTTCATCCGGCAACTGGAAAGTAAAACTGATCTCGTTTTCTTCGGAAAGTACCCGGAATTCTTTCTGGAAAGAAGCTATCATCTCATTAAAATCAATTAATGATACATGCAAACGCATCTTGCCGTTCTGAATCTTCCGGAAATCAAGGATCTGATTCACTAATTGCAGCATTTGATTGGTGTTCTTCTCCATCAGATCCACATATTGCAATCCTTTCGGAGAGAGCTTTTCGCGTTCTCTTAGTTCCTGTATCGGACCTTTTATCAATGTCAAAGGAGTGCGCAATTCATGGGAGATATTGGTAAAGAACTTGATTTTCATCTCTGATACCTTCTGCTCGATATAAATATCATTCTTCATTTTAAGCATGAAGAAAGCCAGGCGCAGGCTGAAATAGAGAGCTGCCAAACCTAGAATTACATATATAAGGGTTGCCCACCAACTCAACCACCACGGTGGAAGGATAGTGATGGCCAGTGTACAGTTGGAAACCAGCTCCGGATTGGCTTCGTCTATTGATTCTACACGGAATGTATAATCTCCGGGAGGCACATTGGTGTAAGAAGCGATACGGTTTTTCCCATTATAGTGCCATTCTTTTTCATATCCTTCAAGTATATACCGGTAAGATACCCGGTTTTGATTGTAGAAATTCAATGCGGCAAATTCAATCGTGAACATGGATTGATTGTAGTTCAGTTCGATTGCTTTGGCGTATGTGATGGATTCTTTCAGGATCGGACATTCGCGGAAACTACGTAGATCGCGGTTGGAAACTTTAAAGTCAACAATACGTGTATCGTAGTTCGTATGCAATGTTTCCAGTTTGTCGGGAGAGAATGTCAGGATTCCCTGCCGGGTACCAATCCACAAGTCTCCATTCAAGGTACGGAGGGCACTACCCTCTTCCAGTTCTACGTTCAGGAAACCGTCGTATTTGTCGTAGTTACGAAACTGTTCGGTAGCTTTATTGAAGCAAGACAAGCCAATTTCTGTTGTAAACCACAAGTTACCGTTTTTATCTTCTACGATGGACTTGACTACATCGTTATTCATTCCTTCACGTATGCCGTATGATTTGAAAATCGGCTCACGCTTTTCTTTATCATAGCGGACTAATCTATTCAAACCGCCTCCGAATACACTTACCCAGATTTGCGAATCAGTATCTTTGTAGAGTACATAAATATCGTTATCCGCTACGTTTGAATTTTCGCTGACCTGGCGGTACGTTTCAAACTGGATCTGTTCGGGGGTAGTGAAATGTCCGTCGAAAGACATCAGCCCATCCATTGTTCCTACCCAAATACGTCCGTCTTCATCTTCCATCATGGTACGCACCTCCATATAAAGACCGTATGCAGGATATTGTTTCAAGCCATTGTATTTATGGATAAAGGTAATTGCTCCGTTCTCTTCGGAAATTAGATTCAGACCTCCTCCTAGTAATCCTACCCAAATGCGCCCCTGGCTGTCCTGATAGGTAAAGTACACATCGTTGTTACTGATAGAATTCGGATTCTTGGGGTCATTGATATAACGGGTAAAACGCAACCCGTGCGGTGAATTCATGTCCGGTTCGGCTTTAACAAGCCCGTTTCCCTTGGTGGAAAACCAAAGATTACCGTCTTTGTCTTCCATAATATGATATACGGCTCCCAATAGATAGTTCTTATCCGAGAAGATTTGTTTCACTTGTCCGTTACGATCCAGGCGATACAAGGCTTGCCAGCGGGTTCCTACCCAAATATCCCCATTTTGCGCCTGGAAGAGGGCACGTATTCCCTGGTTCCAGGAAGTCGATCTCTCGGGCACTACCGGAGATGGAGAAACTTCTGTCAGCAGTTGGAATTGCTTCTTGGGGAAATTAAGCCTGTATACTCCGCTGCTTGTAGATGCCAGCCAAAGGATGCCATCTTTATCCAGCAGAAGATGGAAGAAAAGCTGATTGGGAAGATCGTCGGAGAAAGGCTTCAATTGGTTGATACGGGTCATTTCCAGTTTCTCCCTGTCGAATAGAAGAATTTCCCCTCCCGGAGTCATAAAGAACATGCCTTGTTCGCCGGCATCCTGCATTTCAAAATTGCCGATTGCGTTCTGATTGGGGAATGTAAAGCGGTGATGGCTCCTGTTCAGGGGATCATAATAGGTCAATGCTTGGTTACCCTCCTGAAACCATACCTTATCATATTTATCATAGAATATAATTCCATTGTCTTTTTCGGGGATGGTAAAGGGGAGCTTGGTCAACTGCTTGTAGCCGATATTGTACTCGTATGCTCCTTCGTTGGTGGTAATGTACATCAGACCGGATTCCGTTACCAGCAAATTAGAAACCGGCTGTTTGATTTCCGGTATCTCGTAACGGTTAACCACTCCGTTTTGCGGATCAATGCTATAAATGTGGCCTTTCTTGTCTCCCAACCATAAGAATTTAGAATTATAGGAGGCACAAGTAAACTGATCGGGGTTAGCAGATACTTTTTTCTGTATAAAGTCGGCAGGTTTGTCTTTCAGCGCTTCCCCTTTCCGTAGGGACAGAATCTGATAATCCATACCGATCCAATTGATAAACTCGGCTGTTTCGCAGAATATGTTGTGTTTCAGACGCATGTCGTACACGTTCACGTTAGGACGCGAATCATGCAATTGTTTCATCGTTATTTTACCTTCCTTGTCGGTGTACGCACGTAAAAGACTTTTATCTTTTGTCAGTAACAGTACGTCGCCGTCCTCGGTCGTCTGAATCTTGATAATCTGAATGTTCTCGGAATATTCTTTCACATCATCGTAGACGGCATGAAAGCTCTCATGCCGTTTATCAAACAGATAGAGCTTACGGTCGATAGTCTTAATCCACAGAAAACCATTCTTATCTTCTACGATACGCTGAATTTTACGCGGCGGAATATCTGTGGAATAAAAGCCGTCATGGTTATCGTAGGAACGGAATTTACTTCCGTCAAAGCTGCATAGTCCATACCAGGTACCAAACCAGATAAATCCGTCTTGTCCTTTTAATGTACAGTTTACGATATTATTAGGCAAACCACGTTCAGCCGTGTAGTGTTCTACAATCATATTTGGATAGGCAAAAGCATACATGCCTATCATGGATAGTAATAGTATTAGAATATTCCGTTTTCTCATTGATGGCTATAATTGGAATTAAACGTACTCAAAGATAGTCTTTTTTTTTGAATAGTGCTTTAGTAACATATAAAAAACAAGTTGGCAGGTCACCCCGCTAATCACTAATCACTAACCTGCTAATCACTTTTATCGTACTATTTTTCAGTTCCAAATTCAGTCTGTTGACGTTCTACTTCATCTAACACCCGTTGGCGTTCTTCCTCTGTCAGTTGCACTTTTCCTTCAGATGATTCTTTGCCCGGGTTTACATTAAGAGTGGACGGTGTTGTCCTTTGTATTTCATAAGTCTGTTCCTCATAGCAGAAAGGAAGTTCTGCAGGAACGCTTTCCAGTTCGATTTCAGTAGCTGTCGGAGCTTGAGTGCCCTCAAACTGTACGCGGGCTTTCACCTTTATTTTTCCGGCTTTCCGGGTAGAACGAATCAACACCGGAGCAGAGCCGAACTCCACCGCACGGGGATTGGCGCCAATAGTAGCATCTCCGATGATTTCTCCTTCACCTTCTACCGTGAAAACGATATTCTCTTTTGCCAGACGGCGCACATTTCCACTATCATCGGTTACTTCAGCAACTACGACGATAAAGTCGGAGCCGTCAGCTACCAGGTTCACTTTTTGAGTATCTACATAAAGACGTAGTTTGGTGGAACGTCGGGAAGGCATTTTCTTTTGCATGCATACCACTTTTCCGTTGATGATTCCTTCGGCAACCATGTTCACCTTTTGCCAGTTCTTTTGAGTATAGCTATATCCGCGTGCTTCCCAAAAGTCCCAGACATTCTCGAATATAACGGGAGTATTCGGCATGTGCCCTTTGGCATGAACCACCGGTTTCGTCCAGGTTTTCGTTCCATCATAAATAGAAAGGCGGACTGAATCACAGTTTGTGAATACAACTACGTCCTTATCGGAGAATTGTGACATTTCATGAGCAATGAATATCATCGGTCCACATTCTGCCAATGGGTGTTGGAGACTGGCCAGCGACTGGCTACGAAATACTTCATACGCATATTTCTTCTGACGGAAAGCATCATAAATACCGCCCCAATAAGGGTCCGGATGGTAGCCACGCTGATGGTCGAACGGATGCCATTGGGCGCCACCGATAAACAAACCGGTCGTGCGGTACATCTCGTCATAGCTCTTTGCCAAAGACATAGCCTGTACCAGTAACGGGCGTTCTCCCCAACTGCGGCTGGCACGGTTATTATTGTTGTGAGCATACCAGTCGTCTACATTCTCCCCGAATTCACGGGTAAAGATACATTGCTCCGGCTTGTCTTCCTTTTCATCATCACCCGGCCAGCCATAAACAACGTCATAATGCTCTTTCACTCCGGCAGAATGGACATCGGCAGCAGCTACCGGACGTCCCGGATAGGGATATTCTTCTTTGGTTATTTCAAGAGCCTTCAAGGCAAAATCGAGCGGATAGCAGGTTTCATTCAAGATGGGTTCCCACATCAGTACGGAAGGGTGATTACGGTCACGACGAATCATTTCGCGGGTATTCTGATGAACCAACTCTCCGAATTTCGGGTCTTTGTTCCAGTACTGCCATCCCGGAGTAGCGACAATCACGAACAGGCCGAGTTCGTCACAGGCATCCATAAAGGCAGGATCTTGGGGATAGTGGGCTACACGAATAATGGTGCATCCGGCATCACGTAAACGTTTGGCGTCACGCCATTGCTGTGAGTTCGGCAAAGCATTGCCTACGTATGCAAAATCCTGATGGCGATTGGCTCCTACCAGTTGTCCGAAAGGTTTGCCATTCAGCCAGAATCCGTCTTTACCACGGAATTCTGCCAGACGAATACCGACACGGGTAATGCCTCCGTCAATGGATTTATTTCCTTTTTTAATACGTGATTGTACCCTATATAAATAAGGTGTATCCGGTGACCAAAGAGTAGGATTCTTTACTTCCATCTGTTGACGGATGGATTTTTTCTCTCCCGGCTTTAAAGAAAGTTTTCCTGAACTGCGTTTGATTACTTTTCCATCCGCATCTGTCAAAGTCGTTTCTACAGTGACTGACTCGGAACGGGCGTCATCATTCTGCACTTCGGTGTTTACATATACCTGCGTACTCTTTTCACTGATCTTATCAAAATGAACGAATACACCTCCACCGCCAACGGTTTGTGAATCAATAGCGTCAGTAATAGCTACCGGAGATTTGGCAATCATCCATACATCACGGTAAATGCCCCCATGATAAGCAAAGTCTAATGTATATTGACGTTTTCCGGGAGGATAGGATTTGTCATCACTGTTGTCCGTGAAAACAGCGAGCAGACAAGAGTCTCCGGCTTGTACGCCATTGGCAGTCAAGTCTAAAGTAAAAGGCAGATAACCTCCCAGATGTTCCTGGATGCGTTTACCATTCAGATAAAGAATCTGTTTGCCCATGGCTGCTTCAAAATGAAGCACCACCCGTTGCCCTTTTGTTTCGGTGGGGAGGACAAAGTGTTTACGATACCAGGCCGGTCCCTGATAATTGCGGCATCCGCTTCCTTCGGCCGGCATCAACTCTACGGTGTGAGGAGTGGAAACGACGTTCCAGGAACGATCATCAAAGTTTACCGCTTCTGCTCCCCGGACATCGCCTTTGAAAAAGCGCCATCCCGGATTGAAATTATAGACTTGTCGCCCGCTACCGGGAAGCTGGATGAATCCGGCAACCGATGTCTCGGGACGGTAAGTTTCTGTAGCCTGCCCTTTTTCTATCAAGGAGAATAGCAACAGAAAAGCTGATAAGATGATAAATGGTCTTTTATTCATAATTCTTTATTTATATATTTCATTCGCTAAATGATAATAATATCCTTTTCTCTACTTTCCGGTAAAACTTTCAAATCCGTCACTTTTCCGTCTTTCAGAGTGGCTTCTACTGTTGTTTCGCCTGGAGCATGAAGTTTGAAATGTACGTTCCATTCTTTCGGCCACGCCGGGAAAAGGAGTATTTGTTCTCCATTGGTTTGCAATAGCATTTCCTGAAGTC
>NZ_DAWCXD010000012.1:66224-70883 GCF_052357945.1 Bacteroides sp. | reverse complement strand
ACTTCACTTCTTTCAGTTCTTCGTTTGCTTTTACGATTTTCTTTTTCAGTCCTTCCTTGTAAGCAGCAAAAGCTTCTGCCAGTTTCTCATCGCTCAATGCCAGCATCTGGATGGCAAGGATAGCGGCATTCATCGCTCCGTTGATGGCAACCGTTGCTACAGGAATGCCCGGAGGCATCTGAATGATAGAATAAAGTGCGTCCACACCATCGAGCACGGAACCTTTTACAGGTACTCCGATCACCGGCAATGTAGTGTTAGCCGCAATTACACCGGGAAGGGCGGCAGCCATTCCGGCAGCAGCGATAATTACTTTAATGCCACGGTTGCGGGCATTCTTCGCAAACTCTTCCACAGCTTCGGGCGTGCGGTGAGCAGAAAGAGCGTTCATTTCGAACGGAACATGCATATCATTCAGCAGCTGTGCAGCCTTCTCCATAACAGGAAGGTCGGACGTGCTGCCCATGATAATACTTACAATTGGAGTCATAGAATAAAAATTAAAAGCCTCTTCACAGCCCTTTCACGAAGAGAGGGGGTTCAGCTACATTCAACTTATATTAGTTATATTTCTGTTTGCACTATCCGTTTACCACGGCTTTATAGGCTTCGGCATCCAGCAGATCTTCTACAGCTTTCAAATCCGCCGGCTTCACTTTAATCAACCAACCTTCACCATAGGGATCTTTATTAACCAGTTCCGGGTTTTCTTCCAATGCTTCATTTTGTTCAAGCACCTCACCTGCTATCGGCAGGAAAAGATCGGAAATAGTTTTCACTACTTCAATCGTTCCGAAAGTTTCACCGGCTTCCAACGTTTCACCAACAGTCGGGATATCTACGAACACAATATCGCCCAATTGTTCCTGTGCATAATCGGTGATACCAACGTATGCAATGTCTCCGTCAACGCGAATCCATTCGTGTTCGTTCGTGTACTTTAAATTCTGTGGAAAGTTCATGATGATTAGTTTTTAGGATTTATACTGTTTTAAAATAAAAATACTCGAAATAAGATGTTACTCACCGGATGAAGCACCAAAAGGGCACATATCAGACCGACAGCAAAGCCGGAAAGCACCTCACCCAGCGTGTGATGCCCCAGAACAATGCGTGCAGAGCCCAATATACCGGCAATCAAAATAAACAGGCATAGCCATACGACCGGATTGTAACCGAACAAGGCGCTGAAAGAAATCAAGCCTCCGATCACCCCGCCCATTCCTGCCATGTGTTCGCTCAACTTCCATTTCAGGTTTACTGCAATGCAAATGATGGACACTACCAGGGAAGCAAGAATGATACCAGTCATATACCACGGGATATTCAGCTTACGCATCATCAGCAGGCAGAACACATACGAGATGATGGTCAGCAGAATAGGCACATAACGTTTCTTACGTTCACTCAACTCCTGACGGGCAAATCCATTGATTTTACGAAACAGGAAAATTGTAATAGTAGGTGTCAGTATGGTGAAGCAGTAAACGATTCCCAACACTATCAACTTATATTGTATCGGCATGATACGAAGATAAGAAAACAGGAATAACACCAGAAACGATAAAAACGGAATAGAAAATGGAGTAAAGACCATCGAAGTGACTCTCGCCACCTGCAACATCGTCTTATCCGCTATGATATGTTCTCTCTCTCTGTCCATCAGCACTAATACTTAATACTTTATACTTAATACTTTATACTCTCATTTCCGCAGTCTCGCCACGGGGATATTCAGTTGTTGACGGTATTTGGCTACTGTCCTGCGGGCAATGGGATAACCTTTCTCCTTTAATATATCCGCCAATTCATCATCGGTCAGAGGTTTCTTCTTGTCCTCGCCTTCAATACACTCTTTCAGGATCTTACGAATCTCACGGACAGACATCTCTTCGCCATCCTCTGTAGTATATCCGTCGCTGAAAAAGTATTTGAGCGGATAGATACCGTAATTCGTCTGTACATATTTACTGTTACTCACACGGGAGATTGTCGAAATATCCAATCCCGTACGTTCCGCCACGTCTTTCAGAATCATCGGTTTCAATAGCGATTCATCTCCTTCCAAGAAGAAAGGACGTTGCAGGTCGATAATCGCCTGCATGGTAACCATCAAGGTATTCTGACGCTGACGGACAGCATCGATAAATCCTTGTGCCGCATCCATTTTCTGTTTCAGAAACATCATCGCTTCTTTAGATTCCTTAGACTGGTTAGCCCTATTTTTTGTATGCTCCTCCACCATTTCCGTGAAGTCACGACTCATACGGAGTTCGGGAACATTGCGGTTATTGAGGCTTACATTAATGGTTCCGTCATCATACGTTTCCACAATAAAGTCGGGAACTATTTGTTGGAGATTCCTGCCGATTGCTTCTCCTAAAGAAGCACCCGGACGTGGATTCAGTTTGGTTATTTCAGTAATGGTTTCCTGGAAAGTCTCTTCATCAATATCCAGTTTCTTTATAATCTTCTCCCAATGTTTACGGGTGAATTCTTCATAACATTCTCTGATAATCCTTTCTTCCAGATTCAAGATAGGACTAGGAGTTTTCTCTTCTTCTTTTTTCCGGCAAATCTGTATCAACAGACATTCCTGAAGACTACGCGCACCGATACCTGCCGGATCGAAGTCCTGTAAGATGCTCAATGCTTCTTCCAGTTCCTCCTCGGTCGATTCGATACCGGCATAAATCGCCAGCTCGTCGCAGATACTTTCCAAAGATTTGCGAAGCAATCCGTCATCATCCAATGAACCGATCAGGTATTCCACCAAGTCACACTGGTGCTCTGTCAGGTTACGTTCACGCAACTGTTCTTTCAGGATTTCATAAAAAGAGGTGGAGTCGGAGAATGGAATATCCTCCGCCTGTTCATCTTTCGAACGGTTGTTCTCTTGCAATTTATAATCGGGAATATCGTCTTCTGTCAGATAGTCACTTAAAGAATCATAGTCATTGGCATCGCTATCCATGCCATCTTCTGCATTGTCGGTATCGGAATATTCATCATCCGCTGCATTCTCTTCCTTACCTTCTTCAAGTGCCGGATTTTCAAGCAGTTCAGCATGGATACGGTCTTCCAACTCTACTGCGGGAAGCTCCAACAGTTTCACGACCAGAATCTGCTGGGGCGAGAGCGTTTGTACCTGTTGTTGCGCCTGAGATTGTATTTGACGGGAACCTTGTGCCATATTCGTTTTTGCTTTCTACTATTTCTCGCTACAAAAGTAACTTTTTAACGAGAGATTACACAGATTAGGGAGATAATTTTTAATCCTATAACACAAAATTCGTTATCTTTGTTGCACGAACTTAAAAATTAGGACAATATGTTTGCCAAAGAAACGTATATGCAGCGGAGAGCCCTGCTAAAAAAGAATTTAGGCTCCGGGGTATTGTTATTTCTTGGAAATGACGAGTGCGGACTGAACTACGAGGATAACACCTTCCGTTATCGTCAGGATTCCACTTTCCTTTATTATTTCGGACTTTCATGCACCGGTCTTTCGGCAATTATCGATATTGATGAAGACAAAGAAATCATTTTTGGAGATGAACTGTCTATCGACGCAATCGTATGGATGGGATCGCAACCGACTTTACACGAAAAATGTGAACGTGTGGGTGTAAAAAATCTGATGCCGTCCGCAGAAATTACAAGCTATCTCCACAAGTGCGTCCAGAAAGGGAAAGCGGTTCATTATCTGCCGCCTTACCGTCCCGAGCATAAATTGAAACTAATGGATTGGTTGGGTATCCCCCCTACACGTCAGGAAGGTTCTGTTCCATTCATCCGTGCCGTTATCGCCCAACGTAATTACAAATCTGCCGAAGAAATAGTAGAAATAGAGAAGGCTTGCGATGTAACTGCCGATATGCACATCACCGCCATGAAAGTGCTCCGCCCGGGCATGTATGAATACGAAGTGGTAGCGGAAATGAACCGGGTGGCCGAATCTAACAACTGCCAGCTTTCGTTCGCCACCATTGCCACCATCAACGGACAGACTTTACACAACCATTATCATGGAAATAAAGTAAAACCGGGTGATTTATTCCTAATTGATGCAGGCGCAGAAGTAGAATCAGGCTATGCAGGCGATATGTCGTCTACCATTCCTGCCGACAAAAAGTTTACAGCCCGCCAGCGCGAAGTATACGAGATTCAGAATGCGATGCATCTGGAATCTGTAAAAGCTCTCCGTCCGGGGATTCCTTATATGGACGTATACGAACTGTCTGCCCGTGTAATGGTAGACGGAATGAAGACACTCGGATTGATGAAAGGAAATACGGAAGATGCGGTCCGCGAAGGTGCTCATGCGTTATTTTATCCACATGGATTAGGCCACATGATGGGATTGGATGTACACGATATGGAAAATCTGGGAGAGATATGGGTAGGATATAACGGCCAGCCGAAGAGCACACAGTTCGGTCGCAAATCGCAACGCCTCGCCATTCCATTGGAACCGGGATTTGTACACACGGTAGAACCGGGTATTTATTTTATTCCGGAACTGATCGACATGTGGAAAGCAGAAAAGAAATTTACTGATTTTATCAACTACGAGGTAGTGGAGACTTATAAGGACTTCGGCGGTATCCGTAATGAGGAAGATTATCTGATTACAGAAACCGGCGCCCGCCGATTAGG
>NZ_DAWCXD010000012.1:0-66124 GCF_052357945.1 Bacteroides sp. | reverse complement strand
GTATCCGTAATGAGGAAGATTATCTGATTACAGAAACCGGCGCCCGCCGATTAGGCAAGAAAATTCCTTTGACACCGGAAGAGGTGGAAGCTTTAAGATAAAAAGCTTCATAAAAATAAAAGCCTCATCAAAATAAAAGAAGAACCTTTCTTCTATTCAAAATCAATAACGGAAGCTTTTCATCCAGGTGAAAAACTTCCGCTATTTTTATCAAAGTACCAAATAGTCCATCTAAAAGCACATTTTTTCTACCCTCCTTTTCCCAAATCTTGCGTAATATTGCAACAGAATTAAAACAACTCACTTTTTAATGATATAAAAACAATGAATAACACCATGAAGAGACTACTTTTATCTGTATGGCTATTGTCACTTACCTTGCTGTCCGCCGTAGCTGAGAACTATCCTTATAAAAGCGATGTGCTTTGGGTCACCGTACCCAATCATGCCGACTGGCTTTATAAAACGGGAGAAAAAGCAACTGTGGAAGTACAATTCTATAAATACGGTATCCCCAGAGATAACGTAACCGTCACTTATGAAATAGGTGGTGATATGATGCCTGTTGCCGATACAAAAGGAAGTGTAACTTTAAAGAATGGCAGGGGGGTAATTCCCGTGGGCACAATGAAAGAGCCGGGATTCCGCGACTGTCGCCTGAAAGCAACCGTAGATGGAAAGACTTATTCACATCATATCAAAGTAGGATTTTCACCGGAGCAACTTCGTCCGTATACCACCATGCCTTCCGATTTCAAGGAATTTTGGGAAAAGGCTAAAGCGGAACAAAAGGAGTTTCCTCTAACGTATACCAAAGAACATGCCGATAAATATTCCACTGATAAAATAGACTGTTATCTCGTAAAATTACAACTGAACAAACGTGGGCAATGCGTCTACGGATATTTATTCTATCCGAAAAAAGAAGGAAAGTTTCCGGTTGTCTTGTGCCCTCCGGGAGCAGGTATCAAAACCATCAAAGAACCTCTACGTCATAAATATTATGCGGAACAAGGATGCATCCGTTTTGAATTCGAGATACACGGCCTGAATCCGGAAATGACCGATGAAGAATTTAAAGAAATCAGCAACGCTTTTAACGGCAGAGAAAACGGCTATCTGACCAACGGGCTCGACAGTCGTGATAATTATTATATGAAACGGGTATATCTGGCCTGTGTGCGTGGCATCGACTTTTTAACTTCCCTGCCGGAATGGGATGGCAAAAATGTAATCGCACAAGGAGGTAGCCAGGGAGGCGCCCTGGCGTTGATCGCCGCCGGACTGGATGAACGGGTGACAGCTTGTGTCGCCAATCATCCCGCCTTAAGCGATATGGCAGGCTATAAAGCCGGACGTGCCGGTGGCTATCCTCATTTCTTTAGAAATTCGGTGGATATGGATACCCCTGAAAAAATAAAGACAATGGCCTATTATGATGTAGTGAACTTTGCTAAATTGATAAAAGCAGACACCTATATAACATGGGGATTCAATGATGACACCTGTCCTCCGACTACCAGCTATATTGTATACAATGTACTAAACTGTCCGAAAGAAGCCCTGATTACTCCTATTAATGAGCATTGGACCTCCAACGATACAGAGTATGGACATCTGCTTTGGATAAAGAAGCATTTGAAATAAAGAATCAATCATTCCATCTGGATACAGGCAACTCTTTTTTCCCGTAACCTTTCTTCCAGGCATACGCTTTTCTCTTTCGGAGATAAAGCGTATCGCCACAATGTTTTATCGCCTCCCAATTAAATATTGAATGGTGGTAGATGATTTTTTCAAACCAATAAAGGAGGTCATAAGTTACGAATGGTAGTATCATACACCACCATGAAAACAGTAATGACAAAATCAACGCTGGTATCAGAGTCAAAGAAAAGCATTCCCAATATTGCTTTGCATGTATCCGTAACTCCATATCTTCCCAAACTTCCAGGTATTTATACCGGGTAAAGAAAAACCAGCCTAACATAAAATAGTGTTTCTTTCCTTTTCCCAAGAACCACTTTGCTAAAAGACTATTATAAAAAATCATATTCACATTTTTTTGTTGCATGTAGTCCTTTTATAACAGCAGAAGTAACTAAAGGTTCAATATTATAGTTTAGTATAACAGTCATTATACAGTATTCTCCCCTAAAGAATCCTATTCAAATATTGTTTATTTGGTATTCTCTTGCCTTACTACAACAAAAGGTAATTTATATTTTTGCAAAGAAAACACAAATAACGAATATATCCTAATTTTTATACTTAATATTTAAAGCTACTACCTCCCAAAAATTCACGCAACAAAGAGGTTGGTGGAATCTCCTTATCCTGTACCGGAACAAAATATTTGATAAACTTCAGTAACCGATATGCTTCGCAATATTCCGGACAGTTGCGCGGGACACCCATCAAAATAGGCTCAGCATGTAAACGGAGTACTGCAAACTCAAAAAGCAACGCAGAATTAAACATTACGTTGGCATTCTCCTGATAGGGAAAAATCCATTTATCTTCACCGGCACGTACACTCGGCCAGCGTGATATGGTTTCACGTGCTGAGTATCCCCGATAATTGAAGTCACGGATAATACGACGCAACAGACGGTTGTCGGTTGTCGGAATCCAGTTATGATCATCCAAAGAGATGGTGGTTAATGCTGAAACATAAATCTTGAATTTCCGCTCAGCCGGTATATGCGGTGTCAGTTCTGGGTTCAGGGCATGAATACCTTCCAGAATCAGAATCGTATTATCTTCTATTTTCAGTTTATCGCCTTTATACTCCTTCTTGCCTAGGGAGAAATTAAAACGAGGCAGTTCGACCTCTTCACCACGCAGGAGTGCTTGCAACTGTTGATTGAACAGTTCCAAATCAAGTGCATACAATGATTCATAATCATAATTTCCATTTTCATCCAAAGGAGTCTCTTCACGATCCACAAAGTAATTATCTAAAGAGATCGGGAATGGTTTCAGTCCATTGGTCATTAGCTGGATAGAAAGCCGTTTGCTGAAAGTTGTCTTTCCCGAAGAGGATGGTCCGGCAATCAATACCAGTTTTACCCGGTTACCGTTTTCACCACGATGGAATATAGTATCGGCTATTTGGGCTATTTTCTTCTCCTGCAATGCTTCCGCAACATTTATCAGATCGGTTGCATGCCCCTCTTCGCAGGCCAGGTTAAAATCTCCGGCATTGTTAAGCCCCATGATATAACTCCAGTTCAGATATTCTTTAAAGACATCCAGCATTTTTTCCTGCTTCACCACATCTTCGAGCATATTCGGGTCTTCCCGGCTCGGAATCCGGAGGAGCAATCCATCATAATATTTCACAATATCGAATAATTTAAGATATCCGGTGCTGGGCAGCAGATTACCATAATAATAATCAATGGTATCACCCAATGTATAATAATAGGTATAGAGCGAACCGGAAGTCTCCAGTAATCTCACTTTATCATTCATCCCCCGTTCGCTGAAAACCCGTACTGCTTCCGCTGTATGACATTCAATGCGGTGATAAGGAATATCTTCCGCAATGATCTCCTGCATCCGTTGTTTGATACGTGTCACATCTTCGAGTTCAATGGGACGTCCAATCCGCAAATTGCAGAAATAACCTTTCGATACAGGATGTTCCACAAACAATTTTCCTTCAGGAAAGAGTTCCGTGACAGCCTTAAACAAGACAAAACAAAGCGAACGGACATAAGTACGCATACCGGACTGATCTCTCACATCCAGAAACTCTACATCCTTATTATTATATACTCTGAAATTAAGTCCCTCGGAGCGATTATTGACCTTGGCACTTACTACTTGATAAGGAAAATTAAGATTAAAACCGTAATAAATATCCAAAAGTGAGCTTCCGATAGGGAATTCTTTGGAAATATTGTTATTTTTGCAACATATTTGTAACATCTGTTTCATCGAGTTCGTTAAAAGGTGAATAATTTGGGACTAATATACTTATAATCAGATAGAGAACAAATAACCATTAAAAATATTATAGATGGAATATTCTTTTTATGATTTTTTAAAGCTCATAGGCTCATTAGGACTCTTCCTTTACGGAATGAAGATTATGAGCGAGGGCTTACAAAAGGTCGCGGGTGACAGATTGCGAAGTATTCTAACGGCAATGACTACCAATCGGGTAACGGGAGTTTTAACAGGAGTGTTAATAACAGCTCTTATCCAGTCTTCTTCAGCAACGACGGTGATGGTCGTTAGTTTCGTGAACGCCGGGTTACTTACACTTGCCGAATCCATCAGCGTTATTATGGGTGCCAATATCGGTACTACTGTAACTGCCTGGATCATTTCAATTTTCGGATTTAAAGTCGACATGGCTGCCTTTGCTCTTCCACTTCTAGCTATCGCCCTTCCGCTTATCTTCTCCGGTAAAAGCAACCGCAAGTCCATCGGTGAATTCATTTTTGGTTTTTCTTTCCTTTTCATGGGGCTCTCTTATTTAAAAGCAAACGCCCCCGACCTGAATGCCAACCCGGAAATGCTCGCCTTCGTACAGAACTACACAGATATGGGATTTTTCTCCATTATTCTGTTTTTGCTCATCGGTACCATATTGACCATGATTGTGCAAGCCTCTGCAGCCACCATGGCAATCACATTAATTATGTGTGCCAACGGCTGGATCAGTCTGGAGCTGGGAGCAGCACTCGTTTTGGGAGAAAACATCGGAACCACTATCACGGCCAACCTTGCCGCACTTACAGCCAACACACAGGCTAAGCGGGCAGCATTGGCCCATTTTGTTTTTAATGTGTTCGGTGTTATCTGGGTATTGGTCATCTTCCACCCCTTTATGCAGTTTGTGAACTGGATTGTAGACACATTCTTTCAAACAAACAACCCTGAAGTTGCCATCTCATACAAACTGTCTGCTTTCCACTCTGTGTTCAATATCTGTAACGTATGTATCCTGATATGGGGCGTGAAACTGATTGAACGTACCGTATGCGCTTTAATCCATCCCAAAGAAGAGGACGAAGAACCTCGTTTGCGGTTCATCACCGGTGGTATGCTTTCTACCGCTGAACTCTCTATCCTTCAAGCACGCAAAGAAATCCATCTTTTCGCAGAACGTACACACCGAATGTTCGGCATGGTACAGGATCTGCTACATACAGAAAAAGATGATGATTTCAATAAACTATTTAGCCGGATCGAAAAATATGAGAATATCAGTGACAACATGGAACTTGAAATAGCCAACTACCTGAATCAAGTATCTGAAGGCCGTTTAAGTTCTGAAAGTAAGTTACAGATACGTGCCATGCTGCGTGAAGTAACGGAAATTGAAAGTATCGGTGACAGCTGTTATAATCTGGCACGCACCATCAACCGGAAACGTCAGACTAATCAAGACTTTACCGAAAAACAATATGAACATATTCATTTCATGATGAAGCTGACGAACGATGCACTTGCCCAAATGATTGTGGTAGTAGAAAAACCGGAACACCAAAGCATCGATATCAACAAGTCCTTCAACATCGAAAACGAAATTAATAATTATCGTAACCAACTGAAGAATCAAAATATTCTGGATGTGAACAACAAAGAATATGATTATCAGATGGGAGTTTACTACATGGATATTATCGCCGAATGCGAAAAGCTAGGTGACTATGTAGTGAATGTAGTGGAAGCCAGCAGCGATGTGAAAGAGAAAAAAGCTTCTTGAGAGCGCTTAATCGAGTCATAAAAAAGGAGAATCGGCTGACATATATTTATAGCCGATTCTCCTTTTTTATTCTCAAAGCCACCCTTCTGACACCTGATATAGAGCATCTATACAAGGATATTAGACACAAACAACATAAAAATAGAGAAAATCAAAATAGATATGGGTAATAACAAGAAAGTTTTTTGATAAATTCTTATTAAATTTGCTCATGATAAGAATCATTTCAGAAAACTGTCTTTAATCTATCATTTTTAATAACCTCAAATGGATATAAAATGAAAACACTATTATTTACTGGTCACAAAATTATTTGCTTATCATTCATATTATTCTTTAGTTTTAATACCAGGGCTGCATCCACTGATTACATAAATTTCAGGAAACTTTCCGTAAATGAAGGATTGTCTCAAAACACCGTATGGGGAATGATGCAGGACGCAAATAACAAAGTATGGATTGGTACGACAGATGGTCTGAACCGTTATGACGGCTATACGTTCACCACCTACTATCACGCTTCCAACGACAGTCTTTCTATTGCAAATAACCAGATTATATCACTTTGCACCGATTCGGATGGCGTATCGTGGTTCGGTACGCTGGTCGGTTTATCACGTTACAACCCGGAAACGGACAATTTCACCAATTATCTCTTGCCTGATACTCCTTTTCAGGTATTGGCAATAGAGGATGCCTCCGATAAAGGTATCCTATTTCTCGCAACAAACATCGGACTTATCTCCTTTCAGAAAGAAAGTAAGGAATTGCATATCACCCCAACACTTAAGCATCTCACCATCAACACTATTTGCAGAATAAAGGATAAACTATTATTGGGAACTTCCCAAGGTGCATATCTATACTCAATCCATACGAAGAAAACAGAAAAAATACTCCCCGAACTACTTGAAACGCCAATTGCCAGCATCATCTACAATACCAATACCAAAGACTACTGGGTGGGAACCCAGAAGAAGGGAATCTATCGTTTCAACAATAAATGGCAGATACTGAAAAAATATCAGATAGATAAAAGTAATACGTTCTCTCCCGCCAATACAGTGCGGGTACTGAAACAATATACAGACGGACAGATATGGATTGGTACCACCGAAGCATTGTTCTGCTTTGATCCGGAGCACGAAATATTTGAAAAACGTTTGTCTCATAGTTCTATCCGCTCTCTCTTTATAGACAATCAGGGAGGAATATGGGTAGGAACCTATTATGACGGAATCAATTATTACCACCCGTTTGCCCCGACATTTAAAACGTTGGAATATTCTCCTTATTTCAACTCCCTGAATGACAAAGTCGTCAGCTGTATCGTGGAAGAACCATCCACCAAGAATCTATGGATCGGAACAAATGATGGTGGTGTAAACTACTACGACCATCAAAAACAGACTTTTTCTTATTACAGAGCCACGAAACAAGGGAATGGGTTACGTTCCAACAATATCAAAGCCATTTCACTTGATAAATCCGGCAATATCTACGTAGGTACACACTCCGGCGGACTAAGCTATATCCACACAAAAACAGGAAAAATAGAGAATTTCTCAATTCCGCAAATGGAAGCTGAAGACAACAGTTGCTACTCTCTACTGGATGACGGTGAAAACTTTTATGTAGGCTCAATGGTCGGTCTGCTGCTCTTCAACAAAACAACCAAAGAGTTCAGAAAACATCCATTGGCTGAAAGTAACCCGGAATTATCCGGAATATTAATAAGAGCTTTATACCGTGATTCCTCCGGCAAAGTCTGGATTGCCACCGAAAAAGGGCTGTTCTTATACACCGGCACTTCCAAAGTACAACATCTGACAGATAATTTGTCTTCCGACTTTTCGACTCATATCATAGCTTATTGCATTCACGAAGATACTCAAAAAAATATATGGGTCACTTCTGCCAATGGCCTATACCAATACGGACCGGATATAACACTGCACAAACATTATACGGTTAAAAACGGCCTCATCAACAATTGTATATACGGTCTTCTGGAAGACAATTCAAGACGCTTATGGCTAAGCACCAATAAAGGGCTGTCCTGTTTCGACATTGACAGAGAACAATTCTATAATTATCGGCAGGAAGACGGATTGAGCCATAACGAGTTCAACGTATATGGTTACTGTAAAGGTTCCGACGGCACTTTTTACTTCGGAAGCCTGAATGGCATCACTTATTTTAGTCCGTTCAAGTTTATGGAGAACCCATTCATGCCTCAACCTGATATTACAGGAATATCTCTGATGAATCAAGTAGTCACCCATAGTCAAGACGAAACCTTCTGCATGCACAGAGATGAATATGGACAATTGAAAGGCATAGATTTCCCGTTCAGCCAACGACAATTCAATATTCGGTTTACCGTTTCAAACTACCTTAGTAACCAACGCAATACATTCGCTTATCAACTGCAAGGTTTCGATAAAGAGTGGAATTCTACCGAAGAGCGCAATGTCAGCTATTCCAATCTCCCTCCCGGACATTACACTTTTCTGCTAAAAGCATGTAATAATGATGGTAAATGGTGTGAAACTCCAACCAAATTCTTCATACATATCACTCCAATGTGGTATCAGACATGGATAGCCAAGTTTATCTTTATTTTGTGCGGTCTAGGTATTATCGGCTGGATTATGTATTTCTTCATCGCAAGAACGAAAATGAGAATGCAGTTGCAGGTCGAGACACTGGAACACAACAAGATACAGGAGCTCAACACTGAAAAGGTCCGTTTCTACATGAATATGTCACATGAGTTGCGCACTCCGCTAAGCCTGATTATCGCCCCATTGGAAGATATGATGAAATTAAGCAGAATGTTGGATAAAAAGCTGCAACGCGACTTACAATATGTTTATCAGAATAGCCGCAGATTACTGCATATCATTGACCAGCTCCTAAACTTCAGAAAAGCGGAATCCGGTGCTTTGCCCATTCAGGTAGAAGTCTGCAATATCGAAGAATGGTTCCGGCAGATATTCATGCTGTTCTATAACCAGGCTGAATCCCGGAACATAGATTATCTGTTTCATTCCAGTATAACCACTTCCCAGCTCCCGGTTGACAAAAAGTACATTGAAACGATTTTAATCAATCTCTTATCCAACGCTTTCAAGTTTACACCAGACAAAGGAAGAATAGAACTGGAACTTTGGGAAAAAGAAGATACCTTCGGATTTAGCGTAAGAGACAATGGGAAAGGGATTCCCCAGGAAAAACTGAACAACGTTTTCGAGCGTTTTTATCAAGTGAACGAGAATGACAAGGGAACCGGTATCGGTCTTTCTTTGGTAAAATGCCTGGTCGACAAACATCATGGCAGCATTTCTGTGGATAGCAAAGAGCAACAATACACTCTATTCAATATCACACTTCCCAAAGATATGAATACATATACTGCGGAAGAATTGGCAAAACAACCGGTCAAAAGTTCCGATTCTACGTTTTATATTGACGAATCCATATCCTATATTCCGGCAGAGGATAGTCCGGAGAATACCACGGAAGAGGGCATAAACAAATCTATTATGCTACTAGTAGACGATAATGCCGAAATGCTTGATTACCTGAAAGGATCCTTGCAGTCCAAATACCAAATAGTGACAGCGACAAACGGTAAAGTCGCACTAGACATCATGAAAACGCAACCAATTGATATTGTACTTTCTGATGTGATGATGCCCGAAATGGATGGCCTGCAATTATGCAAACTGGTCAAGCGTAACATACAGACATCTCACATTCCGGTGATTCTCCTGTCTGCCAAGAGTTCTCTCGAAGACCAGACCTCCGGTATTGATGTCGGCGCAGATGATTATATCGGAAAACCTTTCTCTATCTCCTTACTCAAAGGTAAAATCAATAATATACTGAAAGCCAAAGAACGCTTCCGGCAATATTATTCAAGCACAATCAATATAGATACGGCTAAAATGACTTCCAATACTTTGGATAGTGAGTTTTTGAGCAAGGTGATACAAATCATTGAAGAAAATATCAGTGACGAGAAATTCTCAACGGAAGATTTGGCAAGCAAATTATTCATGAGCCGTTCCAATCTATATATTAAGATGAATGCCATATCCGGCGAGGCCCCAGCAAACTTCATCCGCCGCATCCGTTTCAATAAAGGATGCCAAATGCTGCTCGAAGGCCGCTATACAATTGCCGAAATCAGTAATAAGATAGGTTTTAGCTCCCCATCTTATTTCACCAACAGTTTCAAGAAAAATATGGGCATGCTTCCCAGCGAATATATCAAGCAACATCAGGAAGAAAACAAGTCATGAACGGTTAAGACAAAATTGATAATAAAATAGACGAAATCAAACTATACATGCATGATATCCAAACATTTTTAGAAATCTCAAATTGATTGCAAACGGTAATCCTCATACATTTGCATACAACCATTCTAAAACGTTTTTATATCATGAAATTATCCATTGTAGCATTTACAATGCTGTGCATGACAAGTGTACAGCTACATGCCGATAAGACGAATTGTATTCTTGAAAACATTCGACAAACGCCTTATCCGCAAAAAGAACAAATTTTATATTTAAATCCTGCTCCATTATTGGTTCCTCTGAACATGAAGCAATCGGATTTTTTACAGTTTAACTTATCCCAGGATAAGAAGTTTGAGGATGAAAGCAGCATACTGTCTAAACCGGTAGCATGGTGCATGTTCAATCCTCATAAAGTGTTGAATAGCGGAACCTGGTATTGGCGCTTTCGCTCCGTCAGCAAATCGGGTGAAGCAATGCCATGGAGTGAAACATTCAGTTTCGAGATGACAGATGATATTCCTAAATTCGCCACTCCTCCAGTAGAGGTTTTTCTGAATAACATTCCCAAAGACTTACCGCGCATTTATTGTTTTCTCAATGACAATATGGAGCAGGCACGCAAAGAGGCGCGTTCGCATCCCGAATTTGAGAATATGATAAGTGATGCGCGTACAGCACTTAGTGCCGATTACAGCACAGATACCAACCCGTATAAGCATGTCTCTCAAATGGCTGTTTATTGTGATAACCTGAATACTGCTTATCAAATGCTGGGATATAAAATTTATGCCGACAAAATGGTAAAAAATGTACGGTGCCTGCTGAAAAAAGAATTAAAAGAGAATATTATAGCAAATGATTTTACAGCCGGAGAACTGGTATATCTCCTGGCGTGTACGTATGAGAACCATTTCACTCTATTCACCGAGCAAGAACATAAGCAGATAGAAAAAATAATAGTAGATGTTTTGTCCTATTATTACCGCACACGTATGGTCGGAAATGAAGAGAATCATATATTCGACAATCATTTCTGGCAATTTACTTTTAGAAATCTTCTGAAATCGGCTTTGGTACTTTATGGCAAATATCCCTTTATCGAAGAATACCTGGAGTATAGTTATGAGTTGTGGACTACACGTGCACCGGCATCAGGATTCAACAGAGACGGTGCCTGGCATAACGGTACATGTTACTTCAGCGCCAACGCTGTTACCTTGCAATATATGGTAACATTGCTTAGCTATTTGACCGGGACAGACTTCATGCAACATCCGTGGTATAAAAATGCAGGTATCGGCATGACCTATAGCTGGCAACCCGAATCTATCAGTGCAGGTTTTGGTGACGGGCATGAACAGATGAATTCTAAGCCTTTACGTATCCGCAGCGCTTTTGCTGATTTTCTGGCACGTATGAATGGGGACCCTTACGCCACTTGGTATTCTTCTATCAACAATCGATATACCACAGAATCTGAAACACGCCTGTTCCGCATGGCAAGTGGTAAAAAACGCCCGGCAAAGGCAGATTTGCCAACCGATGCCCCGAAAGCCGTATGGTTTAAAGATTGCGGTGAAATGATAGCCAACAGCAATTTAAAAGATTATAAAAAGAATCTTAGTTTAAGCTTCCGTTCCAGCCCGTTCGGTTCAGGCAGCCATACGCACTCCAACCAGAATGCTTTCAACCTGCGATATGGCGGAAAAGCTGTTTACAATGCAGTCGGACACTATATGAGCTTTTCAGATCCTCACAACTTGCTGTCTTACCGCCACACACGCGCCCACAATACTTTGCTGATAAACGGCATAGGACAACCATTTACCACTCGTGCTTATGGAAATATTACCCGAATGTTTAACGGAGAACATATATCGTATGCTTTGGGAGACGCTTCCAATGCTTACTGCGGTATCAGTGAATACCCTATGTGGCAACGTAATTTCAAAAATCATAAGTTAGAGCAATCCGAAGAAAACGGTTTTGGAAAAACACCTCTAAAGAAATATAAACGGCATATTTTCTTATTGCATCCTAATATAGTCATTATCTACGATGAACTGGAAGCCAAAGAAAAA
This sequence comes from Bacteroides sp., assembly GCF_052357945.1. Taxonomy (GTDB): domain Bacteria; phylum Bacteroidota; class Bacteroidia; order Bacteroidales; family Bacteroidaceae; genus Bacteroides. The sequence continues at coordinate 54,005 of NZ_DAWCXD010000012.1, read as the reverse complement.
GTTCGTTGGGATTGGTTATTGCATAGCCCGGTAAAGTTTGATATTATTCCTGAAACGTTACAGTTAACCACAGAAAATAAAAAAGATAACTTCAAATCGGTAGCTCAATTATTTTGTGAGCAGAAATGTAATATTACGCAAACCGACCAGTATGTCAGTCCACCCAATACATACCCGGCTGAACGTGGAGAAGACTTTTCCGCCCCATGGTCATTGACTGCCAGTTTCGGACCTAGCAAAGCCAATCGTATTTTGACTATTATCCAAGTGGAAGCTGACGATTTTCACATCGTAGATATTAATCAGGCAGGCAATAAGTTCAAAATCGGGGATTGGAATATTGAAGCAGAATTGAATATACAGCAACCGGCCAACTTATACATTCACAATACTAAAAATAAAGCCACATTCGGTTATGGCAGAAAGAATATAGAAATAGAAGGAAAAAGCTACAAATCTGCTCATAGCCAGGCTTCTGTATTATATGATAAAATTGATACTGAATGGCAAACGGTAGAAATGGACGACTGAGAATAATAACAATTTGTTCATAAAAAGAAAATCCAACAACTCCCTGTATTCAATACAGGCAATTGTTGGATTTTTCTTTATCTCCTTAAATAATAAGAGATATTATCTCACTTTTATCATTTGTTCTTTAGAATGTCAAAAGAAGACGAGCGTTACAGAAAGCCCTATCAGAAGGTATACTCTTTGCCATACCTACTTCCACATAAGGTTTTCCGTCTCCCCTGTCTCCAAAGCCAAAAGCAAAAGGCTGTTTATTCTTGCTATCATAAGTTGTAGTCCAGTAAGAGGTAGGCGAGAATACTACACCACCGGCTTCTGTAAACTTAGTATCCAAGTTTGATTTCATCTGATAAAGAGTTTCCATCTGTCCGGCTGAAGGCAGATACCATCCACTGTTAGTGCCGGACACTGCGGGCAGTTCATTTTTAATCATTATATCAAACAACGGATACACTTCATTATCAACACCCGTTACTGCCGCACCCAGATTATCCAAAAGCCATTTTGTATTCTTATATCCGAGATAATCTTTTGTATCCGCACTGACATTCTCACTGAGATCAGCGTTTGTCCTTGTCTTACACCAGGCAAGCCCTGTCGCGCTCGTTCCCAGATAAGAAGTTATATCATTGATATTTACCACATACCCGTTAATGGCAGGCAAGTTATCATAGTTACTTTCCGTATCGGTAGCATCCGCACCGACTTTAAAGACAATTCCCACAATAGTTGCAGATGTAGCTTCCGGTGCTTTTATGGTAGACGACCAGGTTCCGTCACTATAGAAGAAATCACCGACTTTTGCCTTCACTTTCGTTGTCGATATTGTCTGATCGCTATCTTTCCAATCTTCCACATCTATGTCAAAGCTAATTTCATATTCAATATCCGGATCAGGAGATTCTGCCATCATATTACCGCTCACCTTAATATGTTGTCCACGCAACAATGGTATTATCTCCGGAACTACCACATTCTGAACACCTAACTCTGTCGTAAAGCTCATCTCTATTTTCCCCAAATTACGGCTCTCGGCGTTAGAGAAAACATAGCTGGTAAACACCGTTCCGTTCAAAGCAGTTTCCGGGTTAAAATTTTCTTCCCTGAAAGTCAGTTTGGCCAGTTCTTCCAACACTTTCCCAGTGCTGACATCAAAACCGGTATAAGTATCAAAAGAAACATCCAGCCCTTTCAACAAATTAAATTCACGCAAATTCTTCTCTATAACACTGATCTTAGTGAATGGACGTATCAACTGTATCTCCTGCTGAAGCGCTTCTCCGCCTTTTTGAATCTCCCCACAATAAAAGAAAGCGTCACAAGCCTCATTGTTAATAAGTTTACTGACATCTTTCACTGTAATCTTTTTCAGGTCGGAAGTATTGTAATATTTATCCGGATAATGAGTGAAAGCAGTGGCATCTTTTGGTCCCGATGACGCGTTTTCATCAATGTAGTCGGCCCACATCAAACAGTCGTAGTTACCTTCGGAAAGAGTGAACTCAAACGACAGGCCCTCTGCTTGGGCAGCAGGTGCTATTACTACTTCTTCGTGATTTATTAATTTCGCATCCGCACCTTTACTCCATATCTCTACTATACAACGTAACTTATGAGAAGCGACATCTCCCTCTTGCGAAACTGCCAGCTTCTTAGGAAAGATAGCCGTAATATATGCCTGTTCCGATTTTACAGTGGTCTTTTCTTCTTCACTGCATGAAGCAAACAGCCCCAAACATAGAAATATCATCAAGCTTAAAAAAATCTTTTTCATGCTATTACAATTAAGAGTTATTTAATAATAGTCAAAACAGGACGGGTGAGATATTCGACAGGACTACTCGGTGTCCAGGGCTGCACTCTACTTCCATCCGCATTTACAGTGATAGCAACCGGTTCTGCCGGCGTTTTACCATTCAATGAAGAAGTTCCCATATGATATCCGTTATTATTAGTATTAAAAGGTTTGGCAGCTTCCTCAAAAGCCGCCGCAAAAGCTTCCACCTTGCTTACAGCAGGATATGTATCATCACCGGCATACCCGTAACGTTTTCCTACAACATCCAGCATCTGTTTAAAAGAAGGAATATACCATGGACTCGCATTCTGAGGTTTCGTCGCTGTTGGGCTCCACGCTTCAAAGCATTGAAGGAGAGGATAAGACATATCAGTGGAGTGTTCCTTGAAAAGTCCGGAATTCAAGAAAGCCTGTGTCTGGGCGTATCCGTCATAATCAACCAGATTTACATGCCCCTCCAACGTAAAAGGAGTGACCGAAGCATCCGGATTCTTACCATCAAATTTATAGAAATAAGGACGTCCGCTTGTTCCGGTAACTTTATTCTCTATTGTTATTGTAGAAGGATTCTTCAGATTATCCAAAGCCATCACATATCCTCTGATACTTTTACCTGCAAAACTCTCTCCATAATGAGTGATATCATCACCACTCTGAGGGTCAACAGCGAATACAATCCCCACACAATCCGCTTTATTCTCATCTGTCAAAACAGAACTCCAAGTTCCATCAATAAAGAAATAATCACCGACATTCAGTTCTTCATCTTCACCCGGTTCGGGATCTATACCACCACCCTGAATCAAGTAGCCATTGGCATTGACACGTTGATTGCGTTTCAGGACAATACTTCCTGCCGGAATCTCACAGTCCGTTGTCCCCGTTGTAGTGAATGATAACGCAACAGCTGATAAAACCCGACCTTCCACGGTAGCGGGAGCAAAAATATAATTGGTAAACAACACTTGGGACTTGTCTCCTTCAAAAGTTTTGGTATAGCTTACAGGAAGTGTTCCCACCAGAGATTCACCGATAGCAACGTTAAAACCTTTGGGTACCTCATAGCTAGCCGTCATCTTTTTAAGAGTGGCAAAGCATTGTGCGTCTTTCTCTTTAACAATCAGTTTGGCAAACGGACGCGTCATTTTAAGCCGCTCCGTCACTGGTGTTTCATCTTTTGCCAGTGACAGTTTAGCGAAAAAGGCGTCGCAGATATCCGTATCAAAAAGTAGTTGCGCATCCTTAATCGTAACAGCATGCAAATCATCCGTATGATAACATACATCCTCAAAATGATTATATGTCACTTCATCCGACGTTTTCTCAACAGCGACCGCATCCCGTGGAATAAAATCCGCCCACATCAGACAGTCGTAATCGCCCTCTTCCAACGCAAAATTAAAAGAAGGAACAGCCCCCGCTTCTACCGCTATTTCTTCACGATACTTCAAAACAGGCGTTTCTTTTGTCCACACCTCAATCATACAACGCAATTTATGAGTAGCAGGTATATTAACCTGCGCACGTGTTCCCGCAATATTTCCGGGAATCTCCATCTGTATATATACCCGACTGTCCTCCTTTTGGCTGCCTGCCGTTTCTTCGCGGCTACACGATGTCAACATAGCCATATATATGATTGTAACTATAAAGAATATTCTTTTCATATCCGTATGTTTTAATAACTTCAATTCTATTTACTCACGGCTCTTGTAGATTGCAAGGGTTTATCCGACATTTCCTGCACCTGCATGGTACCGCCTACATTGTCATACAAAACGGAAGAACCTTCCTGCCCACGCTGATAAGTTGCTCCATTGATGACCATCTCTTCATTATAACTGAATACCGTACCTGTCACCTTGTTGGTTATGGTGATAGCCGCAGCATTGTTTGCTCCCATTTCCGCCTGTATATTCCAGTCGCCTACTATAAAGTTATTATTGACTTGCCAAATGTCCTCAATTTGTTTACTATCATCACCCAACTGAATAACGGTCAAAATCTTATTATTCATACTAGGACCGAATGTAGCGGTGAGATGCCATTGTTTAGGATACTTCACCGGATCCTGATCGGTCGGTTCTCCACCCGGATACCACTTGTTGGTTGTTTCTATACCGGGAGCCTGTTCACTGAATATCTGCGCAACAGAAGTAAAGTTACCTTTATCTGTTTCATATTCAGTCGTTACCTTATTACCTACAATATGGAATTCTGTCAAACTATGCAACAGCCATTGCCAGGTAGCCGGCTCGTCAGCTCCCAAATCATCATAGATAACCACCTTATTGGGGCGAAGCATAAAGATATGGCGTTTATAATTATTCAATGGTGTCTTTCCAAAACCATACTCCGGCGTTTGAGAAAGTCCGGCATTTTTAAAGTTGTTAGTCCATACAGTAAGATCCGAGATTCCACAATACGCATGCGAAGCATCTCCCATAAAATAAGCCAAATTTTCGCCATTTAATGCCCTGTTGATATTGCCGTATGCCTTTGGAGTAAAAGGCTGGCCGATTCCATTTACCAATATTGAATTATGTCCGCGTGTATGCCGGTATTGCAATATATTATGTTTGTCACTGAAATTCTGATAGTAACCCGCATTCAAATAGACATATCTGCCTTTATACAATAACTTGAAGCTATTCTGATCGGCCAACGTATGGCTACCCGAACCAAACGGACTGGAACGGAACGCAAGTGCCATATTTTTACTTCTATCCGACAGACTGGAATACGCAACCCCTTCTCCCGTATCTTTATACCAGACAAAGTTATCCAGTTTATCCCCGCTCAATTCGGGTGAACCGTAAGATATATGCCACCTTGCCATACGATACAAACGTAAGGAAGTATCATCATAGACCGTATTTCCACACTCCTTCACATACCAGGCCGCATAAGAATCCTTCACTTCCCGAGCTATAAAATCGGCAAAAGCAACACGCTGCCTGGTAGGAGAGTAAAGTAAGACAGTACTGTTATTATCTCCGAAACCGGCGTGCCCTGAATCGGGTAACCAAGAATACATCATCGCTTTCCCAGCCGTTTTATACCAAGGATGCTGCAAGAAATCAGCACCGGTCAAATGGGAGAACAGCAAAGGCATATAGCACAAACTTTGGGTGTTGACATCAAAATAACCGACTCCGTTTATCCAGGCTCCGAAACGGTTAAGTCCGGCATCCGGCGCACGTGTACTCCATACTTCATAACAATATTCCAATGCTTCCAACGCTACCGGATACTTTTGATGAATGACCAGTGTTGCCTGCGTGATAGCTCTTAATATATGCTGCCAAACGTGATTGTCAAAGAATTGACATTCCAGTCTTCCTTTGAAAGAATTGTAATGCTTAGAGATGAATGTCATCAAAATATCTTCTATTCTTTCCCGTTCCTCTCCTGTCAACCGTTCATAACACGCATCATAAATATGGCTCCATGCACTAATCACCGCCGCTTCCGACAAATTTTCCATGGAAGATATATCGACATATAATAAAGTACGCGCAATCTCCAATATTTTATCCTGATATTTAGTATCCTGTAAAAGCATATGCGCAGTGTACAAAGTGTACTCCACATTCGTCCTGAGAGCTTCTACCTTTTTGTTGTCTGCATAAAGGTCTGTCGTTGGCATATATTCCAATGCTGTCCGAACCCTTCCCATAAAACTGGCATATTCAGGGCTGCTTTCCACTTTTTCGCGGGCTGTCGGCAGGTCTTTATCCAAGTAACAGTGAATACGGGGATATCCTGCCGGCATATTTTTCAGGAACTCCGAGAAAGCAGGTGTCACAAATACATCTTCTTTTCCTGTCACTGTGAACTTATTCACTTCGCTCCAGGCTCCAGCTTGATTTTCTTGACTTATCTTACGGAAACGCCAGTACCACTCTCCGACAGGCATTTCCTTATGAATATTATAAATGTTCCAAGATACTTTCCCCGACCGGAACGTAGATTCACCCGAGAAGTTCATATCCTGAGATACTTCAAACTCCAGAAACTCCTCTTTCCCTTTTACAGAGCGAGGCGCAATCATGGAAACCGGATTCAAATAAAGCTCATGTTCCTCACGCGGATATGGCTTGTCCCACTCATTAGGGTGTACCACTTCCAACGTCTCGTCACTCTGCAGATTTTCAAAAAAGAGATCCTTATCGTCACTGCACCCCGTCATCGACATACTTAACGAGGTCAATAATATTCCATATAAAAAACTTGTATTCATATCATTCCTTTTACATTGTTATTACCAACCCGTATTCTGTGTCAGATTCGGATTCATATATACCTCATTCTGCGGATAAGGGAAAAGATACATTTTATCATCCCAATACAGTTTATTCAACAGGACTTTCGAAGATGTAAAGGAGTCTCCACTTTTTATAATCTTTATCCCGTATATATTTCTGACTTCATCATTACCGGCAATCTTCCAACGACGAATATCATAAAAGCGATGTCCTTCAAAAGCCAGTTCTATACGACGTTCATTACGTATCTTTTGCGTAAAAGCCTCACCATTCTCTTCTATGTGTCTCATTCCGGCACAATCACGCACCTGATTCAAAGCAGCACGTGCTGTCAGCGGACATTTATCTCCTTCAGCGTCCGGTCCTTTCCATTCGTTCATTGCTTCCGCATAATTCAACAGGATCTCTGCATAACGGAACAAAATATAATGATGTTCCAATTTATTGGGTTTCACCGGATCGAGAGATACGGAAGGGTTCATATATTTACGCAAATAGTATCCGGTTTTAGTCGAGCCATCCAATATTTTATGTTTGCCACCTTCATATACTTCTACCGTTTGTGACAACCAAGTTGCACCATTCGTCAGTACATTCACGTAAAGACGGGGGTCACGTGTCTGCTTTCCATCTTCGTCATAATACATATTGGCAACATGATTCGGGTTGTTCCAGTCAAAAGAAACGCCATCCTTCATCTCGTAAGCATCCACTAAATTCTGCGTCGGCGTGTTACCTCCTTTGGCTCCTTCATATCCCATCGGTTCATTACGAGCCTCAAACGCATTATCTTTCGTTGCATTACGGCGCTCAAAGATTAGTTGCTTGGATTTCAAGACTTCATTTCCTCCCAGAGTATCATATAAGGGGTCAACCAAAACATTAGGTAATTCATATACGCCTAACGCAATAACTTCATAAGCCGCTTTTGCCGCTTTTTCCCATCGGGTCACATCATTACCCGAATTATGAAGCGGACTGGCAGCATACAGCAGGGCTCTTGATTTTAAAGCTAAAGCCGCTCCACGGGTCACTCTACCGGTTTCCTTCATCAGTTCATTTTGGTTAACCGGCAGTTCCGGAGCTATCTCCGTACATTCTTGCTCTATAAAACTTATCACTTCCTCAAACGAAGTCTTTTCCACAGAATTTATTTCTTCTTGTTGGTAAGTACGGGTCAATAAAGGAATATCACCATACCGCTTCGCCAATTCAAACAGGTAGAAGGCACGCAGGAAACGGACTTCATAAGGGAACTTTTCAGCCTTTTTGATTATCTCTTTATAATCTTCGTTGTACTCGAAACGCTTCAACACTTCAAGATCATAGTTCTCCAAAAAAGAATTAGCGCTCCTGATTCCCTGCCAGAATCCCCAACCGTCATCCACGCGTTTCAACGGACTCCAGACTCCATTAGTCAGATAATAGATACTATTATCCTCCCATGTATATACAGAATTGTCGGTGGCAGACTCCATCATAGCATCACTTACCCTGCCAAAATCAACGGGCAAAAAAGTATATACATACGCTACCAGTTGATTGAGGTTATCATAATAAGCATAGGCCTCTTCTTGTGTTTTTCCCGATGTTTCATCATAATCCAGGAAATCGCATCCACCCAATGATAACAATACACAAGCTGCCATTATATATTTCTTTATACTCAACATAACTCTTCTTGTTTAAAAATTAATATTCAGACCCACATATACAGAAAATAAGTCGGGATATCCCAAAGTAAGGTCTTCACAATTGAAATACTTAATTTTATCTATGGAGAACACATTCTGCGCTCTTGCATAAATCTGACATTTATCCATCTTTAGTTTCTCCGACCATTTCTGCGGCAAAGTATAATACACGTTCAGATTACGCAACTTGAAGAATGAGCCGTCCTCAATCCACTGGGTACTGGCCTGATAATTATTTTCATTAGATAAAGTAGAGAGCCGGGGAACATTCGCAATATCTTTCGTCGTCTCCGTCCAACGAACTTTATCCTTCAAATACCAGGTCGCGATATTTGTATTTCCATTGCGTAACGGACGGTGTACATTCGCCACGTTCAACTGTTTCGTCAATCCACTGATACCGTTAAATACCATATCTATGCCAAAGCCTTTATATTCAAAGCCCAGATTCAAACCAAACACCATATCAGGCACGGTAGTCGATTTACCGATAGCTACCCTATCTTCACTGTCTATTTTCTTATCTCCATTCTGGTCTTTGTATTTTATATCCCCGGGACGCACTATTGAAAAAGTCTGCTCCGGGCTCTTGGCTATATCTTCTTCATCCCTGAAATAACCAATAGCTTCCAGACCGAACAACTGTCCCACTTTATGACCTTTTGCATATAAATAGTCATAAGGCTGGTATGCTTCCCCATTTTCGATAACTTTGCTATCATTCAATGCCCAATTTGCATTTGCATAGTAGCTAAAGTCCTTATGTTTGCCATTCCAGCCTAAGTTCAGTTCTACACCACGGCTTTCAACTTTTCCTACGTTTTCCTGTGCCGGGTCGATACCCAACATCTTTGAGATCTTATTGTTGGCAACTAATATATTCGTCCGGCGGTCATAATATACATCTACAGAGGCAGTCAGGTTTTTCCAGAGTCTGGCGTCTACACCGATGTTATACTTATCTGCCGTTTCCAAATTTAACTGATGCATCGGTAACTTCTGTTCTTTCAAGCCACCGACAGGAGTCATGCTCTCACCAAAAGGATAATTGCCGGTCCCCGTCCAGAAATAATTGCCTAATCCATAAGCCAGGTTATCTACTGCCGAACGTCCCCATGAAGCACGCAACTTTAATAAATCCAGCTTAGACGCTTTCTGCAAAAAAGCTTCATTAGTCAAGTTCCAGCCTACTGAAACAGCCGGATAGAAACGGAACTTATCTCCCTTCAATAATACGCTGGTACCATAATAATTACCTACTACATCTACCATATAGCGATTAGCATAATTGTATCCTACCACTCCCATTACATTCTGACGATAATACGAAGTGCCGACTGTCAGACCGTCTTCCGCCTCCTGACGATATACGGCAGCAGCAGACAATTGATGCTCATTAAACATACGGTCATAATTCAACTTAGCTTCCACGGTGGCACGTAATATCTGTTTATTCAATTTGGAAGAAGTAACCTGCATGTTCGTATTCGTATCATAGGTTTCGCTCACCGGAAGACCATTTTCCGCCAGATAGCTTACTTCATACGAATAAGTCTTGCTGCCTATATCCTGATACGTAGCAGAATTATCATATCCAACCGCAACTTCCGCGTTCAATCCTTCAACAAACATAGACAAATCCTGAGTCAAACGCATATCGGCATACAACAGACGACGGTTATCCTGCACATATCCCACATCAGCGATCGTCGCAATCGGATTCATTTTAAAAATCGTATTTCCTCCCCAATTATTATTGCTCGTCTTCACAGGGAAAGCAGCAGCGGGGACCTTATACAAATTCTCGAAAATAGCGTTTATTTCTGTGTTAGGGCGCTTTTCTTCTGTGATAGTCCCGAATAAATCGAATTTCATTTTCGTACTGGAAGTTATATCGACATCCAGATTCATGCGCAACTGCAATTCATAATTACGGATTTGTGAGTTATAGCGGTCAGAATAGTGTGACCAACCTTCATTCAGCAGTCCAAAGCTGTTTTTATAATCCAACAAAGCCAAATAGCGTACCCGCTTGCCGCCGCCCCGCATCACAACATTAAACTGGTTGTTTTCACTGTGATTTCTAGTTCCTTCTTTCACCCAGTTCACATTCGGATAATAAAGCGGGTTTGAGCCGTTTTTAAACTGCGACAATTGCTTCTGAGAATACTGCATGGGTAAACCATCATAATATAAAGCCTCATTCTGCGCCATAGCATAGGTATAGGCGTCTGCCATCTCCGGCTGGTTAATTGAGAAATCGAAACCATGCCGGTAATTCACATCAATATCAAAAGAGTTATATATTCCTCGTTTGGTATTGACTAAAAGTACACCATTCGCAGCACGAGCTCCCCACAAAGCGGTAGCCGCTCCGTCTTTCAATACTTGTACAGACTCTATTTCTTCTAATACAAGATGATCTAACGCCCGTTGGAATCCATCCACAATAATCAAAGGCGCACCACCGTCTATGCCTCCCTGCCCACGTACTCTCATTTCCGCATTCGTACGCCAGCCAACCTTCTGTGTGAGATGCAGCCCTGAAAGCAAACCGTAAAATGCGTTATTCATTTTCGACATAGAAGTAACATTCTTTTCAATCTGATCCGCATAAATAGCCGTCGCAGCCTGCGTCTGATTTGCTTCCGTACGTTTCATAAAACCGAGATCAACCGCAGCATCTTTCTGAAAGTCAAGAACAATATTCATCATTTCGCCGGCTACTTTAACCCGTTTTATTATCACGTCCGCATAATTCAGTTCAACATAATCCCCATCTTTCAATTCCAGTGAGAAGATTCCGTCTTTATCGGTAACGCTGCTGTTTCTAAATTCTCCCACTTTCGAGATTTTAACTCCGGAAACAGGCTTACCCGCCGTATCTTTTATAATTCCACCCACCGTTTGTTGTGCCATTACATTGATAGAAAATGCAAATGCCAACCCTATCGTATATAGAATTTTATTCATAATTACATCCTTTTATTATTACTTTTTACTACCAGCCCGGGTTTTGAATCAAACCATATTTCTTATTAATCTCCGACTGGGGAAATGGCATCAGATACCAATGATCTTTCCATAAATATACAATGTCATTACGTTTGCTGACTTTATATTCAAAATCATTCCCGTTCTTTGTCGTTTCCAATATTTCCGTAGGACGGGCCACCCATTCCACACCTTTCTTATATCGCACCATATCAAAGTAACGGACATCTTCCTGTCCGAATTCACAGGCACGTTCATCCAGCAAGTAATTCAGCAAATCCGTTCCCGAAGGTACTTCCGTTGGAGTCACTGCCGGCAATCCCGCACGCATATGTACCAGATTCAAGTAATCATAAGCTGTATTACCAAATTCATCCGCACGATTAGCCTGATTTAGATGATTCATCGCTTCAGCCAGCCCTAAATAGATTTCGGGCATACGTATCAGAGGGCACGAATAAGGTTTATTCAACATTTCATTCGTTTTACTGCTTCCCGAACCGTCACGTTTGAACTTTCGGAATCCGTAACCATATTGTGTTTTCTGACCAACACTGCTTCCTGAGCCATAGCCTTCGCGTCCACCTTTATAAACTTCCGATTTCCGACCTTGCCATTTATCACCATTCACCAATAAAGTCTCATACAATCTGGCATCACGGGTCGGCTTTCCGTTCTCATCAAAAAAAGGATGTGCCCGGTGTACCTGATTATCCCAATCGAATTTACTTCCGTCTTTCCATTGAAACATATCCGCATAATTGCCGCGTGGAGAACCATAGCCTTGCTCATCCATACGAAACGCCTTATACCACTTATAAGTAGCCCAACGGAAAGAAGGCATAATGACCTCTTGGTTACCTTTCACAAAATAACCATTCACATAATCCTCCTGGGGATTTCCGGTATTCTGAATCCGGTAATAATCCCCATTCTGCTTGTTCAGTCGCAAAAATTCACGGCCGGCTTCCAAAGCACGTTCCCATCGGCTCTGCTGATAATCGCCATACCAAGTCAATCGTTCCGTAGCAGCCGCCCCGTCATAATAAGGGGTGTCATTATTAAATAACGGACTGGCAACAAACAGCAACAAACGAAATTTTAAAGCTTTAGCAACAGCTTTCGTCATGTGCCCATATTCGACAGCAGTAGTATACCAAGGCAAATCGCCTGCCGCCTCATCCAGTAAAGCAACCGTTTTATCCACAGTTTCTTCCAATGTCATTCGGGAGAATCTGAATACTTCATCAGGTTTATAGGCATGGTCTATCCAAGGCATTGCACCAAAAAAGCGAATCATTTGAATATAATGAGTAGCTATCACGACTTTTGCTTCCGCTTTTCGGATCCGTTTCTCATCAGCGGTCATATCAGGCACTCTATCCACATTCTCCAAATAAATATATGATTTACGAATACCATAGACCGGATCTCCCATCACTTCTTCTTCCGATTCATGAGACAAACGGAAAGGAAAGTATCTTCTATGACTGTCCGCAGATAAATCTCCCGTCACCCAACCGGATCTTGTTGTATATCCCATATCCGTATATATATCCAACAACAATGATCCCGGATGCATACCAGCCTCGGTCGGCATAAAGTCAGGTAAGCTCTTATAAAATTGATTCAAGGCTTGATCGGCATATTTTTTTTGCGAAAACACGGTATCAATAGATACATCATCGCTCATCGGTTTCTCTAGAAAAGCATTCCCGAATTTTAAATCTTCACATCCTGCGGATATACCAACCAGTAATCCTAATAATATTGTTTTTCCTATTGTTTTCATATCTTTGATTAGCAGTTAAAAGGTTAAATTTACACCCAGACTAAAAATCTTCATTATCGGATATGTATTATCATCACGGGTCAACTCTCCCTCCGGATCGAAGATTTTCAATTTATCAAATGTCAACAGATTATATCCGGTAAACTGTACAGCTAATTTAGAGGCGCCGATAGCTTTCAATATTTTCGGATTAGTGATATTATATCCTACTGTCAGATTCTTCAGTTTAATATAAGAAGCATCTTTTAGCCATACACGGGACATCTTAGTCGTATTACTTGTATCACCAAGAGTCAGGCGGGGATAGATAGCAGTGGCGGCGGTTTCTTCCGTCCAACGTCCGTCAGCCATATATTGATAAAGCACTTGCCCCAGTTTATAGGGTTCCATATATGCATTTCCCATTTGTATATCACATTTAGCAACCCCAGTCCAGTTCATAGAGGCAAAAAATCCTTTGTATTCCCCACCAAAGTTCAAACCGAATGTATAAGCCGGACGTTTAGGATTTCCAATTCTGGTTTGGTCGTCATTATTCAATATATTATCTCCGTTTAAATCGGCATATTTAACATCTCCAGGATAAACCGCAGCCTGCGGTTGTGGCAATTCAGATTTTAAAGTACCATCAGCGTTAAAATCGTCTTTGTTGTAAAAGCCCAATGCTACATATCCGAAACGGGCGCCTACTTCGTGTCCCGTGCGCCACATGTAAGATTCATTGGGCTCAACTTCATCCTGAAACACTATTTTATTTTTTGAATAAGAAACATTCGCATTTATAAAGTAAGAGAAATCCTTGATTTTATCATTCCACTTCAAGTCAACCTCATAACCTTGATTATCAACCTTACCCATATTTACAGCAGGCAGCAATTTTGCGTTCAATGAAATAAGTGAGGGCAAAGTAGAGCGTTGTATTAAAATATCCTTACGCTTTTCACGGAAATAGTCAACCGTTAGTTTCAGGCGGTCTTCAAAGAAATAAGCATCAATTCCATAGTTCTGCTTCAAGGCAGTTTCCCATGTCACATTAGGATTTCCCAAACGGGTTTCCCGCGCTGCCATTTCATAAGCAGTATTAGTCAATCCGAAGATATATCCGTTTTGATCCAAAAATGCTTGGTTAAGCCAACCAGAATCATTAATTGAATATGAATCCGGCAAATACAAGAAACGATTACTAGACATATTGTCATTTCCAACCAAACCTATGGAGGCACGTAATTTCAAGTAAGTAAGGAATTTGCTTTTAGGAAAGAAATCTTCTTCCGTTATGATATAACCTATTGAACCAGCCGGAAAAGTACCGAATCTTTTATCCGGTGCAAAGTTTTCAGAACCATTATGACCGATATTAAATTCTGCTATGTATTTCGTTTTGTAATCATAGGTCAAACGCCCTACAAAACCAACATAAGCGGCAGGAACATCAGAATACTGCTTGGGATAATATTTCTTACTTTGATTATACAGGAATAAAGCCCCCACACTATGATTACCAAAATCCCTGTTATAGCGAAGGCTCCCTTCCAAATACCAGTCGCGTCCGCGAGAGCGGTCGCTCTCACTGGCACTGTATGAATTCATCGTGTTCTGCCCACTGATTCGATATACTACCGTTTTATCGAAATTAGGATTATCTACATCAAGTCCCGAACCATCTATTTCCGACTTATAGAAAGGAGTGTAGGTTTCGACAGAAGCATTCACCTTCTTTATATACGAATAATCTGTATTATATGAGCCTTTTACATCTATGGAAAGACCTTTGGTTATGAAATCCAGTTTCTGAGTCAGATTCAGGTCGAAGGTCATGTTATTAGATATTTTCCTCTGATAGCCGGAGCCATAGTATTTATCAAAAACCTGGGTAGAGGTCGGCAAGTCTCCGAAACGGGAGATCTGGTTCACAACTTTCTTTCCATCTACTACTCCCGGAGAAAAGAACGGATACGAATATGTAAACTGTTTCCAGATTTCACTATTCGGCTGCCTTTGATTCCCTACAATTCCACCCATATTAAATTTCAGGGTAGTGGTACGAGTTAAATTCACATCCAGATTAGCACGATAATTATAGCGGGTATAAGCATAATTATTGTTGTAATTCAAGCCTTCCATTTTCTTGAACAAACCGTTCTGATACAAAAATCCCATAGAAACGAAATAGCGGATATCCTTTGTTCCTCCGGAAACATTCACATTATGTTGGGTTTGCATGGCTGCTTTATTCATCAAATAATCATACCAGTCTATATTAGGATACATGATAGGCTCGTCTCCCAAACGAAAACGTTCCAAATCATAGGGAGTGAAAGCTAACTGGTCTTCTGCTATTCCGATATTCCGCTGTGCTTCATTAAAACAAGAAGCAGTAGTATAACTATCCGCAATCTCCAGCATACGAGTCGGCATTTGCACACCTACCGTAGAATTTACGGAAACTCTGGTTTTTCCTTCTTCCCCCCGGCGAGTCGTTACCAAAATAACGCCATTGGCACCACGCACACCAAATACGGCAGTGGCAGAAGCATCTTTCAATACATTGATAGATTCTATCTCATTAGGGTCCATCTGATAGAAGGAGCGCTCCACACCATCTACCAAAATCAGTGGAGCTGCCCCACCCTCGGTCAACGAACCAACACCACGCACAAATATCTTTGCATCGTCCGCGCCCGGTTGTCCACTAACCTGCATAGAAGAAACACCCGGCAACTGACCTGCCAGTGAATTAGCTATACTGGCACTTGGAGACTTCAATAACGCATCCGTACCTACACTGGAAATGGCCCCAGTTAAAGTTGCCTTTTTCTGTACACCATAAGCAACCACTGTTACTTCGTCCAAACTCTGCACATCTTCCTGTAGAGTTACATTAATCGTTTTCCGACCATTTATTTTGATTTCTTGGGGTTGATAACCAATATATGACACCAACAAGATCGAACTCCCGTCAGGGATTGCTAACGTATAGCGACCATCAATGTCAGTTATTACTCCCTGCGTAGTGTTTTTCACTTGTACCGTAGCACCGATAATCGGCTCGCCATTATTATCGGTTACAATACCGATAATCCGGCTCCCCTTATCCTGCAAGCTCTCATCATTGTTTAATGTTCTACCGGAAAGGGTTCCGGATAGTTCTTCCCGCGCAGCCACATCAGCAGCATAAGTCAACCTTCCTCCCCACAAGAAAGACTGGATACACATAACTACCAATGTAGTTTTCCGCAAGTTCCAATTAAAAAGTTTGTTTTTCATTCTCAATTCTATTTAAGTTGTTTTTCATAAAACCTGATTATTATATTTCTAACTCGGGCAAAGTATCTGCCAGTTTGTTTTCTTTATCACCTTCCTTTATCAATGTACTATCATCGTACACAACACTCACACCTCCACTCTCATCCTTTACGCTAAAAAAAGGTTTTCCCTCAACAGAAAGATTGATGTGTATAGTCCAGTTTCCGAACCTAAAACTCCCGTCAGCCAAGCGCTGGGGAACAACCTCCGGTTCTTGCTTCCCATGTGTACTGATAAACGTTGCAAAACGATATACCTTTTGGTTGGAAGTAGTAGCCGCAAAATGCCAGTGGTTCTCATAAGGTGGAAAGTTTCCCTTTGCGTCTGCCCTCAACCAATTTACGGCAGGATAAAAGAAGCTGTCTGTCTGATTCACGCTCAACATATCCGGCGTGAAAATATAAGCTGTTGAAATTCCTTTGTCATTAACGGTACTTACCGAGGTTCGATTTTCCTCTTGGATCACTTTCATCGGAGCTTTTTCCGTATGCAACAGATAGCTCCAGGTCACTGCCGTATCCGCTTCCAACTCATCATAAATGAAAATCAGTTCTGCTCCTCCCAATGACACGATATGACGTCGAAAAGTCTTCAAATGATTCTTATCCCAGCCATTCTGCGGAGAAAAATCAAGTTCCGACTGTACACCCCGTTCCTGCCACAACGGGGAGATCACTTCACCGTAAGCATTCGAAGCGTCACCTACCAGATAGCTGACTTTATCACCTGTATAATGACGGGGAATCCATCCATAACCTTCCACTCCGATACGCTGTCCCATGCCGTTCACAAGAATACTGTTATGCGCGCGAGTTGCACGGTGACAATAAACGCTATGTGCATCAGTGAAACTGATATGATGTCCGCTACTGTAAAACAAAGGTTCACCACCGTAATATACATTAAATGCATTCTGATTGGCCAGCGCATGAGAAGTGGAACCATAAGGACTCGAACGGAAAGAAAGCATTGCGTTATGCCTTGTTTCCTTCCAGTCCGACATAAAAGTAGCTATACCTGTCTGCGGGAAAATATAAGTTAAAGGTAAATCATTCAATCCTTTACCCGCAGGCAACGGTTTGTCGCACTGCATACGGAACCATGATAAATCGCCCGGCTTAGCCATAAAAGTTCTTCTAAGCACATTGGGCTGTTCTGCCAGAATACGATGTACATAATCTGCCGCGTAAGTGTTACCTGTCAAGCGGGCTAAAGCATCGGCATAACCTACACGTACCCCACTCGGACTTTTCACATTACGATGGGAACTTCCATTACCGGAAGCACGTGAGAAAGGGGGCTGCTGATAAATAGTATACATAGCAGAACCTTCATACCACGGGTCCCGGAAATAATCGAAGCCCGTCAAACGACTGAAGAAATAAGGAACTTCAATTAAGGTACGTATATTGACCTGAAAATAAGAGTCTCCATTGTGCCACCCTCCATCTTTATTTAATCCCGGAAAACGTGCCAACCATACATTGTAACAATAATCCACCCATGTTTCTGCTTCCGGCAGCTCGCCATATGCGCTGAAAGCTGCCATCGTGAGAATACGCAAAGTCATCTGCCATACATGATTATCTGCAATGTGATTTTCTAAATGATTGTTATAGTTATAATAAAAATCATTTCCATAATGTCTTATTTCATCCAATAACATCCGTTTTTCCGCAACGGACAATATATTATAAAATGAATCATACGCCATAGAGGCCAATGAGAGCATAGTAGAGGCATTAAAATCACCTATCATATTAGGATTATTCTTCCAGTCCACCATCTCGGTGATTCGTTTCATTGCTTCATTACTATAACGCCTATCTCCTGTCAGCAGATAAGAACGAATCAGTACTTCGGTGTTCGATTCTTCTGCATCTACGATTCTCCGGCTTTCACGTGTTAGCAAAGCTTTTCGCTTCACTTCATTATCCAAAGTTCCAATCTTGGAAGTGTCAATATCATCAACAGTCAACATTACTGTTTCCAAAATCCGTTCCGCACGTTCCAAATACCAGGTAGATTCCGGCATAGACCGGGCCCGCATACGGAAAGTTTCCAATTCTCCCTTCACCGCCCATACACGGGGATGCGTAGCGGGAAGTCCATTCAAAACAGTCTTCAGAGATGGCGGAAGAAATTTCCCCGGATTATATTTCACTGTAAATTGCAAAATATCAGACCATTGCACATCTCCATTCGCTTGTACATAACCGTATTGCCAATACCACTTACCCGCTTCCAAATCCTTCTCCGGATTATATAGCGGCCATTTAGTAACCGCTGATATTACGCCCTTCTTCAGGGTTGAATCTTGCGAATAACGAATCTTATAACGTAAATTCCTACAATCAATATGCGCCAATTTCGACTCCATACCATCCAGTGGATCATCCGGCAGATTTATTTCCGAAGGTAATATCCACTGAAAAGATACAGCACGATCTTCCACCACTTGTTTATTATAAGGTGAAGGAGTCTCTCTCATCTCATGCATCAACGCCACATCAGCAAGTTTCAATGTCGGCTGCGCATAAATTTGTGAACCAATAAAGAGATTCATCCATAAACTAAAAAACAGGATTTTGTGTTTCATATATAAGCAATATTATGTCCGTTAAAACAGAGCTGTTTCTACTGTTACAAAGTTAAGGAGACTTAATAAGGTAACGCGCCCATATCGTCTAATTCTATTGATATTAGCTTTAGAGCAATGTCGATTTCATACAATTTGATTGAGAATTCATTTAGCCCTAAGCAGCAATTGCCCGGCAAACGACATTCATCCTTTTATTATATGTATATCCGAAACGTGAAATTTACCGTTCTGACACTCACAAAATCAATATTATACTCTATAAAGCTCTCTTTTTATTCGTTTATAATAGAGATTTATTTTTATTGCAATAAAGATTTGTCTGACACCCGGGTCTCAGCATACCTGACACCCGGGTGTTGGATATGTCAAGACCCGGGTGTTGTACGTATTGAGACCCGGGTGTCAGACAAACTCCAGCTGCAGGCAAAAAGAGAAAGGATTACAGTAGAAGATATATTATATCGCACTCTCACATAGATAGGAAATAGAGAACTCAAAGTTCGCCAAACAATGATTTCAATGCCGAGTGCAGGCCAATTAGATAAAATCCACATTATAAAAGACAAAATTGATGCTCGCTATTTACAATCTAAACTCTATTGAACGCTCTTATTACAAGCGAACGACTAACATTCACTATTTTTACAAACAGAAAAAACAAGTAAACGATAAACTTACAAAATGAAAAAGAACAATCTATTTTTGGTACTCGCAACCATTTTAATGGCATCATGCCAAACTCCTCAAAAGGAAAATTACGAATGGTTAAAAAAGAGTTTGGATGTAGCCTCTACTCAATTAAAGATTACCGGGGAAAAACTGAAAGGCACAGGAATGTTTCCCCGAAGTATTCATCAGGTTTGCGACACGATGTTCATAAGCCGGCAACTGGAGCGGGACCCTGCCGTATTCAAAGATTCGATAGAATCAGAATCCACTCCAGAATTGGATGGACAAACTCTACTCTGCCCTGCATCAGACTGGACCAGCGGTTTCTTCCCCGGTTCATTGTGGTATGCATACGAATTGACCCGGAAAGACTCTCTCAAAAATCTTGCTATCTATTATACCAACCTGCTAAATCCGGTACGCTATATAAAAAATACACATGACATAGGTTTCATGGTAAATTGCAGTTATGGAAATGCCTTCCGTCTATCTGCCAATGATACCATTAAAGAAGTAATCAAAGAGACTGCCGATAACCTTTGCGGACGTTTCAATGACACTATCGGATGTATTCGTTCGTGGGACTTCGGCGACTGGAATTACCCTGTAATCATTGACAATATAATGAACCTGGATTTATTATTCAATGCCTATAACCTAACCTCCAACAACCGTTATAATGAAGTCGCAATCAAACATGCCAAAACAACGATGAAAAATCATTTTCGCCCTGATTACACCTGCTACCATGTAGTAAGTTATAACAACGACGGAACGGTGGAATATAAACGTACCCACCAGGGTAAGCATGATGAATCGTCATGGGCACGTGGACAAGCATGGGCAGTCTATGGGTATACATCTTGTTTCAGAGAAACCAAAGATTCCATTTTTCTGAATCATGCAGAACATGTAGCCAACATGATTATCCAACGGGTAAAAACCGAAGATTTAATTCCATTATGGGATTATGATGCTATACAAAGCCCCGAAACGCCCCGAGACGCATCAGCAGCAGCCGTCACAGCTTCAGCACTTATCGAGCTAAGCACTCTTACGCAAAACAACAAGTATTTCACCTATGCAGAAACCATATTGAAAAACTTATCAAGTGATGCTTATTTGGCCAAAATCGGTGATAATCAAAACTTCATATTGATGCATTCAACAGGTTCCATACCCAACGGTTTTGAAATAGACGCCCCACTGAACTATGCTGACTACTATTATCTTGAGGCACTGAAAAGATATATGGACGTGAAACAAATCAAATACTCCGACTTATAAAGAAGATTGAGATGAAAAGGGATTGGATATTGAAGTGAAAGTAAATGGAAAATCCTACGTTTTAGGGTATAAGTTATAAGCACTATATAAATTAGCCTACAATCAGATGAGCTCTTTTATATAAATTCATGCTATCTTTGATAAACTAAAATTTTAAATACCTCCTAATGAAAATACTGACAATTATAATCTTTACGTTGTGCATCAGCTTTGTATCCTTATACGCAAATAACCCGCAACGGCAATCTCCTTACCCGCAACAGGAGAATATAGTCTATTTGAATCCGGCTCCATTGTTAGTTCCGCTATCAATGAAACAATCGGACTATCTGCAATTTAATCTTTCACAAGACAAAAACTTTAAAGGAGAAAATGAGATACTGTCCAAACCTGTTCCCTGGTGTATGTTCAACCCGCATCAAGTATTAAATACCGGTATTTGGTACTGGCGTTTCCGGTCGGTCAGTAAATCGGGCGAGGAAATGCCTTGGAGCAAGACTTACAGTTTTACGATAGAAAGCACAACTCCCAAGTTCGCAACACCACCCTTTTCGGTATTCTTGCAAAATATACCTCAAAAGTTTCCTCGTATCTACTGTTTCTTAAATGAGCATTTGGAAGAAGCCCGGAAGAACGTACGTTCAAACCCTGAATTCGAAGAGATGATTACTGATTCACGCAAGGCACTCGCAATGGACTTCAGCACAGATACCCAACCTTATAAACATGTATTTACAATGTCAGAATATTGCGATAACCTGAATACAGCATATCAAATGCTACAACGCGATATTTATGCAGCAAAAATGGTAGCAAATGTACGTTGTCTTCTATCTCAAGAACCTGAACAGAAATTTATTGAGAATGATTTTAACGCAGGAGAGTTGGTCTATCTGTTAGCCTGTACTTATGATAACTGCTATGAGCGGTTCACGACAGAAGAGCACAAACAGATCGAACAAACTATCATGAAAGTTCTATCTCATTATTATGATAAGCGAATCTTAGGACGTGAGGAAAACATGTTTTTCGATGAACATATCTGGCAATTCACCATACGCCGCTTTTTGCAAGCATCATTGGTAGTATATGACAAATATCCCGCAGCCAAAGAATATCTGGAGTACTACTACGAACTTTGGAACACACGCGGACCGGCTACCGGATTCAACCGTGATGGTATCTGGCATAATGGCGCAAACTACTTCAGTGCCAATGCTGTGAGTCTTTGTTATATACCCACCCTATTCGGTTACCTGACAGGAACAGATTTCTTGCAACATCCCTGGTATAAAAATGCAGGCATCGGCACCGCGTATACTTGGCTGCCCGGTTCGCTAAGTGACGGATTCGGTGACGGACATGAAAAAAGTAATGGCAAACCTTTACGTATCCGTAGTGCTTTCGCTGATTTCCTGGCTCGTAATACCGGTGATCCATATGCAGCCTGGTATTCATCTGTCAACGAGCGGTATAAAACAGAATCGGAAACACGTTTATATCGTTTAGCCTGTGGCAAACAACGTCCTGTAAACTGCGAATTACCAGTAGATGCCCCAAAGGCTATGTGGTACAAAGATTGCGGAGAAATGATAGCCAACAGTAATTTAAAAGATTTGGATAAGAATGTCAGTTTAAGTTTCCGCTCCAGTCCTTTCGGTTCCGGCAATCATACACATTCCAACCAAAATGCTTTCAATCTGCATTATGGTGGAGAAGCCGTCTATCATGCCGTCGGTCATTATATGAATTTCTGTGATCCACACAATCTGCTATCCTACCGCAATACCCGTGCTCATAACACAATGTTGATAAACGGTATCGGACAGCCATTCACGACCAATGCTTATGGATATATCGTCCGTATGTTCAATGGAGATCACATTTCATATGCACTGGGAGATGCTTCCAACGCATATTGCGGAATCAGCGATGTACGCTTATGGAAACGCAGTTTCAAGCAACATAAACTGGAGCAATCTCCGGAAAACGGCTTCGGAGAAACACCTCTGAAAAAATATCGCAGACATATTTTCTTATTGCACCCTAACAAGGTATTGATTTACGACGAACTGGAAGCGGAAGAAGAGGTACGTTGGGACTGGTTGCTGCACAGCCCGGTTAAGTTTGAGATTGACGAACTGACATCAACGCTGGTCACTACCAATAAAGAAAAGCATTTCACCTCCGTAGCCCGGCTGTTCTGCGAACAGAAAAGCAACATTACACAAACAGATAAGTATGCCGCTCCACCCAATGAATGGGATGCGCAACGTGGAGAGGATTTCACAAATCCCTGGTCACTCACTGCCAGTTTCGGTCCCAGCAAAACGAACCGCATACTGACTATCATACAAATAGAGACTGACGATAAAAAGGCTGCAAAAATAGTACAGAACGGCAACAAGTTTCAATGTGGTGAATGGGTGATCGAAGCGGAATTAAATTCCAAGCAGAATGCCAGTTTATATATCCAGAATACGGTAAATAAGGCAACTTTCAGTTATGGTAAGAAAAAGGTAGAGATTAATGGCAAAACTCATCAATGCCTTAAAAACGATGCCTCTATATTATTCGACCAAACAAACGGGAAATGGGAAACCCAGGAAATGGGCGACCAACGAATACAAACAATGGGGAAATGGTAGAGCAGGATAATTAATACACATATCATTCTGCAAGACGTCCCAATAAAGTAGATTCGGTACAGCGGTTGTTCAAAGAACTTGCGCTGTACCGTTCTTCTATGTTCAATTAATATTGAGCAAAAAGATTTCATCCTCCAGTATAAAAACAAAAAAGACCGGGTATATATCTATACACCCAGTCATTCTCCTCTTAATAATTCTCTCTTGGTTTTATCCTTCGTACGGTTCAAAATCTTCTTTGCCGACTCCGCATAACGGACAAGTCCAATCATCTGGAATGTCTTCAAATGCTGTTCCTGGTTCAATTCCGCTTTCCGGATCTCCTTGTTCGGGGTCGTAAATATATTCACAGACCGTGCAAATGTACTTTTTCATAACGTTCGTATTTTTAAATGGTTTTCTGAATAATATAACACAAAAAGGAAGATATTTGTTCAACACTATTTTCCAAACTAAAGAAAAAAACTATCTTTGTAGTCATATTATCAAGCTAAAACAACAATATTACACTATGCTTATAGCACTATTGTCGACCTTAATAGTTTTATGTGCAGTCCTACTCATCAGTTTTTTATGGGAACGTAGGAAATGCCTCCGGATGCAACGGCGCTTGTTTCGTGAATCCAGAAAGTTGGAACGTACCAGCCATATCGCCGGTGCCATCTTAAAGAATGTACATGCCTTTATTCTGCTAATAGACAATGATTTTAAGGTGCTGAAGACCAATTATTATCAAAAAACCGGAACCAGGAAAGGAACAGAAGAAAAAAGAGTGGGCGACCTGCTGCAATGCCGTAACGCATTGGCAGCCGAAGGAGGTTGTGGCACACATAGTTTTTGTGGTTCCTGTCCGATACGTACTGCCATACGCCAAGCCTTTGAACAGAGACGGAACTTCACGGATCTCGAAGCAACTTTATCCGTAGTCACGTCTGACAATACGAGCGTGAAATGTGACGCAGTCATATCCGGCTCCTACTTCCTTCTTAATGAAGAAGAGAATATGGTCATCACCGTACATGACGTCACCCGGCGGAAACAAGCCGAAGAGGAATTGAGACTAGCCAAAGAAAAAGCGGAAAAAGCGGATATTTCAAAATCTGCCTTTTTAGCTAATATGAGCCATGAAATCCGCACGCCTCTCAATGCTATTACAGGATTTGCAGAGGTACTGGGCAGTGCAAATACAGAAGAAGAAAAGGCTCAATATCAGGAAATCATAAAAATGAATGCCGACCTCCTGATGCAGTTGGTCAACGACATTCTGGATATGTCTAAAATCGAAGCCGGAACATTGGAATTTGTACAGACAACGGTTGACGTCAATCAGCTGCTTTCTGATTTACAACAACTTTTCCAGATGAGAGTCAATGACGCCGGAGGAAAGATACAAATTATAGCGGAATCATCTCGTTCTTCGTGTATGATTCAAACAGATCGCAACCGGGTGGCGCAGGTACTTTCCAACTTTGCCGGCAACGCCATTAAGTTCACCCACGAAGGTAGTATTCGCATCGGATATGAAGCAAGAGATACCGAACTCTACTTTTATGTCAAGGATACCGGAGCAGGAATTCCGGCAGAAAAATTACCGGATGTATTCGAACGCTTTGTGAAACTGAACAAAGATAAGAAAGGAGCCGGACTGGGACTCTCTATTTCTCAAACCATTGTCGCCAAACTAGGCGGTCAGATTGGTGCGGATTCCGTAGAAGGTGAGGGCTCTACATTCTGGTTTACAATTCCTTATCGTACATGTGGTAAACCACGGTAACAAATTCGACTTCATAAAAAGTTTTAATTAAACATTTTATCACAATTTTATGTTGTATTTTTGCGGTTCAAACTAAACGCATGTATCTGCATGAGTACAAATAAAAATGACTATTATCACTTAGGACTTACGGATGACGAAGTCCTACAAAGCAGGGAGGAAAATGGTATTAACCTGTTAACACCTCCCAAGCGTCCTTCCCTCTGGAAACTTTATCTGGAAAAATTTGAAGACCCGGTTGTACGCGTACTATTAGTAGCAGCCGCTTTCTCGTTAATCATTTCTATCATCGAGAACGAATACGCTGAAACAATCGGAATTATAGCCGCTATCTTACTGGCTACCGGAATCGGTTTCTTTTTCGAGTATGATGCCAGCAAAAAGTTTGATCTGCTGAATGCAGTCAATGAAGAAACATTGGTAAAAGTGATCCGAAACGGACGTGTGCAGGAAATTCCCCGCAAAGACATAGTGGTAGATGATATCGTAATTCTGGAAACGGGTGAAGAAATTCCGGCCGATGGAGAATTACTGGAAGCCATCTCTTTGCAAGTAAACGAATCTAATCTGACGGGGGAACCCGTTATAAATAAAACAACTGTAGAAGCTGACTTTGATGAAGAAGCAACTTATGCTTCCAATCTGGTGATGCGTGGAACAACAGTGGTAGACGGTCATGGCACCATGCGCGTTCTGCACGTGGGAGATGCTACTGAAATCGGAAAAGTAGCCCGACAGAGCACCGAAGACAACCTCGAACCTACTCCGCTGAACATACAGTTGACTAAACTCGCAAACCTCATCGGAAAGATTGGTTTTACGGTGGCTGGTCTCGCTTTCCTTATTTTCTTTGTCAAAGACGTATTACTATTCTTTGATTTCGGTTCACTGAACGGGTGGCATGAGTGGCTTCCTGTTTTCGAACGGACACTGAAATATTTTATGATGGCAGTTACGCTGATTGTGGTAGCTGTGCCTGAAGGATTGCCAATGAGCGTCACTCTTAGCCTGGCATTGAACATGCGTCGTATGCTTTCTACCAACAACCTGGTGCGGAAAATGCACGCCTGCGAAACAATGGGAGCCATCACTGTGATTTGTACGGATAAAACCGGTACACTGACTCAAAACCTGATGCAAGTGCACGAACCTAATTTCTATGGCATCAAAAATGGCAGTGTTTTGTCCGATGATGATATCAGCACACTCATTGCAGAAGGAATAAGCGCTAACTCAACCGCTTTCCTCGAAGAGTCAACGACCGGTGAGAAGCCGAAAGGAGTAGGAAATCCCACCGAAGTAGCTTTATTGCTTTGGCTTAACAAGCAAGGAAAAAATTATCTGGAACTTCGTGAGAAAGCACATATCCTCGACCAACTCACTTTCTCTACCGAACGGAAATTCATGGCAACCCTTATTGAGTCGCCACTGATCGGCAAAAAAATACTATATATAAAAGGAGCCCCGGAAATTGTTTTGGGCAAGTGTAAAGAAGTAGTCTTAGACGGACGGCAAATAGACGCCGTAGAATATCGTTCTACAGTAGAAGCACAACTGTTGAGTTATCAGAATATGGCTATGCGTACACTTGGATTTGCATTCAAGATTGTCGGAGAAAATGAGCCGAACGATTGTACGGAACTGGTTTCAGCCAACGACCTCAATTTCTTGGGAGTGGTTGCCATCTCCGACCCGATTCGTCCGGACGTACCTGCTGCGGTTGCTAAATGCCAGTCCGCAGGTATCGGCATCAAGATCGTGACGGGTGATACTCCGGGAACTGCAACGGAAATCGCACGTCAGATAGGTCTTTGGAACCCCGAAACAGATACCGAACGGAATCGAATCACCGGTGTTGCATTTGCCGAATTGAGCGACGAAGAAGCACTGGATAGAGTGATGGACTTAAAAATTATGTCCCGCGCCCGCCCGACAGACAAGCAACGCTTGGTGCAGCTGCTTCAGCAAAAAGGAGCAGTCGTAGCCGTAACCGGAGACGGAACCAATGACGCCCCGGCTTTGAATCATGCTCAAGTAGGTTTATCGATGGGTACAGGTACTTCTGTAGCTAAAGAAGCCAGTGATATTACATTGCTCGATGACTCCTTCAACAGTATCGGAACCGCTGTCATGTGGGGACGTTCACTGTATAAGAATATCCAGCGTTTCATTGTTTTCCAGCTAACGATCAACTTTGTGGCATTGCTTATCGTTCTGCTAGGCTCCGTAATCGGTACGGAACTTCCGCTGACTGTAACACAAATGTTATGGGTGAACCTGATTATGGATACTTTTGCCGCTTTGGCTCTTGCCTCCATTCCACCCAGCGAAACGGTGATGCTTGAGAAACCTCGTCGCAGTACCGATTTTATTATCAGTAAGGCGATGCGGTCTAATATAATAGGTGTGGGCTCTATCTTCCTCATCGTATTGCTCGGAATGATTTATTATTTCGACCACAGTACGCAAGGAATGAATGTACACAACCTGACTATTTTCTTCACCTTCTTTGTCATGCTGCAATTCTGGAATCTGTTCAATGCCCGTGTATTCGGTACTACCGATTCGGCATTCAAGGGACTTTCCAAATCGTACGGGATGGAGCTTATTGTACTGGCTATTCTTGCCGGACAATTCCTCATCGTACAGTTCGGTGGAGCCGTATTCCGCACGGAACCGCTCGACTGGCAAACCTGGTTTCTTATTATAGGCGTTTCGTCCACGGTGTTATGGGTTGGAGAACTTGTTCGCCTTGTTCAACGTATTATTCACAAAAAAGACAGAAATGAAAAGTAAAGGAATAAAAAACCTTCTTATTGATTTAGGTGGTGTACTTATCAATCTCGACCGCCAACGTTGCATTGAACACTTTCAGAAGTTAGGGCTCCAAAACGTGGATGAATTGCTGGATATCCATAATCCGAACGGACTCCTGATGCAACAGGAAAAAGGATTGATTACACCTGCCGAATTCCGTGACGGAGTTCGTAAAATGATAGGCAAAGCAGTTAGCGACAAACAAATAGATGCAGCCTGGAATAGTTTTCTGGTAGATATACCCACACAAAAACTGGATTTATTATTAAAATTACGTGAGAAATATGTCGTCTATTTATTGAGCAATACCAACCAAATTCATTGGGAATGGACATGTGCTCATTTGTTTCCTTACCGCACCTTTAAGGTGGAAGATTATTTTGAAAAAGCGTACCTATCTTTTGAAATGAAAATGGCCAAGCCCGAACCGGAGATATTCAAGGCAATCATAGAGGATGCCGGTATCGAGCCGAAAGAAACGCTTTTTATTGATGACTCTGAAATGAACTGTAAGACAGCCCAAAATTTAGGAATTTCCACCTATACAGCGAAAGCAGGCGAAGACTGGAGTCCTCTTTTCAACCTCAAATAATTTTAGAGATATGCAGATTATACGTGACACATCGGCCATTACCCCGGAACCCTGCGTAGCTACCATCGGCTTCTTTGATGGAGTACATGCAGGACATCGCTATCTGATTCAGCAAGTGAAAGAGATAGCCGCCGCCAAAGGTCTACGCTCTGCATTGGTTACTTTTCCCGTTCATCCCCGAAAAGTGATGAATGCGGAGTATCGTCCGGAACTTCTGACTACCCCCGAAGAAAAAATAAGTCTGCTTGCAGACATCGGGGTAGACTACTGCCTGATGCTTGATTTCACTCCGGAAATTTCCCGGCTCACTGCCCGGGAGTTTATGACACAGTTGCTAAAAGAGCGTTATCAGGTAAAATATCTGGTTATCGGCTATGACCATCGTTTCGGACATAACCGCAGCGAAGGCTTCGAGGATTATGTACGTTATGGAAAAGAAATTGGCATAGAAGTGATTCGCGCCAAAGCGTATACCAGCAATATAAAAATAGGGAACGAGCCCAACATTCCGGTGAGCTCTTCCCTGATCCGTAAACTTCTTCATGAAGGAGAAGTTAGCCTGGCCGCCCATTGTCTGAAATATGAATATTTCCTTGACGGGATCGTAGTAGGCGGCTATCAGGTAGGCAGAAAGATAGGTTTCCCAACAGCCAATTTACGGGTGGATGATCCCGATAAACTGATTCCTGCCGATGGCGTATATGCCGTATGGGTAACATTTGACGGAGAAACGTATATGGGGATGCTGAATATAGGTGTCCGCCCGACGATAGACAATGGTCCGAACCGGACGATTGAGGTGAATATCCTCCACTTCCATTCTGACATATATGATAAATTCATCCGGCTTACTTTTGTTAAACGGACACGTCCCGAACTGAAATTCTCCAGTATCGACGAGTTAATAACACAGCTCCATAAGGATGCTGAAGAGACAGAAACAATTCTTAAAAAATAGATTCTTATGCAAAAGTCATTTATGAGCATCTCTTTGGTGGTAATAGCTATATCCATGTTAGCTATGTTTATCTATAGTTTCTTTACCACTAAATAAAAAAACATGAAAACGGCTATCAAGTTAGTATTAATAGACCTTCTCATTGCGCAGATTATTGCTCCAATCCTGATTATGATTCCCTGTACGATCTATTTGTTCGTCACCACGGGAAATCTGGATAAAGTCACTCTGACGCAAATGATTATGATCCCGGCACAACTAGCCGGTCAGATTATGATGGGTATTTATCTATGGAAAGCCGGTTATATCAGTAAAAAGAAAACAACATGGTTACCTGTATCAGCCCCTTATCTGGCCTGTAGTGCCATTGCAATCCTCACTTGCGGGTTTGCAGTCTCCTCACTAATGAGCCTGCTGGATTGGATTCCTAATATCATGGAACAATCTTTCAACATTCTCCAATCCGGTTGGGGCGGCATTCTTGCAATAGCCATCGTAGGTCCCGTACTTGAAGAGTTATTGTTTCGCGGAGCCATTACACACGCTTTACTTCAGCAATACAATCCGACTAAAGCAATTCTGATTTCCGCACTTCTGTTCGGTGTCTTTCATATAAATCCCGCCCAGATCCTTCCGGCTTTTCTGATCGGTATCCTGCTGGCATGGACTTATTACAAAACAGGCAGTCTGATACCTTGTATACTGATGCATGTACTAAACAACTCATTGTCAGTCTATCTTAGCATCAAATATCCCGAAGCAGAAAATATGGACGACCTGATTAACGGTACCCCGTATCTCATCGTCCTATTCGGGTCAATCCTCCTGTTTATCGGTATCATACTGACCATGAACCACCTGACTTCTCAAAAGCAGCAATAAAAAAGGGAAGTTTTTACTTCCCCTCTTTCGCTTTGAATGCTAATGCATACATTCGTATTTGTTTTACCATCGACAGCAAACCGTTGCTACGCGTTGGCGATAGATGCTCTTTCAGTCCGATCTTGTCTATAAAATAAAGATCTGCATTCAAGATTTCATCAGGAGTATGTCCGGAAAAGACTTTAATCAACAAGGCAATAATCCCCTTTACAATCAAAGCATCGCTTTCTGCTTTAAAAACGATTTTACCATCCACATCATCCGCTTGAAGCCATACCCTGCTCTGGCATCCTTCAATCAGATTTTGTTCCGTCTTATATTTTTCTTCAAGTGGTTCCTGCTCATTCCCCAGATCAATAAGTAATTGATAACGGTCCATCCAATCGTCGAAGTCACTGAATTCCGCAATCACTTCATCTTGTAGTTCATTAATTGACATTATAGTAATTATTTAATTAGACAATAGCCAAAATTCTATTATTTCTCATTGTAAATCACTTCCAATACCGTCTGACCGACTGCTTTCAACGTATTCTTATCAATATGTTCCATATTGTCATTGACCGTATGCCATGTCGGGGTAAAATCACCTTCCTGATTGTATGGAATGATATCGACTGTTTTAATACGTGCCAGACGATTAATGAACAGATGGTCGTCTGTTACAAATCCTCCGTTTCCATCCATGAAAGTCTTTCCGTAACCCGCTTTCTTTGCCGCTTTCCAAACCTTCTTATTTATGTCCGGAGCAAATTCTTCCGAATACCCTTCTTTCATAAACACACTGCCTTCACCTCCTACCATATCGAGCAGGATACCAAAACGTGCATTATATCCTTGTACATGAGGATTACGTGCCCAATACTGCGATCCCAGACACCAGAACTCCTCCTTATGCTTTCCTGTATAAAACTGTGGCGCACCATAGTCCTCTGCATCCAACAGAATGATATCAATCCCCAATTCCGGTTGTTGCTGATTGACCAGACGAGCTATTTCGAGCAAAGCTCCTACCCCACTGGCACCATCATTTGCACCCAGAATCGGAGTTTTATGGTTCTTCTCGTCAGGATCGTTATCAGCCCATGGACGTGTATCCCAATGTGCAAACAGAGCGATTCTCTTTTTACTTTCCGGCTTATAAGAACCGATAATGTTTCTCGCTTTCAACAGCGTACCGTCATAAGCAATCAAATCAGCATATTGATTAGTCACTTGAGCACCGAAAGCCTCTAATTGACTGGCAAGGTAATTGCCACAGGCAACATGTTCTTTAGTGTTGGGAACACGAGGTCCGAAATTTACCTGATTCTTTACATACAAATAAGCACTATCCGCATCAAACTGCGGTACATTCACAACTGTCTTTTCGTCTTGTTCACTCGTACTATTTGCCTTGTTACCTCCACCGCAAGAGAATGCTGATAATAACAAAAAGGCACTCATTAATACTATCATAGTTTTCTTTTTCATCGTCCTTTTATCCATTAAAACCTCAAAATTAGTCATTTTCACCACAGCATCGTTCAGATGGAATGGATTATTAACATATAAACTTCAGTTCCACATTTTTCTTTCCCACCACAAGCTCTACTTGTGCACCGTTGATAAGCGGAAGATTATGAGTCACATGCCCCACCGGGAAATTGAAACAGACGGGATAATCATACTCTTTTACTAAATCTGCCAAAGCGGCATACAATTCCTTACCCAGCGAACAGTCTTCTTCATATTCTGTAAATTGACCGATAATCAATCCGGACAGTTTTTCCAACACGCCCCCCAGTTTCAAATTATACATCATACGCTCGATGGCATGCGGACGTTCGCTGACATCTTCAATAAACAGTATAGTCCCTTCTGCCGGAATATCATAAGGAGTGCCACGCAAACCGTAGGCTACCGCCATGTTACCGCCATGCAAAACGCCTTGTGCCGTCCCCTGCTTGTTCAGTTTATGCTTCTCGCACACGTAAGAAGGAATATTTCCCAATAGAATATCCTTCAGGTAGTTCGCACAAAGATCATTTTCCGGTTCCACCGTAAGATGACGTGCCATCAATGAATGAAGGGAAGCATATCCATTTTTCTGAAACAGATTGTGTAACGCCGTTATATCGCTAAAACCCAGTAACCATTTCGGATGTTCATGAAAAGCCGTAAAATCAATCTTATCAATCAAATGTACCGCCCCGTACCCTCCGCGACTACAAAGAATAGCTTTCACCTTAGGGTCGTCCATCGCGTCCTGCAAATCTTTCAGCCGTTGCCTGATTGTTCCGGCATATCTTCCGGATGAACTTCCGGCATGTTTTCCTATAGCCACTTTCAAGCCCCATGATTCCATCCGTTTCTTGGCTCCTTTCAGGAATTGTTGGTCTATCTTACTCGAAGGTGATACAATAACCACTTTATCACCTTTCTGCAAAAAGGGAGGAAATTGAATATCCATATATGTTCTTATTTTATTGACTTTCGTTGATAAAAACGTACCCAGTCCACTTCCATTTCTACCGGAAGATCCCCGGGAGAGACTGCTCCCACCCACGAACCTCCCAACTGCATATCAATCAGCAGATAAAAGGGCTGATTAAAAGGGAATTGTCCCTCTTCTTTCGTTTGTATGCGGGGATAAGTAAACGTATGCACATCATTGACATAAAATGAAAGACTGTCCGGATACATTTCGACTGCAAAAATATTGTAGCGGTCAGGGTGAATCACTCCCGTAGAATGGGATACCGGATGATCCTTGATCCCCAGCGTATAAGTGTAATGGGAATGAACTGTCTGATAAACAATAGAATCGTTATTCAAACGTTCCATGATATCAATCTCACCGCCGGATGGCCATGCCGCTCCTTCAGGCAACATCCAGATAGCAGGCCATGCTCCTCCCGCCGCATTCAACTTGGCACAAATCTCAATACGCCCGTTCGTAAAAGCCTTTTTGCCTTTTGTATACACACCGCCTGTCAAATAAGGGGCAGTATCATTGGGGTGGGTATGATTGACAATACCTCTCAACACCAGTTTGCCTTTACGCATGGCATAGCAGGAATCAAAGTCTGTCATATAGTTATTCCAGTCAGACTTTCCTCGTGGAATCTTGCTCCAGACCTGTGAATCAAAACTCTTTTTTTGATTAAAGTTCTCTTCCCAGATCAAAGACCAACCGGAAGATGTTTTGCTGCTTTTACAGGAAACAAGCGTCCCACAAAGGAGAATTAAGCTAAGAAATAATAGATTTTTAAACTGTTTCATGGTACTTTTATTTTATTGGGGGATTTATTTGCAAAAATACAGGAAAAAACGGTTCCATGCACATCCAACAGCCAAAACAAATAAAATATAGCAAAATGTTACATAATGGATGTAATTTTTCGGGTTATAATCATTATTTTTTCAATCATTTTTCTGATATTTGCTAAAAATCTAACGTTATGGAACCTATTCTAAATTTTGCCCAGTTAACGGCTCATCTTAAAAAACAAAACCATAGAAAACGAATTGCCGTGGTCTGTGCGAACGATCCTAACACTGAATATGCCATCTCCCGTGCTTTGGAAGAAGGGATTGCAGAATTTCTGATGATTGGAGATTCTACCATTCTGAAGAAATATCCCACGCTCAAACAATATCCTGAATACGTAAAAACCATCCATATAGAAAATCCGGATGAAGCGGCGCGCGAAGCTGTCCGCATTGTCCGTGAAGGAGGAGCGGATATTTTGATGAAAGGGATTATCAATACGGACAACTTACTGCATGCCATACTCGACAAAGAAAAAGGTTTGTTACCGAAAGGGAAAATCCTCACGCATCTGGCAGTAATGGAAATTCCTACTTACCATAAACTGCTTTTCTTCTCGGATGCCGCCGTCATTCCGCGTCCTACTTTACAGCAACGTATAGAAATGATTTGGTATGCTATCTGCACCTGCCGTCACTTTGGTATCGAACAACCACGTGTCGCATTGATTCACTGTACAGAAAAAGTGAGTGCCAAGTTCCCGCACTCACTAGATTATGTGAATATCGTAGAACTTGCCGAAGCAGGAGAATTCGGAAATGTAATTATTGACGGTCCGCTGGATGTACGTACTGCCTGCGAACAAGCAAGTGGTGATATTAAAGGGATTGTATCTCCTATCAACGGACAGGCAGATGTCTTGATATTCCCGAACATTGAATCGGGTAATGCATTCTACAAATCCGTCTCCCTGTTTGCACAGGCAGAAATGGCAGGATTGCTGCAAGGTCCTATTTGCCCTGTAGTACTTCCATCGCGTAGTGATTCCGGCTTGTCCAAATATTACAGCATTGCAATGGCATGCTTACAAGTGTCAGGAGATTGCAAATGCAGAAAACAAGTCAGCCAAGTCACCGGCTCATCATTTTAAATTCACCACTAAAAGCCTACTATTCATGAAAATTCTGGTTATCAACCCTGGTTCTACTTCTACTAAAATAGCAGTTTACGAAAATAAAACTCCGCTGTTTGTCAGTAATATAAAACATTCTGTAGAAGAACTATCCGCTTTTCCCGAGGTGATAGACCAGTTTGAATTCCGGAAAAACCTGGTGTTACAAGAACTGGAAAACAATAAGATACCTTTTTCTTTTGACGCAATCATCGGACGCGGCGGTTTAGTAAAACCGATACCGGGCGGAGTGTATGAGGTAAATGAGGCCATGAAACGTGATACCGTACATGCCATGCGTACCCATGCCTGTAACTTAGGAGGGTTGATTGCCAGCGAACTGGCTTCTACATTACCCGGCTGTCCGGCTTTCATTGCTGATCCGGGAGTGGTGGATGAACTGGAAGATATAGCCCGCATTACAGGTTCTCCGTTAATGCCGAAAATTACCATCTGGCACGCCTTGAACCAAAAAGCAATCGCACGGCGTTTCGCCAAAGAGCAAGGGACGCAATACGAAGAGTTGGATTTAATCATCTGCCATTTAGGAGGAGGCATTTCTGTCGCAGTCCATCACCACGGACGAGCCATCGACGCCAATAATGCGTTAGACGGTGAAGGCCCTTTCTCACCGGAACGCGCTGGCACACTTCCTGCCGGTCAACTGATCGACCTTTGCTTTAGCGGCCAGCATACCAAGGACGAATTGAAAAAACGTATCTCCGGACGTGCCGGACTGACTGCCCATCTAGGCACCACCGATGTGCCTGCCATCATCCAATCGATAGAAGAAGGAGATAAAAAAGCGAAATTAATACTGGACGCCATGATTTATAATGTTGCAAAAGCGATAGGCGCCAGTGCTACTGTACTTTGCGGGAAAGTAGATGCTATCCTCCTGACAGGAGGGATCGCTTATTCGGACTATGTGGTTTCAAGACTGAAAAAAAGAATCTCTTTCCTGGCTCCCATCTATGTTTATCCGGGAGAGAATGAAATGGAGTCGTTAGCTTTTAATGCCATAGGAGCATTGAAAGGAGAATTGCCGATACAAGTTTATAAGTAACATAAACTATTGATCTATTGATTCCATCGGTTTCACCTTATTTTACTCCACACTTTTACCTGCTATCTCCTTATTTATCAGCATTTCAAGAATTAGGTGAGATGGATGAACCGCAAACCTTGCAGTAACATTTATGGTACTTATTTCTTAAGAAAGAGTTACCTCCTCCAATAGAACAAGCTCCCAACTACGCCAAACAATAGTAATTAACTTCAGCTCACCTTTCGCCTTGGCTTCTGCCACTAGTTCGTCTTCACTATAACGAAGCAACTGACCACGTGCCTCATCGGCAAGGGTACGTATTTCTTTTTCCGAAGCACCGGCTTTTGCATATTTCACCTCAAGCAAATAGGTGAAAGGAGGCAATACGGGAACCGACGGACTAGGTTTGAAGAAGAAATCTGCAAAGCCTTTATTCAATTCGTATTCCGGATAGAGCTGATAATAACGATACATTCCTAAATAGGCAAGCAAGAAGCCTTTAATGTGCGCTTCACCTTCAATATATTCACGGATACGGCTTTGCTCACGAACAGCATTGGCGATAAAATCGAACAAAGGTTTCCAGTCTCCCCTGAAAGCCATATTCTCAAATAAAGCATTCATCTTGTTCATGTCAATTTTAAAGATATCATGCTTGATGTAGCCTTGTATCAAGAAATTAAATAGCTGCTCTCTTACTACTAAATTCGGTACATGCAGGATGGGTCTTCCAACCATGTCCACACCTTTGATGGAAAGAAGTCCGAAATAGAATAATAAAGACTTGAAATTACTGGGGTCCGTCATCTCCAATGCAGAGAAATGAGTAACGATGTCAGTAGTGATTTCTCCTTGCTCGGCTATTTCCTTTATAACGGAAAAATTCTCCCCCAATCCGTGATCTAGCTTTATCAGGTAGGTCAATTTATTAAAGTCAGTACGAATATTGGGGTCTACGATTTCTTCAGGCTTTTCCCCATGCAAAACAAAAGACTTCATAAAATAAAGTACCATATCAGAGTTAAACATACAGTCCGCCAATCGACTTCTACTAAAGCAATAATTGTCATAATTAGGTTTCATCATGACAACAGTTTCATCTACAGATTGCGTCAATACTCCTTGCTCTTTATAATAAGTCAGCATTTCACGCAATTCTTTCTCACTAAAACCCACTAAATCATTAAACCAAGGATCAGTCGTTATATTGGTCCCGATATTAAAGCCACTAGTCACATCATCCATCGTCACCGGACTCACTCCGGTAATAAACAACCGTTCAAGAGCAGCTCCGGTTCCGGTAGTAGCGGATTTTATCACGTTAAAGAAGCCACGAATAAAACCTTCGCCATGCGTTGCTTTCCTGTAAAACTCCGTACCGTAAGTTGAAAGAATGGTATTGGTGAAATTATCATATTCATCAATGAGTAAATAAATACGAATATTTTTCTTACGGGTAGCATAGGAATTAATCGCAGACAGAAAAGCACCGGGTTCTTCTTGTATTTTCTCATCAAGAACATCCCAAATTTCTTTTCCTAACAAATCTTCATACTTAAAGACAAAATCTTTAAGTTTGCTACAACAATGCAGTTTAAACGACAACTCTACTTCGTTGACATTGGAACTCACTTCCGAGAAATTAAACCGCATAATGAGAAACTGATTGTGGAGCTTCGTCGGATGCTGACCTATGTATAGTTGACCAAACAACTCGTCAAACTGTTCAGCATGATTTATGTCATAATAGGCTTCCAACATTGCTAAAGTTAGGCTCTTACCAAATCTACGGGGACGTATCAAAAATAGATAACGCGGCTGCATTTCTATTTTCTCAATAAACATCGTTTTATCTACATAATAGAAATTATCTTTGATTATTGCTTCAAAATCAGTTATTCCGTAAGGTATTTGTTTCATCATATTGCGATTCCTTTCAATTTATCTGTCCCTTATTTCTGCAGACTTTTTTCAATATTCTGCAAACGGCGTTCTAACGCTGCATACTTTTCATCCTTTTCTTTTAAAAGACGCTCGTAGAGTTCAGTGATTTTGTCGATAGGATTGAAGTTGTTAACTCGACCATCATTAATACTATCTTCGGTATCAGACTTAACTATACCCATGCTGATGTTTGCCCCACCTGCACTTTGTTCTGAATTATTCACCGTATTATTTTCAAACACCACCGTCTGTGCATCCTCCTCCAAAGTCTTGAGATAATCGAAAGGGACATTCAATGCACGTGCAAAGCGTTGCAACATCTCATCGTCAATCACTTTCATCTTCTCATATTTAGAAACAGCAGGTTGTGAGAGATGTACTAATTCACTCAAACCCTCCTGGTTCATATCCTTTTCAATACGGGTACGACGTATATTGCGTCCGTGATGGACTCTCCCAATTGTCAATTCTTCTGTTTCCATTTTTATTTTCTTTCTTTTTAAAATCCAACAAATATACAAATGAAAAGTTTCGCTCGAAGCAAATATACGAAAAAAACGAATAGATGTGATAATATGGATAAAAGGAATATTACAACCTGACAAATAGAATAAAATGAATACTTCAAACAGCGTATAATGTGTTAAATTATCACGAACTTTACCACACAAAAGGGCAACAAAACAAAAGAGCTTACGGACATGAAAAGAATATTGACAAATAAAGAATACAGGTTCATAAAAGGGCTCAAAGAATTGATGACTAAATACAATGCGGTGATCTCTACAGATGCGCAAGGAAAAATTGAAATTGTTGTGAATGAAGACGACGAATCATTTGATTTTGAAACAGAAAGCACGATCTATTTAGGAGAATGTTTTTCGGATGATGAGCTAAATGAATTACTGGAAAAGAACTTTGCACACATAAAACGAATAAAAGAGGAGTATAAAACAAACGTGTAAACGGATTTATATAATTGAAAAATCATTAATCCAAATTTCTATATAAACACCCCACTAGATTTCTTTAGAACCAACGGCCTCTTCCTTTTAAAGGAAGGGGTCGTTCCTTTAAAAGGAGTGAAGCTTTGGTTTTAAAGCAAGAAAAACGACCTTATTAACAGGTATATTTGCCTGTATCATAAACTTTTTAAATAAAAAAGCTCTTTCAAAGAAATTTTTCTCATATCTTTGCGACGTGTTAAGTTAATAAATTGATTAAGGTCGATTTTTGACTGTTTCGAATCGGGAAGTATGGGGGTACTTTCCGATTCTTTTTTGGGGGAGGATACAACAAGGTGTCTTTCATCTTTTTAAGGGTTTTAATTAACTGGATAAATCTAATATACACTAACTCTATATATAAAACAGTTCAACCCCGGATGATACTAATAAAAAAGAAGGCTATTTCAAAATTGAAACAGCCTTCATTATATATAGACGCTATCGCGTTCTTATTTCTTTTCTGGTCTTGGCAACAACACTTTTCTTGAAAGTTTGAATTTACCAGTTTTCTGGTCAACATCAATCAGTTTTACCTCGATTTCATCACCTTCTTTAATACCGGCTTCTTCTACTGTTTCCAGACGCTTCCAATCAATTTCAGAGATGTGCAGCAAACCATCCTTGCCCGGCAAGAATTCGATGAATGCACCGTAAGGCATAATAGAACGAACTTTACCTTTATAAACTTCGCCCACTTCAGGAACAGCAACGATTGCTTTAATCATGCGCATTGCATTATCAATACATTTTTTGTTTGTTCCGGAAACTTCGATGCGTCCCATACCATCAATTTCTTCAATAGTAATCACAGCACCGGTTTCTTCCTGCATACCTTGGATGATCTTTCCACCAGGGCCGATTACAGCACCGATAAATTCTTTAGGAATGGTCATCGTTTCAATGCGTGGAGCATGTTCTTTCAGGTCGGCACGTGGTTCAGCGATTGTTTCAGTAATCTTACCCAGAATGTGCATACGTCCTTCTTTTGCCTGATTCAAAGCACGTTCCAGAATTTCGTAAGACAGACCGTCTACCTTGATATCCATCTGTGTAGCAGTGATACCGTCTTTTGTTCCGGTCACCTTGAAGTCCATATCTCCCAAGTGGTCTTCGTCACCCAGAATATCAGACAATACAGCATATTTTTCTTCGCCCGGATTCTTAATCAATCCCATAGCGATACCCGATACCGGTTTCTTGATCTTCACACCTGCATCCATCAATGCCAATGTGCCGGCACATACGGTAGCCATAGAAGAAGAACCGTTAGATTCGAGGATATCTGAAACCACACGTACTACATACGGATAGTTAGCAGGAATCTGTCCTTTCAAAGCACGCCAAGCCAAGTGACCGTGACCGATTTCACGACGGCCTACACCACGTTGTGCTTTTGCTTCGCCTGTAGAGAAAGGAGGGAAGTTATAATGTAACAAGAAACGTTCTTTTCCGTGTTCCAAAACATCGTCGATAATCTTCTCATCCAGTTTTGTACCCAGAGTAACAGAAGTCAATGACTGTGTTTCACCACGAGTAAAGATAGCAGATCCGTGAGGACCAGGCAGGGGACCTACTTCACACCAGATCGGGCGGATTTCAGTAGTCTTACGACCATCCAGACGCTTACCTTCGTCCAAAATAGAACGGCGCATGGCTTCTTTTTCTACATCGTGGTAGTAACGGTCGATCAATGCAGCCTTTTCGTCCAACTCTTCTTCAGAGAATTGAGCTTTGAATTCTTCGCGGATCGCTTCGAAAGCAGCAAAACGTTCATGTTTGTTGTTGTTTCCGGAAGCGGCAACTGCGTAAGCCTTGTCGTAACATGCTTCGCGAACAGCCTTGCGCAAGTCTTCGTCGTTTACTTCGTGGTTGTATTCGCGTTTTACAGTTTTTCCAACCTCTTCAGTCAACTCCATCTGCGCTTTGCAATGAATCTTGATAGCTTCGTGAGCTACTTTCATTGCTTCCAGCAATTCAGCTTCAGATACTTCATGCATTTCACCTTCTACCATCATGATGTTCTCATAAGTAGCGGCTACCATCAAGTCCATGTCAGCTTTTTCCAGTTGTTCAAAAGTAGGATTGATTACGAACTGACCGTCGATACGTGCTACACGTACTTCAGAGATCGGTCCGTTGAAAGGAATATCTGAAACGGCAAGTGCTGCAGAAGCGGCAAGTCCTGCCAATGCATCCGGCATATCCACACCATCAGCAGAAAAGAGGATGATGTTCACATATACCTCTGCGTGATAATTATCGGGGAATAAAGGACGGAGAGCACGGTCTACAAGACGGCAAGTAAGAATCTCATAATCAGAAGCTCTACCTTCTCGCTTGGTGAAACCACCAGGGAAACGGCCGAATGCCGCAAATTTTTCTTTGTACTCTACCTGTAAAGGCATAAAATCTGTTCCGGGAACTGCATCTTTAGCGGCACAAACAGTAGCTAACAACATGGTGTTGCCCATGCGGAGCATTACAGAACCGTCTGCCTGTTTTGCCAACTTTCCCGTCTCGAGTGTGATGGTTCTTCCATCAGGTAACTCGATTGTCTTAACAATTGGGTTAATCATAAAAATTGTTTTATCTATACTTTTTCTTTCAAAATTCCTGCAAAGATATACATTTATCGTGGTAATCAGGTGGAAATGAGGTAAAAAGTTAGTGGTGAACTGATTTTTTTTTCAAAATTAGGATGAAGAACCCGGCAAAATGCTTTGACTAATCTCGAAAAGAAGTATATTTGCATCTCGTTAATAACACACACTATATGAAAAAGGTTACTTTTGCAGCGCTCGCCGCACTTACTATTACTGCTTGTAGTTCCGGTCCTAAATTCCAGGTGAACGGGGATGTATCAGGAGCCGACGGTAAAATGCTTTATCTCGAAGCTTCCGGTCTGGAAGGTATTGTTCCGCTCGATTCAGTGAAGCTGAAGGGGGAAGGTACATTCAGTTTCAAGCAGCCTCGTCCCGAATCACCCGAATTTTATCGCTTGCGGATTGACGACAAAATCATCAATTTTTCTGTAGATTCTATCGAAACGATTCAGATTAAAGCGCCGTATGTGGATTTCTCCACAACTTACACGGTGGAAGGTTCGGAAAACAGCAACAAGATAAAAGAGCTGACGCTGAAGCAGATCCGCCTGCAAAAAGAGGTGGACGACTTGCTGGCAGCTTTACGCAGTAACAGAATGGGGCATGATGTGTTTGAAGACAGTCTGGCAACGTTGCTCAACAATTACAAGGAAGATGTCAAAGTGAACTATATTTTCGCTGCTCCCAACACGGCAGCCGCTTACTTTGCCCTGTTCCAAAAACTCAATAATTACCTGATATTCGATCCGTTGAACAATAAAGATGATGTGAAATGTTTCGCTGCTGTCGCTACGAGCCTCAACAATGCGTTCCCTCATGCCGTACGTTCAAAGAACCTTTATAATATTGTAATTAAGGGGATGAAGAACACGCGCCAGCCACAGGCGAAAGCATTGGAGATTCCTCAAGAGAAAATAGTGGAAACCGGAATTATCGACATCGCCCTGCGTGACGTGAAAGGAAATGTGCGCAAACTGACCGACCTGAAAGGAAAAGTCGTATTGCTCGATTTCTCTGTATTCCAGTCGCCTGCCGGATCTCCTCACAACCTGATGCTTCGCGAACTATATAATGAATACGCAAAACAAGGACTGGAAATATACCAGGTATCTCTCGATGCGGACGAA
Source organism: Bacteroides sp. (assembly GCF_052357945.1). Lineage (GTDB taxonomy): Bacteria > Bacteroidota > Bacteroidia > Bacteroidales > Bacteroidaceae > Bacteroides. The sequence continues at coordinate 11,240 of NZ_DAWCXD010000012.1, read as the reverse complement.
CACTACTGGAAAACTGCGGCAGACAACCTTCCTTGGGTTTGTGTACGCGATGGAAACGGAGTGTATTCTACCAACGTAGCTGTATATAATGTTCGTCAAGTTCCATCTATCTTTTTGATTAACCGTAACAACGAATTGAAGCTTCGTGGCGAAGATATCAAGGATTTGGAAGCAGCTGTCAAGTCATTGCTCTAAGTTGTTATAATTTAGCATATTTCATTTAAATATGTTACATAGCATCTTTTTTCACTTGACACGTATCACTTAAAAGTCTATCTTTGCAAAGAAATAATGATAAGAGGGTTCCAACATGGCTCATGTTGGAATTCTTTTTTGTTTATATGACCATTTAAAACAATTAAAGGAGGAAAACATCATGGCTTATATGTCAGAAGAAGGTTACAAGAAACTGATGGCGGAACTGAAGGAACTGGAAACAGTGGAACGCCCGAAGATCTCTGCGGCAATAGCCGAAGCCAGAGATAAAGGAGACTTGTCGGAAAATGCAGAATACGATGCCGCCAAAGAGGCGCAGGGTATGCTTGAAATGCGCATCAACAAATTGAAAGCTACCATTGCAGACGCAAAAATCATTGATGAATCTAAACTGAAAACAGATTCTGTACAGATTTTAAATAAAGTGGAACTGAAGAATGTAAAGAACGGTATGAAGATGACTTATACCATCGTTTCCGAAAGTGAAGCTAACCTGAAGGAAGGAAAGATTTCCGTTAACACCCCGATTGCACAAGGTCTGCTTGGCAAGAAGGTGGGTGATGTAGCCGAAATCACTGTTCCACAAGGCAAAATTGCATTGGAAGTAGTAAACATATCAATTTAACGTAAAGGCAGGTCTCCTTGTGGGGCTTGCCTTCATTTATCAATAAAAGTTATGGCAACAATATTCAGTAGAATCATCGCAGGCGAAATCCCCTGCTACAAGGTGGCGGAAAACGAAAAGTTTTTTGCGTTTCTCGATATCAATCCGTTGGTAAAGGGACACACATTGGTGGTGCCCAAACAGGAAGTAGACTATATTTTCGATTTGAGCGATGAGGACCTGGCTACTATGCATGTATTTGCAAAGAAAGTGGCCCGTGCCATTGAAAAAGCTTTCCCCTGTAAAAAGGTGGGCGAAGCAGTTATCGGACTGGAAGTTCCTCATGCACATATTCATTTAATTCCTATTCAAAAGGAATCGGATATGTTGTTCTCGAATCCGAAACTGAAATTGTCGGATGAAGAATTCAAGTCCATAGCACAAGCAATCAACTCCTCTCTATAAAACATGATGATGAAATAAGCAAGAGCGTTCTGTGAAGGACGCTCTTTTTTTGTTCCATGCCTTGAAACAAAGTGTTCCCCGGTGTGAAACGAAGTGTTCCTCACCGAGGAACAACCTGTTCCACACCGAGAAACTTTTATCGCTCCTTACTTTCGGCAACTTCTACCAAATAAACTCCGATACAGATAAAAATAATAGCAAATGTTTGCGTCCAACTGAAACGGTCTTGTCCCAAAGCAAGGGAGGCAATAGTTGCCACAATCAGAATCAGATAACCATAGATAGCAACCACCGTTGTCTTCAGATATTTCAAACCGACAGGCAACAACATATAACTGATAGTGGTCGGGAAAATCAATACGAACATCAGGATAAGGAAAGGTGTCCAATGGAACGGCATGGAGAATACCGGAGCATCAAATCCTGTAATGAACGTTACTATTATAGCAGATACGGCAGCACCGGAAAAGGTATAGCGCAACATCGTTATTGCTCCGATAGCAGTCAAGATACGCTGGCTAAGAATCAGATAAACAGCATATACCACAGAGCTAAGAAGACAAAGCATATTTCCCGTGAAAGCATCGGACGCCAAATCATCACTTTGCTGGGTTAAAATACAAACCAATGCTCCTATCAGACCGATAGAAATTCCTATTATTTTTTTAGTGGTCGCCTTCTCCTTATAAAAGAATATCATCATGAGAAAAACCCAAATAGGCTGGAGGCTGGTAAAAATGGAACTGGAAACAGGAGTTGTTTTACTCAATCCCGCCAGGTAGAGAAACATAAAGCCATAAAGTCCCAAGGCCCCCAACAGAAAAAGGAGCCATTTATCTTTGGCGGATGATTTTTCCGGAGGCATAAACCACCCGATTACCCAAAAGGCTGCTGCTGCAAACGTGCAGCGAAGGGTTGCTCCTGTCAGCGGACTCATCCACAAAGGCAGAAGATACTTCAGGGCATTCATATTTAACCCGCTAAAAACTTTCGAGACGGCCATGCTAAGATTGGCTTCCAGTTTCTTATTCTTCATTTTTTATTTCAATTGGTCGTTAAACAAAAAGGTATGACGGCGCCGATATGCCCAGAAAAGAGTAATAACAGTAATCAGCAGATTAAAGATAAACGGAAACTCTTGTGATTGGGTATGGAATACCCACTGGAAAAAATCGACGATAAAGGGATAGAGCAAAATAGCCAGGTAGTTCATCATCATCACAAATGCCAAAGCTAATGTGGTCTTTTGCGGTAATGCGGTCTGCGTGGTCTTGTCATAAAGCATGGGCTGGATAATGCCATACCCTAAACCGACCAGAATACACCCGGGAATAATCAGCCACTCTATCGGAGCTATCCAAATTAATAATAGTCCCAATGCTATCGACAACAGGCTATATGCCTTCGTACGTTCTTTAAGCAAGCCTACAATTTTATCCAGACAGAAGCCCGGAGCCGTGATAGCCAGAAAGAAAAGCGAAATCATCAGTCCGGAATTACCGCTGGAAAAGTGATGCTTTTCCATTAGGAAAGGCAGATTGAAGATCACTACTACCACGATATATGTAATCACCCCATAGAAAAGCATCAATTCTATCAAATGCTTGATGTGAATACCATATTTACTACCTCCAATGTCTATGGCAGAGTGTCGGGCAGCTTTGCTGTCGTCCGCTGAACTCGTCTCCGGCACAGTCACCGTCGCCGCATTCGCAGTTGCTACATTTGCCGCCGTAGTAGTAGCAGTAGCAGACGAAGAAGATGCCGTAAAAGCGACTTCTCCGGACCGGTCTTCTTTCAAATGTCCCACCAGCAGAATGGAAACCAACGGAAGAAGATAAACAAGAAAAGGCAGGTGCCAACTGACTTCTGCCAGATAGCCTGTCACGGCAGTTGCTATCACTAACGTGAAATTAGTAATGGCAGAACTCAACCCGAACTGTTTCACCCGATAAGTTCCCACAAAATATCTGGAAACTAATCCGGTAGACAAAGGGATAATAAGTCCGGACCCGATGCCGAGCAGAGCACTAACCACAATCAACTGCCACATTCGATTGGATATCAAATACAGAACACCGCTTGCGGCAAAAAGCCAGAGTCCGACTTTCAATACACGGACATAATCGACTTTCTCCGTCAGTTTACCACCCAGCAATATAAAAGGTATGATGAGCAATGATGGCAGTGATGTCAACATCTGTATGTCCAGATCCGTAGCTTTCGGAAATATCTTTGTAAGGTCACCCAATATAGGTGAAACAGCGAGTCCCGGCAATGAAGTCAATGCCGAAATAGACCAGATAGCAATTAAAGTGATAAGAGGAATTGTTCCTCGTCCCGTCTGTATCTTCATAATGCTTATTCGTTAAAAGTTTAGGTTTGAAGAAAACAATAGTCGCTTTATAAAGTTCATTTATTCACCACAGAGGACGCAGAGGACACAGAGGGGAATCTTGTTCATGCCGGTACCGTTTTGAATAAAATAATGGAGTATTCTGGAAACGTTGTGGTAAATCTGAAAAAGATGATTGAGTTTTTAAGATTCTCCGTTATCTTTTTATTATAAGATATGGGTCAAGGGTGAGGGGTGGTGAATAGGCCCGTTTCAATAAGGGCGTCCTCCTCCTTAATAAACGCCAAATAATGTAAAACCCGGAAACTTTCAAAACTATCTGCTGTTGTTGTGGGAAATTCGACGGGGAAAATCCCCATCGCCCTAAACCTTTAAAAAAACAAATTAGTATGGAAGATTTAAATTTCAGAAAAGGTGATGCAAAAACCGATGTATTTGGTTCAGACAGAATGTTACAACCCTCTCCGGTAGAGAAAATACCTGATGGACCTACTACTCCTGAAGTCGCCTATCAAATGGTGAAAGATGAAACATTTGCTCAAACCCAACCACGTTTGAATCTGGCTACTTTCGTTACCACTTATATGGATGAATATGCCACTAAGCTGATGAATGAGGCCATTAACATCAACTACATTGATGAAACAGAATATCCGCGTATCGCAGTGATGAACGGTAAATGTATCAACATCGTTGCCAACTTGTGGAACTCTCCTGAAAAAGACACTTGGAAAACAGGTGCGTTGGCTATCGGTTCTTCAGAAGCATGTATGTTGGGTGGTGTAGCCGCTTGGTTGCGTTGGCGCAAGAAAAGACAAGCACAAGGCAAACCGTTTGATAAACCAAACTTTGTTATTTCTACAGGTTTCCAGGTTGTTTGGGAAAAGTTTGCACAGTTGTGGCAGATTGAAATGCGTGAAGTGCCTTTGACACTCGAAAAAACCACTCTCGACCCCGAAGAAGCTTTGAAAATGTGTGATGAAAACACCATCTGTATCGTACCTATCCAGGGTGTTACATGGACTGGACTGAATGATGACGTCGAAGCATTGGACAAAGCACTGGATGCTTACAATGCCAAGACCGGTTATGACATTCCTATCCACGTAGATGCCGCCAGTGGTGGTTTCATCCTTCCGTTCCTGTATCCGGAAAAGAAATGGGACTTCCGTTTGAAATGGGTACTTTCTATCAGCGTATCCGGTCATAAGTTTGGTTTGGTATATCCGGGACTCGGATGGGTTTGCTGGAAAGGCAAAGAATATCTGCCCGAAGAAATGTCATTCAGCGTAAATTATCTGGGTGCCAACATTACACAGGTAGGTTTGAACTTCTCTCGTCCGGCTGCACAAATCCTGGGACAATATTATCAATTCATCCGTTTAGGATTCCAGGGATACAAAGAAGTGCAGTACAACTCCCTGCAAATTGCTAAATATATCCACAGCGAAATAGCCAAGATGGTTCCGTTTGTCAACTACTCTGAAGATGTTGTGAACCCATTATTCATCTGGTATCTGAAACCGGAATATGCAAAGAACGCCAAATGGACTTTGTACGATTTGCAAGACAAACTGTCTCAACACGGTTGGATGGTTCCTGCTTACACCTTGCCTTCCAAACTGGAAGATTATGTAGTGATGCGTGTCGTTGTCCGTCAGGGATTCAGCCGCGATATGGCAGATATGCTACTGGGCGACATCAACAACGCTATCGCCGAACTGGAAAAACTGGAATATCCTACCCCTACCCGTATGGCTCAAGAAAAGAATCTTCCGGTAGAAGCTAAGATGTTCAACCATGGTGGTCGTCGTAAAACCGTAAAAAAATAAAAAAGATCTATGGATAAAAAAGTAACACTCGCTCAATTGAAAGAAGTGGTACAGGAGGCATACGATCAGGTAAAGACTAATACCGGCGGCAAGAACGCCGACTATATCCCCTACCTGGCAAATGTCAACAAAGATCTCTTTGGAATCAGTGTCTGCCTGCTCAACGGGCAGACCATCCATGTGGGAGATACTGACTACCGCTTCGGTATAGAATCCGTATCCAAAGTACATACGGCTATTCTGGCACTGCGCCAATATGGTGCCAAAGAAATCCTGAACAAGATTGGAGCCGACGCAACAGGCTTGCCTTTCAATTCAATTATCGCCATCTTGCTGGAGAACGACCATCCGTCTACTCCGTTGGTAAACGCCGGAGCTATCTCCGCCTGCAGCATGGTGCAGCCCATTGGCGACTCTGCCAAGAAATGGGATGCCATCGTAGGAAACGTGACCGATTTATGCGGCAGCGCCCCACAGTTGATTGATGAATTGTACAAGTCCGAATCGGATACCAACTTCAACAACCGTTCTATCGCATGGTTGCTGAAAAATTATAATCGGATTTATGATGATCCGGATATGTCATTAGACCTCTACACCCGTCAGTGCTCATTGGGAGTGACTGCATTGCAGCTTTCCATTGCAGCCGGCACAATCGCCAACGGTGGTGTAAATCCGGTGACTAAGAAAGAAGTTTTTGATGCCACGCTGGCTCCTAAAATCACTGCCATGATTGCCGCAGTAGGTTTCTATGAACATACCGGCGACTGGATGTACACTTCCGGTATTCCTGCCAAAACAGGTGTAGGTGGTGGTGTGATGGGTGTACTGCCCGGACAGTTCGGTATTGCTGCCTTTGCTCCTCCTTTGGATGGATCGGGCAACTCCGTGAAAGCGCAGTTAGCTATTCAATACATCATGAACAAGCTGGAATTAAATGTGTTTAGCAACAACCATATCACCGTTGTTGACTAAAACTCTCTCTCGATCTCTTTTATAAGTAGGTAAAGGTTACTATCTCCCGATAGTAACCTTTTTCTATTCCTCCTTATCCCATTGATTTCCCGCTTGATCTCCCACCAGTATTTTCAATACAAACGGTATTAATTATCAAATACAACAAATTAAATTTACCCCTATGCAACTCCAGTTATTAAAATGAGCATATCAGTGTCACTATTATTCATCCGGATAAGGTGGAACTTCTTCATTTAGAGACAGTAACTAACAGCTGTTTGCCTCTGTCTCTTTTCTACAAAGATAGAAAGTTATTCCACTTTTCCTCCCCTTTTCCTTCCATGTTTATAAAGAAAAGTGACAATGCTATTAAGAAAAGTAATTTCCTACTGGTTTCCAACACATTACGTCCAACGTTGCTCCATCAGTTTTTTATCCATCCGCAAACATATTATGTATTAACCTTCTGTACGACAGCTTTTTCTGCCGATTCCTTTTGGGCGGAAGCCTTTTTCTGTTGTTCCTCCTCTTCGTAATATTGCTTTCTACGCTTGTTGGATTGTTGAATCAGATTTGTAATATAAACCGTAAAGATAGGGAACATCATCATACCCAAGGCGGCCAGCAAAACGGAAAGCACGCGCCCGGTCACGGTCTGCGCTATAATATTCGACCCCACGGTAGTGACATCCATAAAAGCCCACCACAAGGCATCTCCATAATCATTCACCAATGGATTTACCCGATGCTCGAGCACAAAAAATGCCAGACTGGAGAAATAAACTGTTGCCAGCAACATCGTCAGATAAGAGACAAACAGGCTAGAAGCCCGGTTGTAAGTCAGCCAGCCGACCACAATAGCAAGCGCATATCCTCCCCTCAACAAAGGAATGAAACGAAGCAGGTAGGTAATCTCATCCGAAAACGTCCATCCATAGTATGCGATGATATTCTGATAAGGAATGGCCACCAATAAAAAGATAAAGTGTGTCCGCAGATAGCGTCCTTTATGTTTTGCCAAAAAAAACTCCAACACAAAATCGAAAAGAAACCAAAGACAGATACATAGCTGTACCTTCATGTAAGAAGACTGTGTATAGAACGGAATTCCCTTAAAAGTATCCACCGAGATACTGATAACCAGAAAAAGAGACATTATTAATATAATAATGTGAAGAATACCATAAATCCCCTTTTTTCCGGAAATAAAATCTGAAAGCGCTGATTTCATAACTACTTAGTTTATAATAAAATGGTTCACGTATAATTTAGATTGTTTAGAAACAATCGAGAAAAGTAATTGTTCCGAAACAGGTAAATCGGGGGTTACAATATCCCGTTCCGGCGATGTTAATTAACGAACTTTGAAAGAGATTGCGGAAACATCTCGCGCAAAATGTTGTTATAACACTGACTTTAAAATATTTTTCACTTAAAACCTTAACTTATGGCAAATATTAAAAATGCAGTGAAGCTGGGTGTGTTTACCCTTGCTATCATGAATGTTACGGCAGTAGTATCCTTGCGTGGACTACCAGCCGAGGCCGTATACGGAATGAGTTCGGCCTTCTATTATCTTTTTGCAGCTATTGTCTTTCTAATCCCTACATCGCTCGTTGCAGCCGAGTTGGCAGCAATGTTTCAGGATAAGCAGGGTGGTGTGTTCCGGTGGGTAGGCGAGGCCTACGGCAAGAAACTGGGATTCCTCGCCATCTGGGTGCAATGGATCGAAAGTACGATCTGGTATCCGACAGTATTAACGTTTGGTGCCGTATCTATCGCTTTCATCGGAATGAATGACGTACATGACATGTCACTGGCAAACAATAAGTATTATACGCTCGTCGTCGTACTTATCATCTATTGGCTGGCCACTTTCATCTCCCTGAAAGGTATGAGCTGGGTAGGTAAAGTAGCCAAAATCGGTGGTATGGTCGGTACCATTATCCCGGCCGGATTGTTGATTATCTTAGGAATCATTTATCTGGCAACGGGCGGACATTCCAATATGGATTTCAACAGTAGCTTCTTCCCCGACTTTACCAACTTCGATAATGTCGTTCTTGCTGCCAGTATCTTCTTGTTTTATGCCGGTATGGAAATGGGCGGTATCCACGTAAAAGACGTAGATAACCCTTCTAAAAACTATCCGAAAGCCGTATTTATCGGTGCGCTTATCACAGTGCTGATCTTCGTTTTGGGTACTTTCGCATTAGGTGTGATTATCCCTGCTAAAGACATCAACCTGACTCAAAGCCTGCTCGTCGGTTTCGACAACTATTTCAAATATATTCATGCTTCCTGGTTATCACCAATCATTGCGGTCGCTCTTGCTTTCGGTGTATTGGCTGGTGTATTGACATGGGTTGCCGGTCCGTCCAAAGGTATATTTGCCGTAGGTAAAGCCGGTTATATGCCTCCGTTCTTCCAGAAAACAAACAAGCTGGGTGTACAGAAGAATATCTTGTTCGTACAGGGTATCGCTGTAACCGTATTAAGTTTGTTGTTTGTTGTTATGCCTTCCGTACAGAGTTTCTATCAAATTCTGTCACAGCTGACAGTTATTCTTTATCTGATTATGTACCTGTTGATGTTCTCCGGAGCTATCGCATTGCGTTATAAGATGAAGAAACTCAACCGTCCGTTCCGTATCGGTAAATCCGGCAACGGCCTGATGTGGTTTGTTGGCGGCCTTGGCTTCTGCGGATCATTACTTGCCTTCATTCTTAGCTTCATCCCGCCCAGCCAGATTTCTACCGGTAGCAACACCGTTTGGTTCTCCGTACTAATTATCGGTGCAATTATCGTTGTCGTTGCTCCGTTTATTATCTACGCTTCCAAGAAACCATCTTGGGTAGATCCTAATTCCAATTTCGAACCGTTCCATTGGGAAGTTCAGGCTCAACCTGCCACTGCAAATGTTAGTGCAAGCAGCGTTAATGCTCCGCGTCCTGCTAATGCAACTTCTGCACACACAGGAGGAACAACTGGGACAAGCACAGCTAACCCCGGGGCAACCGCTTCTAATGCAGCAACTTCAGGCACAGCATCCTCCGGTTCAGCTTCCTTCGGAAGTTCCTCTGCCAGCAAAGCATCTCCGGGAACCGGAGACAAAGATAAGGATGCACCTAAGTCGTAAAGACTAAACATTCATCCTGTTCATCAAGAAGTTCAAGACAATTCAAAAAGCCTTGAATTTATAAAATCACCCTCACTACAGTCAAGTGAAGCATCTCCAAAAGTCAGATTTAACACTTTTGAGATACACTTTACAACTGTAGTAAGGGCGATTTACTTTATGGCTGTGGCTTAATCAATTCCGGCTTAATCACCCTCGGCAACACAAAGCTGAAAGTAGATCCCCGGTTGACCTTCGAATCGAGTTCGAGGTTTCCACCCAGGTTTTGGATAATCGTTTGCGAAAGAGTAAGACCAAGTCCCGTTCCCTGCATTTCACGATCAAGTTTTATGAAACGTGAGAATATCTTTTTCTGGTCTTCTTCCGGTATACCAATGCCTGTGTCGGACACAAAAAAGTAAACTTCTTCCATTCCTTCCAGGCGGCACCCGAAACGGATTTCACCCGACGCAGTAAATTTCATCGCATTATGTAAGAGGTTAGACAATACCTGAATGATACGTTCTCGTTCCGAATACATCATAATAGGTTGTACATGCGCCTCACAAATCAATTTCACCGGCGAGTTATTCAATTTCGCCTTAAATATTCCATCCAATTCTCTCAACAAATCATTGGCATCAAACTCCTTATATACGAAATCTACCGTCCCGGATTCTATTTGAGAAAGATCGAAAATATCATTCACCAGGCGCAACAATCGTTCATTATTCTCTGCGATAATATCAGCATACATTTTTCTTTCCTCTTCGCCGGAAGCCGATACCATCAAACCGGAAAATCCGACAATAGCATTGAGCGGCGTACGAACTTCGTGACTCATATTAGCAATGAAGGCAGATTTCAATTTCTCGGCAGAGATGGAATGTTCTTTTTCAATGGTCAGTAATCTTTGCACATTTTTCAGTTCTGTCACATCATAAACAGTCAGCACCATATAATCTTGGCCATGAATATTCAAATAAGTACCCGATACTGATACATCGCAAGGAGTCACTGTCATTTCATCCTCACTCAACAACTTCATCGAGGCTTCCAGATTCTTAAAACTTGCTTTCTTATAAAAAGCCTTACCGATAGACGCACGAATACAACATAGTTTACACTGTTCGTGCTGACCACATTCACCGGCTGCAATCGCGTTTCTACAATGCAACAAATCCCCCACTCTTTTTGTAACTCCACCTACCTGAACAGGCAGACGGTTCAAAGAATAATAATTAGTGTCACAGACTACAAAATCCTTGTCAATCAATAAGAAGTAGGCATTGATGTTCTGTAAAACCAAAGCCAACTTCTTAAGTTCATTCTCTTTATTTTCTTTCGAATGTACCTCTTTTTGAAGTGACTGGCACTTTGCCCACACATAAATGAGGGTAGCTGATAGAACTACTATAATAATAATTGCCAGTGATGACATAGGATTAGAGTGTTTATAATGTTTTGATAGTTTCAGTGCGTAAATTTATAAAATATGTTGCATAAATAGTGAGTTATCTACATATTTATTCTAACAAAAATTCATTAATATTTTCATCGGTCAGAATTTGGCGAAATTTTCCCGCGAAGTTATTGCGGTATTAAAAAATATACTTATCTTTGCACCCGCAAACGAGAAAGGTGCCATAGCTCAGTTGGTAGAGCAAAGGACTGAAAATCCTTGTGTCCCCG
>NZ_DAWCXD010000011.1:0-71994 GCF_052357945.1 Bacteroides sp. | reverse complement strand
CTTCAAACGATGTACTTCAGAGAGAAAACAACGAACAGCCAAACATTGTAAAAAGAAACAATGAAAAAGCTCGTGAGGCTGGCATAAGATTATTAGAATCATTTGGAATGACAAAAAGTCGTTCATTAAGTACTAGTGACTATCCGGACTATTATGGAGGAAGTTATATTAACGGGGATGGTAAACTTGTTGTTTTTCTTAAAGGAGAAATAGAAAGCGCCAAAACTACTCTTATAAGGTTAATAGGCGAGAATGATGTCATATATACACAAGGCAATTATTCTTATACGAAGCCAAATAATATTCACCAATGGATTGGATAAGTAACTTATCCAATCCATTTCATACTTAACTTATGCTCAAATTAATATCGATTTTGCTAACCAATGGAATTGTTTTATTCATGCTAATCAGTTGTCATAATAAAACAGGCAATTCTAAAAGCACTGTAAACCTTGAATATGAAAATAGTATTGACTCTCTTAATTCATATAAAATGGATATATCACATTTCATTAATTCCATCGAGCCAGGAGAAACGATTGTAGAAGAAAAACAAATGCAAGGGAAAGAATTTATTACAAGAGAAAATGAGCATATAAAAGTGTGCTTTTTATTAAAAGACCCCTGCTCAAAAGACGGATTCTTGAAAACAGAAATTACTAATAATACAAACGATACAATTACCTATATTAGCAATACTTTCTTGCACTATAGAGAAAGTAATAATTCATGGATTCCTTTAGTTTATCCGGATAATTATGTAAAAAATGATCTAGGATATTTAATACCTCCTCATGAAAGCGTCAAAATAAGATTCTTTTTACCTTCTCAAGAAGAATATCCTAAAGGGAAATACAAGCTTCAACTATTATTCCGCAATGCCTCAAAGAGTATTGACTATTATATCGATAAAATATTTGTAAACACCAAGTCAAACTAAGTTCCTGATAAATCAAAAAATTAAAAAGAAATGAATACAAAAAAAATAGTTGGGATTTTCTTGTTATCCCTTTGTACTATGTGTTTCGTTAATTGTAGTGATGATGACACGCCAGATGATCCGGCAGATACCATCACACTCAATATGCTTAATGAGCATAATGGAAAAACCTATTTAGGTGAATCAAAAACTTATATCAATGAAGCTAATAACTTCGTCACATCTTCTAATTTTATTTCTGACGTAGGAAATGGCGCAGGAGTTGGAGCAGATATTCTACCCTCATTAACCAACCTCACACACGAAGTGGCGGTTACACCCGGGCATATTTATCAGATTTTTGATAAAAATACACTGATAGATTTTCCGTCAGGCAATTACGCTATTCAAGTAGAAGCAAGTTATTATCAAGCCTATGTTGTATCTAAAATAGTAAATAGTGACATGACTATCGGTGCAATTGTAAAATATATATCTGTTTTCCCTAACAATAATGGACTGCCTGCATATAGGTATAATATTGGAAGCCTTTACCGCATAGGTGAAACGGTTGAATTAGCATTACCCCAAGATATTGAGTTTTTCTTGAAAGAACATAGCGCAGGTATAAAAGGATTAAATGTAACATATGCCAATAACAAATTAAGAATAACCCTAACTAAAGCACCTGACATTGTCAACGGACCTTATGGAACATTTGACCTTTATATCCGTTCAAACAATGTCTTTACGATCGTAGAAGTCCACGTGGAATAAGCAATAAAGACTTTATTGGCCAGTAAAACAAAGGGATTATCACCCATCAAAAGTGGAAGTACCATAATACGACTTTATCGATGCTGACAATAATAAGATAGCACGTGAAATCTCCGTATATGTCAAATACTTCGAATAATAATAAAAGCAATAGATCTAAGAATCCCTCCAGAAATAGAAAAAGAGTTACGAGAAAAGGAGAAGCTATTCATCGTTTATCATGAAATCTATATCCAAGCCCCAGCATCAGATTGTTGGGGTCTTTAAATTTGCTCAACTGATACCCCACGTGCAAAAACAAATGGCGTGTGACGTAAGTCTTGAGAGCCAGAATTTGGTAGAACCCTTTCATATCACCACCGCTGTATATCAGGTTCCGACCGACGCCGACATTGATAGAGAAAACAGGCATCACCAGTTCTGCCCGAAGAGATAACCCCATGGCAAATTGCTTACGGAAAGGAGGACGATGAAACTTCAAATCGCCCGAGTAAAACTTGCCCACTCTATACTCCTTAAGATTGGCACTCTCATCATATTGCGCATCCGCAGAAAGCCCTGCCCGAAAATAGTTGTTGAAATTATACATCGGGGCGAAATTGATGCCCGCCACACCGAACGAACCGGGAATCATACTCGACACATCGTCTCCGATCAGTCCCCTTTTGCGGGTGGCTCCGTAGATCACCAAGTCATAACTGACGTGAGGCTTTATAAAGAGCCGTCTAGGAGTGATGGAACCGGGCGCCTCATCCGCGTCCAAAGTGTGTACGATGCCGATTCTTCCTCCAATAACATTAAGACCGCCATTAGGATAATGCGTGTTTCCATTGGAAAAATGGGTGAGATCTACACCTGCCGCCAATTTCCAGTACTTGTGAACTTGCCAGTTCAACAAAAAGCCGAGATTGATGTACGCATTGATCTTGGAGCCAATCAGTACGTTTTGCGGGTTGGATAGTTCGTCATATTTTTTCCAGCCAAAAGAAGCTCCGAAGTTCCATTCGTAATCGAGCGACAGACGGGGCGACAGTTGCGCGATACGTGACCCTTGAAAAGCGTATACCGACACCGGATTTCCCAATTCAACGGGACTAAAGAAGGTATGGTAGGAAACGCCAATGCCCTGATAGGTATGAGGAAAGAGCCTGCCGAGATTGGATTCTTTGCTAAATCTGAAAGCGTACTTGAGATGGAAAGAAAGCGATTGGTCGATTTTCTTTTGCTGCATATTGTCTCCTTGCAGAAAACTATGGGTGGAGACGATATAGCCCGGACGGATGTCAAAGCCAAGCTGATGGCGGATCAGGGAATGGCTGACGCTATCGTTCCGTTGTCCGATGATTGTCTGGGCTTCCAGATTTGCGTTGATTGCCGGATATACCAGAAGGCAAAAGAGGCACAGCAACCGTATGGCGTTCCTATTTCTAATCATTGATATGCTAGTTGTTGAAAGGTATATCCTTGTGTGTTATATAATATTTTACAGGCATTTCGCTATGCAACGTGCCGGTTACGATTCGTTGCTTCTTGGTTTTGGAGTGAGAAACATAGAGGGTATATCTCGTTTCCAACCAATCATACATCATCGATAAGGTGTAGTATCGAGAAGTCCGGGGAGGAATTATGTCTTTGTTCTGTTCCGTACTAGGGCAAGGCAACATTTGTTGCTCAGAAATGAATGGCGCCCGTTTGCCGTTCATCACTAAATATCCGTCTTTCATACTTGGTATTTCCACTGTCAGACCGGCTTCGCCCAGTAATTGAAAAGCTTCGGGCACATCGCTTTTGAACCTCATAAAATGGTAAAAAGACTCGAAAGGAAAAAACGTGTATGTAGACGAAACATCTGTTAAGTTATGAAAGGAGACGCCTTCTTTTTTCTCTATCCTGTTTTCCGGATCGTAAGAATATGCATTCAAAGAATAAATGATACTATCCATCACATATCTGTCTCCCGGAGAAATCTCGACGTGTATCTCCTGCCACTCATATTCGTTGCTTGCCGTGAGCAGGAATTGAAAAGGAGCGGAAAGGGCATTCTCGCCCACCGTTATCTTCACTTCTTCGGGATGAACACGTTCGATGGTGAAATCAATCATCTCTCCGGTGCACACAATCTTTCCCAATCCGTTCAGCGATGGACCTTGGCCATTTGTTACCAAGCGATTGTCCGCATCATATACTTTATATTGAACGGGAAGACTAGAAGCTGTATACATTGCTAGCCAATCCCAATTGGCAGCTGCAAATTGAATAGTGGCAACATCCCCGTTCCCGTCCAGCGCCAGTTCGGAATCGGAAGGACGGAAGTCGTCGACAAATACGTCTCCGTTACAACCATAAAACTCCCCCAGGATGAGAAGACAGACCGTCAGGTATAGGAATCTTTTCATATTGTTTTCTCTTTTGTTCATTCTCTTTTGTTCTCTACGGACAAAAGTAACATATATTTTCAGGAACAGCATACAAACCCGCAAGAAGTTACTAATTAATCAAACAGTTCTTTCAATACCTCCAGTGATTTCAATGCCGGGAAGTCCGGCAGATGCAAGCGGTAATAATCATTCATAATCGTCAGGCAACGAGTACGCTCCACACGGCTCATACCAAAAAGATGCATGGTCTCATAGTTCATGCGCATCAACTGACGGAGACGGGCGGCCTCTTCAGGATTGATATAAGAAGAATGTAGTTGGGGACGAATGGAAGTGAAACAGGCATTCAATAAATCGAAATAATCGCCGGTATGATAATCTTCCAGGTTCGGGTAAAGCCCCAGAAAACGCGAAAGACGCATCAGGAAAACCAGATGGAAATTGGCAAATCCCTCTCCACACTCGTCCAGCCAAATAATAGAATGTTGCAGATAGGCAAACAACGGACGGTTCTCTGCCTCCTCCCGGATAGCCCTGTAAAGAAACTCCGACAGGAAAAGTGCCATCGAAGACTTATACGGATCATAAGGTATGGAAGAAAATGGATAAAAAGATTTCGCTTCCTTCACACGATAAAGTGTTGCATTAGGCCGATAGTCAGCCTCGAACTCAATAAAAGATAACGGTTGGAAAAGTACGGATTTCACAGCCGCTTTTCGCGAACGAGGCACTGTTACAAGGAAAGAAGCTCTGCCGGACAACTCCGTATACATATCTACAATGATAGAAGTATCATTGTATTTCAACGTATGAAGAACTATTCCTTTCGTTTTCTGCAGCATAACTGAATAACCTCATTTCCAAATCCGAAGCAAAGCTACAAAAAATACAAGGTAATCGGAGAGATTTTAAAGGCATTAACAACAAAAAAGATAACTACTTTTGTTATAGTCCCTGAATAACAAGTAAAGATAAACAAGCTTATGAAACGAAAAAGTAATAAAAACGGATTTACCGGATGCGCCAAAGCATACATCCGGAATTTACAGGAAGAAGGTCGTTATTCGACAGCACATGTGTATAAGAATGCAATTCTGTCATTCACAAGGTTCTGTGGTACTCCCAGCATAACTTTCGGGCAGATCACTCGCGATAGTTTGAGACGATACGGGCAGCACCTACACGAACATGGGTTGAAGCCAAACACAGTTTCGACCTATATGCGTATGTTGCGCAGCATCTATAATCGTGGTGTAGAAGCAGGGGTAGCCCGCTTTATCCCCCGGCTGTTTCGTGACGTATACACTGGCGTAGATGTACGACAGAAAAAGGCGCTCCCGGTCAGCGAACTGCATACACTTCTCTACAAAGCCCCTCAATCCCAACACTTAATCCGTACGCAAGCTATCGCACGGTTGATGTTCCAATTCTGCGGTATGCCGTTCTCTGATTTCGCACATTTAGAGAAATCGGCATTGGAAGACGGAATCCTTAGATACAATCGTATAAAAACAGGCACACCAATAAGTCTTGAAATCCTGGACACCTCCAAGAAAGAGATAAACAAGCTGCGTAACAGCAATCCACCGAGAGAAGATTGCCCAGACTACCTATTTAATATAATGAGAGGAGATAAGAGACGAAAAGAAGAAGGCATATATAAGGAATATCAGTCAGCCCTCCGCCGATTCAACAATCAATTAAAAAGCCTGTCAAGAGAACTAAACCTAAAATCACCTGTCAGTTCATATACCATCCGGCATTCTTGGGCAACAAATGCCAAATACCAGGGAATCCCTATTGAAATGATCAGTGAATCACTAGGACATAAATCTATAAAAACCACACAAACTTATCTGAAAGGTTTTGGTTTGAAGAAAAGAACAGAAGCCAATCAATTGAATTGTTTTTACGTAGAATCTTACAACACAAGTCATCAATAACACATAAACAACTATCTATCAGCAATCTGCCTTATCCATTACTTCTTAGGTAACGGATATAAATACTGCACAAAGATATATAAAAAGAGTATTACATTCCAAATTAATTATACATTATTTTATTCAACTTCTTTCGAAGAATAAAATAAGATATGAGAACACGAATCACTTTTAGTTCATGTTCCAACTATCTATTGCCAATCATCGGACCACTTTTTTCTGTCCGAAAGCTTCCAGAGACATATATCAATAAAAGACCACCGTCTTTTTTACTTTTCCCCCATGTGTTCCTGTCATTAAACAGGAGTTCCGTTACCTAAGAAGTAACAGATACACATAAACAAATAATTATGACACACAAACCCAATATCAGCAAAAATGAAAGGTCTGCTGCCAGCAACAGGTGGAGACATGCAGCAAACATTAAACATGGGCTAGCCATCATTGCCTTTGTTGCATGTATTCTGCCTGCTTCGAACCTTTGCGGACAAAATATAGCCATTAAAAGCAATCTGCTTTACGATCTAACCACTACTCTCAATATGGGAGGAGAAGTGCGATGTGACGATACGCATACCATCAGCCTTTCCCTCAATTACAACCCCTGGAACTTCGGAGGGAACAAAAAGATGAAGCATTTCCTGTTGCAGCCAGAATACCGTAAATGGTTTAATGAAGTATTCACAGGAAGTTTTATCGGCTTTCAGCTACACTATGCTTTGTTCAATTTTGGAGGAATGCTCCCCTGGGGATTCAACAATGGGAAAATGCTGGGTATTGAGAACAGGCAGATTGCTCACAACAGATATCAAGGCAATCTGGCGGGTTTCGGCATTTCCTACGGTTATCAATGGATAATCAGCCCTCAATGGAATCTGGAAGCTGGAATCTCACTCGGATATGCACACCTTAACTATAAACGCTACGGACAGTCTGAAGGTGCAGCCCTATTGGAAAAATCAAGCTGCAACTACTGGGGACCTACACAAGCAGGAATATCAATTATATATTTCATCCGATAAATCAACCTAATAATAACCACATAAAATGAAAACGAAAGCATTCATATTTTTCAGCTTATTGATATGCAATCTACTCCCGGCACAAAACATTAAACTGGATATTACTCCACACTTTCTCGGAGTGCGGGCAGATTCATTACTTCTCTCCATGGATGTATCGGTAGAGATAGAAAATATGGAGTCTAAAAATGCCGTCAGACTAACGCCCGTCTTAACCGGACAGGAAAGAAAAATCTTACTACCTTCCATCTTATTAAACGGCAAACAAAAACAAAAATTATATCTGCGTAACCAGATATTACGAAAAAAAAGCGAGCATAAGGAAGAGAACGCAACCTACCTCGTTGCCGGTATCGACGAAAGTCATTCCCGCACCATCGCTTACCGAACTTCGTTGCCCGCAGAAGATTGGATGAACCACGCAACTCTCCTCCTTCGGAGAACAATCATCCGTCCTGAAGGTGAACAAGCGTTGAAAGATACTTTACTCATTACATCTCAACCTGCTGCACTCCCATCCTCCCAAAAGAATCCGGACGAGGTTACGTCAACAGCAGAAAACACGTCTCCAGCTGATATGACAACCACAAAAATGAAATATAAAGGTTCGTATGTTTCCCCGGCTACGGATGATGTAGATATACGAAACCAGAAAGAGTTGAATTTTAATCTTGAAGAAGCTAAGATTATGGCTGATGTCAATCCACAAATGTTGTCGCTCCGCGAACTCTATACCGTAGCTCTGTCGTATGCAGATAACAAAGCTAAGTTTTACCAAATTATTAACATCAGTGTCAAACTGTATCCTGTACACCCCATCGCCAACCTAAACGCTGCCGCTGCTGCCATCGAACAAGGAGACACTCAATCAATAAGCAAGTTTTTATCGATGGCTCCTCATGACAGCCTTGCTTACAAGAATTGTCGGGGTGTATATGAGCTGATGACTGGAAACACATACGAAGGTATTCGCATGTTAAAGGCTGCTAAGACAGAAGGTTCCGAAGAAGCTTCTTACAATCTGAATGTATTTTTTGAAAATAATAAACGTCCTTAACAAACAGACACAATGAAATATTTCTTATTCTTATTCCTATTCTTATCAGTTGGTTGGCTCCACTGTCGCTCACAGAGAGTAGCAGTCAGCGTGAATGCGCTTCCGGCAATAGATGGGGCTTTCGAAGCCGGAGTCTCCTATGCCATAAGAAATAAAAGTACAGTTGAACTGACCGGCAGTCTGCGACCATGGAAACGGGAAGAGAAATATGTGAACCGCTATTGGCTGATACAGCCAGAATATAAATACTGGACTTGTCAGAAGTTTAACGGCTTTTTCTGGGGTGCTTACCTCAATGGGGCACAATTCAATATCGGAGGGAAAAAACTGCCTTTCGGTATATTCGCCGGGTTGAAAAAATACAGATATGAAGGATGGCTGGCAGGTGGAGGTATCAGTGCCGGATATCACTGGATGCTGGATAATCATTGGAATATAGAAACAAGTCTGGGAGTAGGATACGATTTTATCCGCTACAAGCAGTACAACTGCGTCAAGGAATGCGCCGGATTACGAGACAAAGGTGATTATCATTACATAGGGCCTAGTAAGGCTTCAATAAGTTTAGTTTATCTATTTTAAAATAAAACAGGATGAAAAGTTTATGGAAAGTCTGGTTCTCCAGAAGAAGAAGTATCTACATACGAATAGCACGTCAATGCCATTCTACCCCATGGAGAGTATATTATCTAGGGCATGGAGGCATCAGCAGATCAATAAAGGACATAAAGATATTGAAAGCATTGCAACAGCAAGGAATCATCTCACGAATTTATCCATGGTGAGTTATGATTGCTTTTGTTACAGATAAGAAGTCATTTAGTTATAAAATTATGAAAACAGGAGGAACTTTTATCATTGCAGCCATCTTATTTCTTTCTCTTCAGGCACAGACACCTGTAACAGGAGATGATGGCACTGTTCGAGCCACTTCCTCCAGCCTGCACAAGGCCGGGAAAGAATTACTGGTTTCTATTGAAATAGAAATCACCCGTGACTTCCTGCCCAATGAATCAATGACATTGGTACCTGTTGTCAGTGACAGTTTGGAACACCGGTTGGAATTACCAGCTATCTATATCAACAGCCGAAAACAACACATCATATTTTTGCGCGAAGCCGGCAAGAAGGAAAAAGAAGCCGAAGCATTGCAAAGAAAAAACGGAAGTCGGCAGACAATGCATTATCTGCAATCTGTACCTTTCGAAAGTTGGATGAATCATGCCACTCTCTCACTCGTTGAGAAAAGCTGTGGCTGTGGGATTCCGGGTGAAGAAAATTTCACTTGTATCGCCCGTTTACACCCACAGCCAACCCCTATTCCACAACTCGTATTCTTGACTCCCCAAGTGGAAACCTCGAAAATCAGAGAAGAAAAAGGGTGCGCATTTATTGATTTTCCTGTCAATGTGACTGCTATATACGAAACGTACAGCAACAATACAGTAGAACTGAATAAAATTATTGAAACAATCAACACCATTAAAAATGACACCAATGTTACCATCACACACATCAGCATTCACGGCTACGCTTCACCCGACGGACCTTACCGACTCAATGAGAAGTTGGCCCGTGAACGTACTCAATCTGTGAAAGAGTATGTAAATCAGCTATATACATTCGACGGAGCGCATATCCAGACAGACTATACTCCCGAAGATTGGGAAGGATTTGAAGCTCTTCTCTGTGATACGACTTTTCAAGAGAAAGAAGCGATAATAAAAACCATAACAAGCGACATTCACCCCGATAGCAAGGAGAGAAAGCTAAAAAAGCACTTCCCTGCATTCTACGATTTTGTCCTGAAGCATTGGTTTACTCTACTTAGACATTCCGACTACACTATTGAGTATCGTGTACGCCCGTTTACTCTTGCAGAATCCCGGAAAGTCTTTACTACAAACCCTAAAAATTTGAGTCTTGAAGAAATGTTTCGTCTCGCACTTGCCAGTACACCTGGAAGCGAAACTTATAATCAGATTTTCATGACTGCCGTACAACTATTTCCCGATAATCCCACAGCCAACTTGAATGCCGCCTGCATAGCCTTGATGCAAAGAGACGTCCAAACAGCTGCCACTTATTTGGAAAAAGCTCCGGAAGTACCGGAAACAATATTAGCAAAAGGAGTTCTATGCTTTCTTAAAAACAACTATGAGGAAGCAGAGAACTTATTCAGACAAGCTCAAAAAGCAGGACTATCACAAGCGGATAATAATCTGCAATTAGTCCGTGCACTAAAATAAACACTCATTAAAACCAAATGTAAAATGAAAAGATTCAGTAAATTAATGTCACTGCTTTTATTCGCAGCAGTCACACAGTACAGTTGCATCAATGATGCAGATGTTGTCATCACCGATGATACTCATTCAGAGTCAAATGGCAATCTCGCCTTGTTCTTCGAGATTCCAAACGTTGCTACCAGTCGAAGTGCCGAATCGTCCGGCGTTACCACCGAAGGTTCTAAAGAAGAATATGCGGTAAAGAGTCTCACTGTTTATCTATTTGACTCGACCACAAAAACGCTCAAAGATCAGCAGGAACTGAAAAACATCAACCGGACAGTTACGAGCGGTCAAAACATACAGTACACCGCCGACAAAATCACTGTAAATCCGGGAACTTATAACATCTTTGCCATAGCTAACGGAAAAGCAATCACAGGAAATATCAGCACACAAGAGGCTTTTCTGAATGCAGTTGATGCCGTAACTTACAGTGCAGGAAAAATTCCAAGCGTACCCGAAAACGGTTTCGTTATGACCAATCGTGGAGCTGCCAATCTGAACGTTGAAGTGAAGAAACCTACAGACTCCGATAAAGTGACTAGTGTATCCATCGGTCTTGAACGCGTGGTTGCCAAAGTTGAACTGACTCAAACACAAGAAACTTTCCCACTAACAGACCCATCCGGAAAGACCTACTGTACAATCAAACTGAACAATTTTAGAATGTTGAACTTGGCAACCCAGTTTTATACTTTCCGCCATACAGCAGTACTGAACAGTTTTCAGGAACCAGACTCATATACTGATGAAAACTTCGGTGATATCAACGACAACAATGGTTATGTTATCGATCCTTATTTCTTCAAGAAAACAGTGGAGAACGCCGGGGACTTTACAAACGCCGACGGTTTCTTTGCACAAGCTCTAGTACAGTTGGATATCAACGACGGCAACTGGGCAGGCATGGCTCAAGCTAACAGCTGGTCACATATCTACTGCCTGGAAAACTGTATGTTCCTTGACGCCCAACTGAATGCATACAGCACGGGAGTTATGTTCAAAGCCAACATGGATATTGCCCCCGACCGCGTTTTCAATGAAAATGGCGATGTAGTTAGCAATCAGTCCAACTGGCCGACTAATATGTTCTACTTCAATTACAACTTTTATACCAGCGTAGATGCAATCCGTAAACTAGTCCTTAATAATTTGCCGGACGACGTCACTGATAACTCGACAACAGAAGAGCTAGCTCGATATAGTATCAAACGTTTCAAGAAAACGGAAAACTACTCTTGTTATTACAATTACTGGATCAAACACCTTGATAATAATTCTCCGGAAATGGGTGTTATGGAATTCGGTATCGTACGCAACAATATATACAGATTGTCAGTCAACAAAATTGCAGGACTCGGTAGCGGCGAACCTTTCATCGACCCGGATCAGCCGGATGAATATAAAGCCGAACTAGACATCAATTTCAATGTTTTTCCGTGGGCCGTACGTAATCAAGGTATAGAACTTGAATAAGTATTGGCCACCCGAACTAAATTTATTATAAATGCGTCCATTTTTACTCTATATTATCAGTGCCATCGCCTTGTTCTCATCCTGCGACTGGGTGAACGACGACTTGTCAGACTGCCCTTCCGGGACTTGGCTGAAAATCTCGTATACCTATAATATACTAGATGTGGACGCTGCCTCCACACAAGTAAGCGACATTACCATCCTTGCTTTCGACAAAGATGATAAATATGTGGATCGAGTGGACGTAGACAGCATTACATTACATCAAGGCTACTGTATGGTAAGAGTGCCGTTTCCCGAAGGAACTTATCGTTTGCTTATATGGGGAGGGACATCCAACCACATGTACCAGCTCCCTAATCTCAAAGCTGGACAAACGGAACGAAGGTCCCTGAATATATCACTGGCATGCGATAATAAGAATCAGTCGAACAAGAAACTGAATGCACTCTTTTACAGTAGCCTTGAAAATATTACTATTAGTCAAAAGTATCAGGTTATTACCGCCAATTTAGTGAAAGATACTAATTATTTCTCATGCATTCTTCAAGATGAAGCAAATGCCCCTCTAAGCCAAGAGGACTTTTCCTTTACGCTGGAATCTGCCAACGGAATAATAGACTACACAAACACACCGGTCGGTACAACTCCAGTCTACTATCTTCCATACCAGAAGGAAGTGGCTGTAATGTCCGAGCAAACTCCGGTCATCCATGCGAGATTAAATACATTACGTATCATGAAAGGAGATCAGACAACCTTATCAATCAAACATATACCAAGCGGCCAGAACATTCTTCGTCTCCCACTCACTCAATATCTGTTGTTATCCAAAATCTACAATGATATAGGTGAAATGAGTGACCAGGAGTATCTCGACCGTCAGGACTCATATACGCTTTTGTTCTTTATCCAGCCATCAGATACCGGAATTCCGCAGATATGCCCAAGAATGCAAGTTAACGGATGGATTATACGCCTGAACAACTCCGAACTGGAGTCTTAAAAACGTGTGACGAAATAGTATGTAAACAATATTTGGGTGAGATGTATTTATAAAGGCTACTGCGAAGTACCCTAGTGGGTTCTTTTACCCTCTGCTCATGTAATGTTTCCCACTACATGTAGCGTCTTAATAAAACGATTTTTTCATGAAAATATCGTTTTATTAAAATTGTTTGTTTTGTTTGTGTTTAGTGCATTCTGCCCAAGCGAGGAAAGAATGCACTTTTTTTGTTACAAGAGAAATCACAAAAATAAGCAGTCTTTTTATTCCACTATAATATAATAAGGTAGATGGAAGAGAACACCTTCCAGTATTTTTCACTGGGGAGATTTTTTTTATAAAAACTGAGACCATTTATTTTATTGAATATCAATATAAAATAATGGGTACTTTGAAGAAAAATACATATTCAATGAAAAATTTCCTATAAATCATTTGTCAGTTTCAAAAAAGTTCCTACCTTTGCATCCGCAATCGAGAAACAAACACAGATTCGAGAAAGCAAAATGCAGAAATGCAACAACAGGATGGCCCGTTCGTCTATCGGTTAGGACGCAAGATTTTCATTCTTGAAAGGGGGGTTCGATTCCCCCACGGGCTACAAGTTAAAAGAATAAAGAACTAAAAAACAGATTAGTCGAGATGGCAAATCATAAATCATCACTAAAAAGAATCAGACAAGAAGAGACAAGAAGACTTCACAACAGATATTATGGCAAGACCATGAGAAACGCTGTTAGAAAGCTTCGTGCAACTACTGATAAAGCAGAAGCAGTTGCAATGTATCCAGGCATTACAAAGATGTTGGATAAGTTGGCTAAAGTGAACATCATTCACAAAAACAAAGCTAACAATCTGAAATCTAAGTTGGCTCTTTACATCAACAAGCTCGCTTAATAACAAGAATTTAACAATTCTATATAGCATCCAGGCTGAACTTTTAAGTTCGGCCTTTCTTGTTTATAACCAACTGAATATCAAACTTATCAAGAAAGCGGAGAATCAACCCGCATTCTTTATTTTTCAGTGATTATTCTTCGCCAAGTCGACAATTTTCACTATATTTGCTCTGTTATTAAAGTTAGAAAGGCAATTATGAGCGAAGAACAAATCACTCCCAATAACGGGTCTTATTCTGCGGATAGCATCCAGGTATTGGAAGGTCTTGAAGCAGTAAGAAAACGCCCTGCGATGTACATTGGTGACATCAGCGTCAAGGGACTTCACCATTTGGTATACGAAATCGTTGACAACTCTATCGACGAAGCATTGGCCGGCTATTGCGACCATATCGAAGTAACAATCAACGAAGACAATTCAATCACAGTACAGGACAACGGACGCGGTATTCCGGTGGACTATCACGAGAAAGAAAAGAAGTCGGCACTGGAAGTTGCCATGACCGTACTGCATGCCGGAGGTAAATTCGACAAGGGTTCTTACAAGGTATCCGGAGGTTTGCACGGTGTAGGTATGTCTTGCGTAAACGCGCTGTCTACCCACATGACTACGCAAGTATTCCGCGATGGTAAAATCTATCAGCAGGAGTATGAGATCGGTAAACCGCTTTACTCCGTAAAAGAAGTCGGTACAGCCGACATCACTGGAACCCGCCAACAATTCTGGCCGGATAATACCATCTTTACAGAAACGGTATACGATTACAAGATTCTGGCTTCACGTCTGCGCGAATTGGCTTATCTGAACGCTGGTCTCCGCATCACCCTGACGGACCGTCGGGTTGTGAACGAAGACGGAAGCTTCAAGGGTGAGCAGTTTTATTCAGAAGAAGGTTTGAGAGAGTTTGTACGTTTTATCGAGTCTTCACGCGAGCACTTGATTAACGACGTTATCTATCTGAACTCGGAAAAACAGGGAATTCCTATTGAAGTGGCTATCATGTACAATACCGGATTCTCCGAAAACGTTCACTCATACGTTAACAATATCAACACCATCGAAGGTGGTACACACTTGGCAGGTTTCCGTCGTGCGCTGACCCGTACGTTGAAGAAATATGCTGAAGACAGCAAAATGCTGGAAAAGGTGAAGGTTGAAATCTCGGGAGATGACTTCCGTGAAGGTTTGACCGCTGTTATTTCCGTAAAAGTAGCTGAGCCACAGTTTGAAGGACAGACTAAAACGAAGTTGGGTAACAACGAAGTGATGGGTGCTGTTGACCAGGCAGTAGGTGAAGTATTGGCATATTATTTGGAAGAACATCCGAAGGAAGCAAAAACGATTGTAGACAAAGTGATTCTCGCTGCTACCGCACGTCACGCAGCAAGAAAAGCCCGTGAAATGGTACAACGCAAGTCTCCGATGTCAGGAGGCGGTCTGCCGGGTAAATTGGCCGACTGTTCGGATAAGGACCCTTCAAAATGTGAATTATTCCTCGTCGAGGGAGATTCGGCAGGTGGCACTGCCAAGCAGGGACGTAACCGTATGTTCCAGGCTATCCTCCCATTACGGGGTAAGATTCTGAATGTGGAAAAAGCCATGTATCACAAGGCTTTGGAAAGTGATGAAATCCGCAATATCTACACAGCTCTCGGTGTAACTATCGGAACTGACGAAGACAGCAAGGAAGCCAACATACAGAAGTTGCGCTATCACAAGATTATCATTATGACCGATGCCGACGTCGATGGTTCTCACATCGACACACTGATTATGACGTTCTTCTTCCGTTATATGCCACAGATTATCCAGAATGGCTATTTGTATATCGCTACTCCCCCACTCTACCTCTGTAAAAAAGGTAAAGTAGAAGAGTATTGCTGGACAGATGCACAACGTCAGAAGTTTATTGACACTTACGGCGGCGGTTCGGAAAATGCAATTCATACACAGCGCTACAAAGGTTTGGGTGAAATGAACGCCCAGCAATTGTGGGAAACAACCATGGACCCCGAAAACCGTATGCTGAAACAAGTAAATATTGACAATGCTGCAGAAGCCGATTATATCTTCTCTATGCTGATGGGTGAAGATGTAGGACCACGCCGCGAGTTTATTGAAGAGAATGCAACGTATGCAAATATCGATACATAATTAAATAATTACGTTTTATAAACCAACCTCACATCTTACAACGAGGAAACGCCGATGGCGAAGGAACATCCTTCGATCGGCGTTTTTCTTTTGCCCAAAGGGGCTTTATGTTCGAACAGTTCAACTGCCTATCTCTTAATAAAAGCTAACAGTAGAAACGTTTTCCATACAAAATCACTATCTTGCATAAAAAGCAAAGAAAACATAACTATGAAAATGAAAACTACTGCTCCTAATCCGTTATTTGTAAAGATCAGGTTGTTTCTTATTGTATTGACTTCCTGCGTAATCGCCACTTGTATTTTCTTGATTATTATTCATCCGGAAGTATGGATGATACCGGCATGCGGAATTATTATCGCATTGTGTATTTTACTATATCAAGTATATTGCATACGCAAGAACCAGAAGAGAATTTAAATGTACTGTTGCTTTTTCAGTTCTTCGGCAACAGTAACCAATTCTTTGTACCATTCTTCACCGAACTTACGGATTAAAGGCTCTTTCAGAAACTGATATACGGGAAGATTCTCTTTTTTTCCCAGCAAAACCGCTGCTTTGCATACGTCCCAACGATGATAATTCACCGCTTTATAAGGTCCGTAATCCCCAATTCGGATAGGATAAAGATGGCAAGATACTGGTTTATGAAAATCAGTTTTACCTTCCCGATATGCTTTTTCAATAGCGCAATAGCAGCATCCTCTTTCATCATAACAGGTAAACACACAATCCTTATTATTTACAATTGAGGTTACCAAATCACCTTCTTCATCTGTATATACCACCCCTTGCTCCTCTATGATCGCACGAGCTTCGGGTGCCAGTTCATCCCAAATAATAGGCAATACTTCTTCCAGTTTCTCTACTTCATCCAGTTCCACAGGTGCACCCGCATCTCCTTCAATGCAACACTCCCCTTTACAAGCATCCAGGTTACAAAGAAACTTCTCCTGAAATACATCAAGAGACACTACTACATCACCAATCTGTATCATACTAAAAACTTATGTGAGACAAAAAGGGCGGAGTCCTACTCCGCCCTCCCAATTATAGAAATCTAAATTACTTAATCAAAACGTTTCCGTCCATTTCAGCCGGAACAGTCAATCCCATAATTTTCAGAATAGTCGGAGCAACATCTGCCAAACGACCATCTTCTACTTTCGCAGCTTTGTTCTCTGTTACATAAACACAAGGAACAGGATTCAAAGAGTGAGCAGTGTTCGGAGTACCGTCTTCGTTCAGAGCGTGGTCAGCATTACCATGATCGGCAATGATAATTGCTTCGTAATCCTGTGCTTTGGCAGCTTCGATTACATCTTTCACGCAAGCATCTACAGCAATAACAGCTTTCTCGATTGCTTCATAAATACCGGTATGCCCTACCATGTCACCATTAGCGAAGTTCACTACAATGAAATCATATTTGTTCTCGTTGATGGCAGCCACCAATTTGTCTTTTACTTCGAAAGCGCTCATTTCCGGCTTCAAGTCGTAAGTAGCCACTTTGGGAGAAGGAACAAGGATACGATCTTCTTTATCAAATGGAGTTTCACGTCCACCATTGAAGAAGAATGTTACGTGCGCATACTTTTCAGTTTCAGCGATATGAAGTTGACTTAAGCCTTTAGAAGCAAGATATTCGCCCAATGTATTAGATACATTATCTTTGTCGAACAGGATATGAACGCCCTTGAAAGAAGCATCGTACGGAGTCATACAGTAATATTGCAGCCCTGGGATGGTGTGCATACCAGCTTCCGGCATATCTTGTTGAGTCAATACAACAGTCAACTCTTTGGCACGGTCATTACGATAGTTGAAGAAGATAACGACATCACCTTCTTTGATTGTTCCATCGCAGTTGGCATTCACAATCGGTTTGATGAATTCATCTGTAACACCTGCATTATAAGACTCCTGCATAGCCTGAACCATATCAGTAGCTTTCTCACCTATGCCGTTTACAAGCAGGTCATAAGCTTCTTTTACACGTTCCCAACGTTTGTCACGGTCCATAGCGTAATAACGGCCAATGATAGAAGCAATCTTGCCTGCTGATTTCTCACAGTGTGCAGAAAGTTCTTCGATAAAGCCTTTACCGCTCTTCGGGTCAGTGTCACGACCATCCATGAAGCAGTGGATAAATGTATTGTCGATGTTATATTCTTTAGCGATATCGCAAAGTTTGAAGAGATGAACGAGTGAGCTGTGTACGCCACCGTTAGAAGTCAGCCCCATAAAGTGAACACTCTTTCCGTTTTCTTTTGCATAAGAGAAAGCTGAAACGACTTCAGGATTTTTCAGGATGCTATTGTCAGCACATGCACGATTGATTTTTACCAAATCCTGATAAACTACGCGTCCGGCACCGATATTCAAGTGACCTACTTCCGAGTTACCCATCTGCCCGTCGGGCAAACCTACGTTTTCACCGCTTGCCTGAAGTTGAGAGTGAGGATAAGTAGTCATCAGATAATCCCAGTAAGGAGTGGGAGTGTTGAAGATTACGTCGTCTTTCTTTTGGTCACCTAATCCCCAACCATCGAGGATCATTAAAAGGGCTTTCTTACTCATAATATTTCAATATTTAAATTATCACTCTGATTTTCGGGCGCAAAGGTACAAAAAAGATGGTTACGTAAACGTTTAATCTATGTTAAGTTACAGGGCAGAAGTGCACCAGGCTATGGATATTTTTCTTACTTTGTAAAATTACTTTCAAGCTGTTTATCGAAAAACATGATACAAAAGGTGGAACCTACTTCATTTTTCCGTACCTTTGCATCGCTTTTAAATTAAAATCATAGAAATATGGACGATTCAAACCCGCGAACGTGCACAACTAGTATTAATTAAAGCGAACAGAGTCATTGAAACCTGATGCCTCTGCTCGTGTCAAACAAACGAAAGGAGGCAATAAGATGAGAACGTATCTTTATTGTGAAGCCGGCTTTGTGGAAAAAGCTCAATGGCTTCCTAACAGCTGGGTAAATGTAGTATGCCCGAATAATGATGACTTTGAATTTCTAACTCAAACTCTCAACGTACCCGAATCATTTCTGAATGACATAGCCGATACGGACGAACGTCCGCGTACGGATACGGAAGGTAACTGGTTATTGACCATTCTTCGTATCCCTGTGCAGAACAAGCAGAACGGTAGCCTGCCCTTCGACACTGTACCGATTGGAATAATCACCAATAACGAGATTATTGTGTCCGTCTGTTATCACAACACTGATTTGTTACCGGATTTCATAGAGCATACCCGTCGAAAAGGGATTGTTGTACGCAACAAGTTGGATCTAATTTTTCGGATCATCTATTCTTCTGCTGTGTGGTTCCTGAAATACCTAAAGCAGATAAACATAGACATCAGCGCCGCAGAAAAGGAACTGGAACGAAGCATCCGCAACGAGGACCTGCTCCGGCTGATGAGACTGCAGAAAACATTGGTCTACTTCAATACTTCCATCCGTGGAAATGAAGTAATGATAGGAAAATTAAGGACTATTTTCCAGGATACGGATTATCTGGACACTGAACTAGTGGAAGATGTGATTATCGAATTGAAACAGGCACTTAACACGGTGAATATTTACAGTGACATTCTCACGGGAACGATGGATGCTTTTGCCTCCATTATCTCCAATAACGTGAATACAATCATGAAACGCATGACAAGTCTGTCCATCGTCCTGATGCTCCCGACATTGATTGCCAGTTTCTATGGTATGAATGTGGATATTCATCTGGAAGAGGTACCCTTTGCTTTCTCTTTGATCGTACTATTTTCCATCGGATTGTCAACTCTTGCGTTTGTGATATTCCGGAAGATAAAATGGTTCTAATACAAAAAACAGCTTACCATCTGTGATCCTTTAGAGGATTCTAAGACGGTAAGCTGTAAATTATACGTTTTTTATTCTATAGAGAATTAATTAAAAGAGAATGTTTAGAGAGAGAAATTAAAATATCTTATCCTTCTTTACTTGCTTTTCTTCCGCCCAACGGAATAGAAACTCCAACGAATCCGTTCACAGAGTTAGAGTTCTTGCCTAAGAACATATAGTCAGTTCCGACAAACAGAGGACCTAATTTCAGACCCAGACCGAAAGATTTACCGGCTGACTGGATAGCTGAGTAACTAAGTGCTACATTGAACCAGCTTTTCGGACGGTAGTTTGCAGAGAATGTTAATTCTGTAAGAGCATCAGGCTGTACAAAACGAGTGGTTGACAATACACCTACTGCTAATTTGTTATTGAAGAATCCATATTCTGCACCTAATACTAGGGTAGAAGCAAGACGAGATTTACGAGATTCTTTAGCATCACCTACTTCAAGCTGCAACATGTCATAGTCAAGTACATCACCATTTGTTACACGGTCCATATATCCTTGAGCGTCATTCTGCAACTGATTTACAGCGTTCATAACAGTATTCGGATTATTCGGATCAACCATATTTGCATAGGTACTTCCTTTAATATCAATCGGATCCGGATTAGCAGATGCAATCTTTGTACTTGATTTTGACCAAGAGATAAAACCTAAGTCAAGAACAGAAGCAGATACAGTCAGATTATCCAATATTTTATAAGAAGCTCCTAAATCGATACCAAAACCGTACCCAGCTATACCCAATTTACCGCTATCGAAATCAAAGTCAGTTACATAATCTTTACCCTCTTCTTCTTGCAATTCCAAGCCTTTGAAAGAACTTTTCAGTTCGGCACCAACAGTCAAGTTTGCATGATAGTTATTAAACTTATCCTTTAATTCTTGTGCTGCCTGTGCTGCCTGTGAAGGGGTCATAGAATTCCAATAGCTCTCACTTGACCACTGATTTATTTGTTGATCACTAGGTAAATTAGCGCTCATTGCAACTCTATTAAGTTTCAACTCCATGTTACCAATACCCAATAAAGCTTTCACTCTAGCACCAACTGTCAAACGGCTATTAATCTGACGTGAAAGTCCTAAACCAATTTCAGTATAAGCATTAATGTTCAATTGCTGACCACTAATATCATAGTTACTATTTCTCCAGTTTTCTTCAACTGTTTCCATCTCATTCAAGAAGGTAAACATATTCTTTGTCAGGTTAGCACCGATATCTGTACGAAGACCGATATTGAATGACCAAAAGTTTTTTCCTTTATACCATCCTGCAGAAAGAATTTCTGTACTGAAGTTCACATTCAATTTATTATTATCTTTCAGACGATTCATGAAATCCGGTTTGGTGTAGAAATCATCGCCATCATCAATAATATCAATGATATCCTGATAGCCTAACGAAGTAGAACCAACCGTTGCATTAACAGCACCGATCACTGGAAGGTTAAAGTAACCTTTAGTCGGTGTTAAAGCCGGATTCAGTTGTTGACGATAGTGAGTACCTTCCATGAAATAGGAAGTACGTAAAAACTGTGCATTTGCAGAAAGAGTGCAAACCAACATAATAAAAAATACCCCAATGAGCTTAGAAGACCATAATAGCTTGTTCGTTGCCATGATTTTAAACTTTTTAATTCTTATTATTGTTCGCAAAGATATAGCATTTCAATAACAAATAAAAGCACTAGGCAACACTTTTTTAGCCTAAACAGAACAATTTCACGGTTATCCGTAACAAAATCGTGCTTATTCTGCAAAAAAATGTAGAAAATGTGTGTAAAATGAAACAAAGCGACTTTAGAAGCTCAAAGTCAACTGGCCATCTCCCAACAGATTGAACGTCATGCGATGGTAGGGAGTAGTGCCACGTTCGGCAATGGCGGCACGATGTTTTTTAGTTGGATAACCTTTATTGTGGTCCCAGTCATAATATGGAAATTCTTCGTGAAGACGGTTCATATAATCGTCTCGATATGTTTTGGCTAAAATTGAAGCTGCTGCTATTGAAAGATATTTCCCGTCTCCTTTCACTACTGTAGTATGGGGAACACCGGGGTATTTAGTGAAACGATTACCGTCGATCAGTAAATGTTGGGGACGGGTGGACAACTGGTCCACTGCACGATGCATCGCCAGAAAAGAAGCCTGCAGGATATTTATTTCATCAATTTCTTCCGGTGACACAATACCAACCGCCCAAGCAATCGCTTCTTTCTCTATTACCTCACGTAATGCATAACGTTGCTTTTCCGTCAGTTGTTTGGAATCATTCAACAGTTCATTCTTAAAATCCTTCGGAAGAATAACCGCAGCAGCATATACCGCTCCCGCCAAACACCCACGACCGGCCTCATCACATCCGGCCTCAATCAGATTCTCGTTCAAATAAGGTAATAACATATTTATCGCTTCTATTTTGATACAAAGGTAATTCAAATTAAAAAAGGAGACTTGTTTTGTCTCCTTTTTCTTATTTCTCTTCTGCTTTTTTAGAATAAACTCCAGGCAACGGTAAGTCCTGCCATCACAATGGCGACCATGCTCATAAGCTTTATCAAAATATTCAAGCTCGGACCGGAGGTATCTTTAAACGGATCGCCTACTGTATCTCCTACTACGGTTGCTTTATGCACTTCACCGCCTTTTCCACCAAAGTTACCTTCTTCCACATATTTCTTTGCGTTATCCCATGCACCTCCGGCGTTAGCCATAAAGATAGCCAACACGAAACCACTACTCAAGCCACCAATCAGCAGACCGAGTACGCCGGGAACGCCAAAGATAAATCCTGTAAGAATCGGAGCAACAATAGCAATCAAGGAAGGAATAACCATCTCACGCTGCGCACCCTTTGTCGATATTTCAACACAACGTTCGTAATCCGGCTCGGCTTCTCCGGTCAGAATACCCTTTATGTCACGAAACTGGCGACGCACTTCGTCAACCATGTGTCCTGCCGCACGCCCTACTGCATTCATTGTCAAACCACAAAACAGGAAAGCCATCATTGAACCGAGGAACATGCCCGAAAGTACTTTCGGATTCATCAAGTGTACTTCGTAATAATCCATGAAGTCGATAAAAGTGGCATTTGCTACGCTGATAGAACTTCCATCTGCAAAAGTCAGGTCCACATTACCAAGACGTGTCAGACCGATTCGGATTTCTTCAATATAAGAAGCCAGCAAAGCCAGACCTGTCAGTGCAGCGGAACCGATTGCAAAACCTTTTCCCGTGGCGGCAGTTGTGTTACCCAATGAATCGAGCGCATCAGTACGTTTGCGAACTTCAGCACCCAGACCAGACATTTCCGCATTACCTCCCGCATTATCCGCAATCGGACCGTAAGCATCCGTTGCCAATGTGATACCTAAGGTAGAAAGCATACCAACAGCTGCAATACCGATGCCATACAATCCCATGCCTACATTACCGAAATCACCTGCGGAAGCCAACAGATAAGAAGCAATGATACCAATCACTACTGCAACTACAGGAATAGCTGTAGAAAGCATACCCAAACCAATACCGGAAATAATGACGGTAGCAGGGCCAGTCTTACCGCTTTCACTTAGTTTCTGGGTAGGACGATAAGATTGAGAAGTATAATATTCCGTAGAACGTCCGATGATAATACCTACTACCAGTCCGACTACTACGGCACAAGAAATCCAAATCCAGTTATCTAGTTGCAAGAGCCACAGGATTAAGAATGTAGCTGCAACAATAAGCACGGAACTAAGGTTCGTACCGAAAGCCAATGAACCGAGCAAGTCTTTCATGGTCGCATTCTCTTTAGTACGGACAGCGAATATCCCTATAATAGAAAGGATAATGCCAACAGCTGCAATCAACATCGGAGCAATAACTGCCTTGAATTGCATCACTGTATCTGCCGAATGGATAAAAGCAGCAGCACCCAGTGCAGCTGTTGCCAGAATCGAGCCACAGTAAGATTCATATAAATCGGCTCCCATACCGGCCACGTCACCTACATTGTCACCTACATTATCGGCAATAGTAGCAGGATTACGAGGGTCATCTTCCGGAATTCCGGCTTCTACTTTACCTACCAAGTCGGCTCCAACATCAGCTGCCTTCGTATAGATACCGCCACCTACACGGGCAAAGAGTGCTTGTGTAGAAGCACCCATACCGAAAGTCAGCATGGTAGTAGTAATCACACAGAGTTTATGAGTAGGTGTCAGCGCATCAGCAGGAATGACTGCATTCAACAACAGATACCAGAAAGATATATCGAGCAATCCCAGGCCAACTACAACTAATCCCATCACCGCGCCGCTTCGGAAAGCAATCCTCAACCCTGCATTCAGAGAATTACGGGCGGCATTAGCGGTACGAGCCGACGCATAAGTCGCCGTCTTCATCCCTAAAAATCCGGAAAGCCCGGAGAAAAATCCGCCTGTAAGAAAAGCAATGGGAACCCATGCGTTCTGTACATGAAAGCCGTAGGCCATAATTGAAAACAAAATAACCAACCCCAAGAATACCCAGCCTACTATTTTGTATTGCTGTTTCAGATAAGACATAGCTCCTTTGCGCACAGCAGCAGCTATCTTTATCATTTGGGGTGTACCTTCGCTCTCTTTCATCATTTGCTTATGAAAGTAATAAGCAAAGCAGAGGGCTAACACGGAAGCGACTGGAACCAGCCAGAAAAGAATGTTGTCCATAGGATCAATTTTTAAAGGGTTTACGGAGGCTAAAAGTATGGAAATCAAATGAAATAAGCAAGTAAAAAAGAAAGAATTTATAAAGCTGAATTATTCTATCTTTTATACATCTCTTTAAACAAAATGGGCACACTGTAGTTATTTACTTCATTCCCTCATTTCTATACGGTTTTGAAATAAGTCAAGTCATAAAAAAATAAGCTGAAATATAATCCCAGCGAGCATTTACTAGAGTATTAAGAGATTATATTTCGGTTCATTTCTGTACCGAAAGGAGCTAAAACCTGTTCACCCCCCCCATAATAAAATAACGAATAATAGTCTATAGTTACTACCCCTCTGCCATTCTCTGCTTATTTTGTTGGGCAAACTCTGTAGGAGTAACTCCGAATTGCTTCTGAAATATCTTTGCGAAATAAGAAGGCGACTGAAAACCTACTCTGTCAGAGATTTCGTTGATGCGCAATTCGCCCTCCTGCAATAGCTCTGCCGCACGTTTTAATCGGATGATACGGATAAAGTCGAGTGAAGAAAGATCGGTCAGCGCCTTAATCTTACGATGCAGGCTGGAGCGGGACATATTCATGGCTGCAGCCAATGCTTCCACATTATAATTGGCGTTGGAAAGATTCTCACGCACTTTGGCTATCAGTTGGGACATCAGTTGTTCATCAGCCCGTGACATCGCACCCCCTTGCGGAGTGCAAGCTCCGTAAGTGATCTGATTAATAAACATCTCATGCGTACGATGGGATTCACGCTCACGCGCCAGTTCTGCCAATAATTGCTGCTCACGGATCTTTTGTACTTCCCGGCGGCGATAGGCGCGAAGAGTCAAAACAAAGCTGCCGGACACTACAATGATATAGATAAGGTAAGCCCACACTGTACGCCACCAAGGTGGAAGGATACGCACTGATAAAGTAGCTTCTTCCTGATTCCAGACACCATTATTATTACTGCCCCGCACACGGAACAGGTAGTCTCCCGGCGGGAGCTGGGCATAAGACGCTGTATGCACATCAGATGTATAATTCCAGTCATTATCTATCCCTTCCATTTTGTAAGCATAGCGATTTGCACCCGGTGAGGTATAACTTAAAGCAACAAAATCAAAGCTGACATTAGAACGGTAAGGCAGTTGCACACCATCCGCCGTGAAAGGAGTTTCACGTCCCTGCACGTACATTCCGGTGATATAGACTGGAGGCACAAAAGTATTCGGGTGGACAATTTGTGGATTAAAAGAGACCAATCCATTGATAGTTCCCATCCAAATAGTACCATCAGAGGCAGCCAAGGCCGATTTATAGTTAAACTGGTTATCAGGTAACCCGTCATTTCGGTTGAAAACTTGCAGGCTGTCTGTTTCCGGATAAAGACAAACCAGTCCACGGTCTGTTCCGAACCAGATACGATGTTGCCGGTCTTCCACGACTTTATATGTTACGTTGTCCGGAAGCCCGTCCTCTTTGGTGTATGTCCTGAATCTTCCGGTTTCGGGGTTAAAACGCAACAATCCGCCCCGGTCTGTAGAAAACCAGATAAAGCCTTTACTATCCTCCGAAATACCTGTCACTTCATTCGTTCCGATAGAAGTGCTATCCTCCGGTATACATTTATAGCTGACCATCTGATCTGTCTGCGGATGATACCGGAATATTCCACTGCCCATCGTTGCCACCCATATATTGCCGGATTTATCTTCGAGAATATCACGCATATAAGCATACCCGAATTGCTCCATTTTCTCAAAAGTCTGTCCTTTGTCGGCCGAACGGAAGATGTTCCAGCCATCACCCAACCAGATTGCTCCCCCACGATCGCGGTAAAGGACAAACACGGAACCTTCACTGATACCAAGTTGTGCGGGATAGAACGTCTGAACCTGATCTTGAGAAACAATCAGGTCGATGCCCCCTTTAAAGTAACCTGCGCCAACCAAATCATCCGAAGCGAACAGGCTTAATACATTCTGACGGTCAGGCGACTGGGGAATTTTAGTGAAAGTCTGTGTTCCCGGATTCCAGTAGCAAACACCGCCATCCTGCGTACTGACCCACACCACTCCGTCTTTTCCTTCCGCCAATTCACTGATGCGTCGTCCGCTGACTGTACCGGGCGCTCCCGGAAGATAAACCGAAAAATCGAGCGTACGTACAGGCAGATAGCTGGCTCCTCCAAATTGCGTACAGATCCAGGTTCCCCCTTCACGATCACGATAAATCTTATCGACGATAGCATCTCCAAGCCCATACTTTCCTCCGGCATCGGCAGGAATATGTTGCACACTGTTGTGTTTCTCATTAATCACATAAACGCCATTCTGCGTACCCACCCACAGCTCATCTCCGAAGCGAACAGCGTAGCGGATAATTTTTCGATGTACTTCGGGTGCAGGGAATATACTCACTTCTCCGGTCTTTTTGTTGAACCGTTTCAGTTCCTCTTCATGCACTCCGACAATCAGCTCATCGCCATAATCACACAGAGTAAAGATGAAATCCCCTTTAAGTGCTTCTGTTGCATAGGGCACAAACTTATCCTGCTCCGGACTGTAACGGTAGATTCCCGCTCCATACGTACCCACCCAGACCGTACCTTCTTTATCTACGCAGATAGACTGCGGAAAGTCCTTGCTTTTATCCTTACTGGGACAGGGAATATAGCGGAACAGTTTACCCGTCTCCACCTGATAGCGGAAAACTCCCTGATTCGGCGCATTCACCCAGATATTTCCCGAATGATCTGCCAGAATATCTTCAATCCAGTTGTATCTGATTTGCTCTCCGCTCTCTGTGCGGGCATCAAAGAACGAAAACTTCCCGGTAGCAAGCTCCTGAATATAAACACCATCATCCGTACCTACCCATAATTGACGGTGATTATCCTCAAAAAGAGCGGATATGACCTGATTGCCATGCTGCAAAGTTTCGTCATAGCAGTTATAAAGCTTCATCGACACGCCGTCATAACGATTAAGACCGTTGCGCGTACCCAGCCAGATAAAACCGTAACTATCTTGAATAATGGACTTGACATGACTGTTCGAAAGACCGCTTCCTCCATCTACACGGATAAAGTTATACTGTCCCGTCGCGGCAAAATCCGGAAGGAAAAAACAAATAGAAAGGAGAAAAAGCAGCAATTTCCTTTTCATACACAGATATTAGATAGCGACAAATATAGTTTTTTTTACGCTAAATGCATAGGAAGGATGAAACATTTGTTGCACGGATGGCAATAAATGTCGCACTGCAAAGGGCTATCGCACACTTGAAACATCTCTTGCACATCTTGACAAAAAAGAGTATAGCCACTTGTTTCTCCTCCTCCTATCTTTGCCTTCGTCAAAATGACACAACCGATGTGAACTTCCAAATCTTTAAATGAATACAAGTGATGAAAAAAGTAACCTTTAGTTGCCTTACTCTAGCAACCCTGTTGCAACTGATTCCTTCCAACGGGAATGCAGCGAACATTCAGGTGAACAAGAAAAAGACGAACCGAATCGAAATGAAGCAGGATACGATTCCTGCCAACTCTACTAAAAAAGAATCAGAAGAAGGCGAACGCAATGTGATGCTGAATGCTTCTGACGCCAACAAACCCCGCGAAATTCAAATCGGACTTCCCAGCGAGGACGTTAATGTCTATGAGAATGGACTTCCTGCCGTATATTCCTCTACCGTTCACAAACTTGCCACCCATTGGCGTAGCGACAGCAGCCTGGGAGAAGTAGGACTTTTATCTCCTTCCGAATCGGCCATCACGACCGGTAATATTGCTTACTCCGTCAACTCATTCAGCAAACTGGGACAAAAGGATTTCCAAGGTATATTAAACTACCGCACCAATCATTTCGGTATGCAGAACTTCGACTTCAATGTTTCAGGAGCCATCAATGACCAATGGCTTTACACGGCAAGCATCTACCAGAACTTCGACCCGGGAAGTTTCGACCTGAAATTTACGAACTATGCAGACCGCACAGAGATTTATCATGCCGGCCTGACACGTCTCTTCAACAACGGACGCGGCAAAATATCTTTGCTCTACAAACACTCCCGCAGTGAGAATCCGGCCAGCTATGCCAATGCAGCTCCTTTTATCTATGTCGGCGACGGCTCGGTTAAAGAGATAGACGGTTTCAAACTGGGAACAAATTCTTATGTTCCGCAGAACGGTTCTTTCCCATACATGGACGTAAGAGACGGAAAGATGAAAATATGGAACTTGGGCGATGGTTCTGAAAACCGTGCCAATGAGATTGCATTAATCTCCGATTATCGTTTCAGGAACGATCTGCTATGGAAATTCAATCTGAAATATATGGATGCTCCACGTACCAACTATGTCGACTTCGGAGGCAGCACCATCAGCGAAGTAACCGCCAACGATGGTTTTACGTTATCAAACGGTGATCCGTATGAGGGACTGGCAGAAGGTCGCCGCACCTGGTTGCACGTAGGCAAAGTGAAAAACTTCCTAATCACTTCCGAGTTGAACAAGACCTTTGGCAACCATGATCTACGTCTGGGAGTGAACGAATGGTATTACCATCTTGATTATTATTCCTCTTCTCTGCAATGGATGGCTACCGTACAGAACTATCCACAGTTGCTGACTTCCACAACTACAAGTTCTCTGGACCCCACTCTGACCGGTCAGCGCGTACAGACATACGGATACAACGAACTTAGTCCCGAATATACAAAGGGATATGAGAACAAACTCGCCCTTTACTTTACAGACAACTGGCAAGTAACTCCCCAATTCAATATCTATTATGGCGGACGCCTGGAATATTACCGGATGAGTGCCGATCAAATATCCGCTTCCCGTTTCCCGGGTTTCCACATCGGCGACTTTACCACTTATAGCAAAGAGGAAGAAACAGGAAATATCATTGCCACACAACGCAGCATTCATCCCGCCAAAGTGGTAAAGGATAAACTGAACTATGCCGCCACGCTCCGCGCCACTTACAACGTAACCGGACAATTCGGCCTGACTGCCGACGGAACAGTAGCCACCCGCTTCCCACGCATCAACGAATATGCCGGAACAGGTCCTACGGAAGAGCAATACAAACGTGTCACCATACCGTTAATCCGTGGCGGTTTGTTCTACAAAAACAAGTGGATCAACCTCACCTCTATGGTTACCTATATCTCCAAATCCAATAATATTGACCAGCAAAACCTGACGAAACCGGGAACGGAAGAAGGAAAGACCGTATTGCTTATTTATAATATCAAAACACTGGGATGGACCACATCTGCCGAAATCGACCCGTTCAAAGGTTTTCACCTGCACGCTCTGTTCACGTATCAGAAACCTGTTTACAAGAACTATAATGCAAGCGTCACATTCAACGACGGTTCGGAAATGTCTGTCAACGCCAATGGGATGATTGTAAAAGAGATTCCGCAGATTCTTGTCGAACTCGACCCAAGCTATAATATCACGAAGGACTTACGTCTTTGGCTTAGTTTCCGTTATTTCGGCAAGACTTACGCCAATCTCCAGGAAGCCCTCTATTTCAACGGTCGCTGGGAAACTTTCGGGGGGATCAACTGGAACGTAAACAAGCATCTTTCTTTGGGGGCAACAGTCATCAACTTCCTGAATCAGAAAGGGGCCAGCGGAACCATCAACGGTTCGGAACTGATTACCAAAGAAGAAGCTGCCCAGTATGCCGGCAACTATATGAGTGGAAATTATTTACGCCCATTTACCGTAGAATTTAGCGCAAGCATTAAATTCTAGTTCATTCCTGACGAATTATAATTATCTTTGCGGCATTCTATGCCCACAAACTAACTAATACCTAATTAATTATTAAAAAACCATGAAGAAACTTTTCGTATTACTTATGGCATTGTTTACCCTGGCGCAAGTGGACGCCCAGGAAAAGAACGTTATCCGCATCGCAACGGACAACACAGACTTAATTCTCCAAGTAGCTCCTAACGGACGACTCTATCAGGCTTATCTGGGCGATAAGTTACTGAATGAGAAAGACATCAACAACTTTTCTCCTTACGTAAAAGGAGG
Organism: Bacteroides sp.; assembly: GCF_052357945.1. Lineage (GTDB taxonomy): Bacteria > Bacteroidota > Bacteroidia > Bacteroidales > Bacteroidaceae > Bacteroides. Next base: position 41,405 of record NZ_DAWCXD010000011.1, on the reverse strand, counting down.
AAGTGACGGTAGCGTATCCACCCGCGGATGGGAAGTATATCCGGGCTCCGGCGCCGAAGATTATTTTGAACCGGCTGTAGCTATCACGCACAATGACGGGAACCCGAGTACGATTCTCCGCTATATATCCTCCGAGCAGAAGGCAGTGGCGGGCGGAACGGAAACGATTATTCAACTAAAAGATAATCAGTATCCGGTAGAAGTCACACTACATTACATCGCTTATCCGAAAGAAAACGTCATCAAGACGTGGAGCGAAATCAAACATGCTGAAAAGAAGCCTGTGACCTTATGGCGTTATGCTTCCACCATGCTTTATTTCTCCGGAAACGAATATTACCTGACAGAATTCAGCAGCGATTGGGCAAAAGAAGCACAAATGAGCACACAACCTCTGTTGTTCGGTAAAAAGGTGATCGACACCAAACTGGGAAGCCGTGCTGCCATGCACACCCACCCGTTCTTTGAGCTTGGTTTTGAACAACCGGCACAGGAAGCGCAGGGACGTGCCATGCTAGGTACTATCGGATGGACAGGAAACTTCCAGTTCACTTTCGAAGTGGACAACGTAGGTAATCTCCGTGTAATCCCCGCCATCAATCCTTATGCATCTGATTATGAACTGAAGCCGAATGAAGTGTTTACAACTCCTGAATTCATCTTTACTTTCAGCAACAACGGTACGGGCGAAGCCAGCCGCAACCTTCACGCATGGGCACGCAACTATCAGCTGAAAGACGGACAAGGCGACCGTATGACTTTATTAAACAACTGGGAAAATACTTACTTCAAATTCAATGAGGAACTGCTTGCCGAACTGATGAAGGAAGCTAAACACCTTGGTGTAGATATGTTCCTGCTGGATGACGGCTGGTTTGGCAACAAGCATCCACGCAACAGTGACAATGCCGGACTGGGTGACTGGGAAGTGATGAGATCCAAACTGCCGGGCGGTATTCCTGCCCTTGTACAGTCTGCCAAAGAAGCCGGAGTGAAATTTGGTATCTGGATTGAACCGGAAATGGTTAACCCTAAAAGTGAGTTGTTCGAAAAGCATCCCGACTGGGCTATCCAACTGCCTAACCGCGAAACATATTATTACCGTAATCAGCTGGTACTCGATCTTAGCAATCCGAAAGTACAGGACTTTGTATATGGTGTAGTGGATAAGATCCTGACAGAGAATCCGGAAGTGGCTTTCTTTAAATGGGACTGTAACTCTCCAATTACAAATGTTTATTCTCCATATTTAAAAAATAAACAGGGACAGCTTTATATCGACCATGTACGTGGTATATACAATGTATTGAAACGTATCAAAGACAAATATCCGAACGTGCCAATGATGCTCTGCTCCGGCGGTGGCGCCCGTTGCGACTACGAAGCTCTGAAATATTACACAGAATTCTGGTGCAGCGACAACACAGACCCGATAGAACGTCTGTTTATCCAGTGGGGATTCTCACAAATCTTCCCGGCAAAAGCCATGTGTGCACACGTAACCAGCTGGAACAAGAACACAAGCGTGAAGTTCCGTACGGATGTGGCAAGTATGTGCAAACTGGGCTTTGACCTTGGACTGAAGGAACTGAATGCAGACGAACAGACTTACTGCCAGAACGCAGTTGCCAACTGGACGCGTCTGAAAAAAGTGATTCTGGACGGCGATCAATACAGATTGGTTTCTCCCTACGATGGCAATCACATGTCTCTCATGTATACCTCACCGGATAAGAACAAAGCTGTGCTTTATACCTACGATATCCACCCACGTTTCGGTGAGAAACTGCTCCCGGTAAAACTTCAGGGACTGGATGCGAAGAAAATGTATAAGGTGAAAGAAATCAACCTGATGCCGAATTCCAAATCGAATCTGGCTGCCAATGAGAAAACTTATTCAGGAGATTATCTGATGAAAGTGGGAATCAATGCTTTCACAACAAATCAGGCTTTCAGCCGCGTAATTGAGCTGACTGCCGAGTAAAAAGGAAGGAAGTTATCAATAAAAAAGGGGATTCGCTGTTATCAGCGTTTCCCCTTTCTTTTTACATACAATAATATTCAATTCATCTTCAATCGCAACAGCTGTTTCAATGGTTACAACTATTTTATTAGACGGAGGAAGTCTCTAAAAAAGTTGCAGCTACACCGTAACTTTTTACGATATAGCTGCATTAATGTTAAAGAGAGAGAATTTATATAATATAAGCATGGTCTCACGACCCTCCTGATATTCAATGAACATTTTGTTTCTTTACCTATTAGACGCACGAAAACTCAAATCACTGCACTCGAGGCCCTCTTTTTTTAGTTAAAGAATAAAAAAAGCCGCTACTCCACAGGAATAGCAGCTCATATCTTTAAAACATCTTGCTGACACGTTCAATTCCTGCCACCAAAGTGTCTATTTCCGATTTGGTATTGTACATGGCAAACGAAGCACGTACCGTTCCTTCTATGCCAAGACGTTGCATGAGAGGTTGTGCACAATGATGCCCCGTTCTCACGGCAATACCTAGACGATCCAGCAACGTGCCGAGATCGAAATGATGGATATCTCCCACCAGGAAAGAAATGACTGCTCCCCGTTCGGCTGCTTCACCGAATATACGTATATGCGGGATTTCTTTCAGACGTTGCAAAGCGTAAGTTGTCAGTTCATGCTCATGGGCAGCTATCTGTTCAATGCCATGTCCGTTCACATAATCAAGGGCTTTTGCCAGTCCGGTAGTTCCGATATAGTCGGGCGTACCGGCTTCAAACTTGAAAGGAAGTTCATTAAAAGTGGTCTTCTCGAAAGAGACATGCTGAATCATCTCTCCTCCTCCCTGATAAGGTGGAAGGCGATCTAACCATTCTTCTTTTCCGTAAAGCACTCCGACACCTGTCGGGCCATATATCTTATGGGCGGAGAATACCAGAAAATCGGCATCCAACTCCCGTACATCCACTTTCATGTGAGGAATAGACTGTGCAGCATCTATCAGGCAAGGTACACCATGCGCATGAGCTGTTGCGATCATCTCCTTCACCGGATTCACTGTACCCAGTACGTTCGATACATGAACTACGCTGACTATTTTCGTACGTTCGGAAAATAGTTTTTCATATTCATCCAGCAGAAGTTCACCTTTATCGTTCATTGGGATGACTTTTATGGCAATTCCTTTGCGGGCAGCCAACAGTTGCCAGGGAACGATGTTGCTATGATGCTCCATCACAGAAACAATCACTTCATCCCCTTCTTCCATAAACTCGTCGCCGAAGCTGGAAACAAGCAGGTTGATACTTTCTGTTGTTCCGCGTGTGAAGACAACTTCATTCGTGCTACGTGCATTAATAAACTGACGTACCGTTTCACGGGAAGCTTCATGCAGTTCCGTAGCTTGCTGGGAAAGATAATGTACACCGCGATGCACATTGGCATTGACGGAATAATATTCATCCACCAACGCATCAACTACCAGACGGGGTTTCTGCGTCGTCGCACCGTTGTCGAAATAAACCAAAGGTTTACCGTAAACCGTACGGCTCAATATCGGAAAATCCTCACGTATCTTTTGAATATCCACGTTTCTTATTTTTTAGTGGTTACTTACAAATGGCACAACCTTGACATCTATTCAGCTCGCCACGGAACCGTTTCTCTACCAATAGATGCAAACGATCTTTCAGCGCTTCCAGACGGATGGTATCAATCACTTCATTGACAAATGCGAACATCAACAGTAAACGGGCTTCTTTTTCTGCAATACCGCGCGAACGCATGTAGAATAATGCACCTTCATCCAACTGACCTACTGTTGCTCCATGCGAACATTTCACATCATCCGCATAAATCTCCAATTGAGGTTGTGTATACATTCTTGCATCACGCGTAGCACAAAGATTCCGGTTAGTCTGTTGGGAATTCGTATGTTGTGCATCGGGACGCACGAGTACCAACCCGGCAAACGCACCTACCGACTGGTCGTCGAGTACATACTTGAACAGCTCATTGCTGGTACAGTTCGGTACGGCATGGTCAATACTTGTATGATTGTCTATATGCTGGTTCTTATCGGCAATTGCCATACCACAGAGGTTTATTTCAGCTCCTTCTCCTGCCAACAACACTTCGGTCGTGTTGCGGGTAGTACCATTATGCAAAGTCATTCCGTTGAGCAATACATTGCTGTTGGCCTCTTGCTTTACATACAAGTTACTGATACGAACTGTGCTTGTATGTGTTTTTTCCAGTTCGTACATATCGAATACCGCATTCTCACCGGCAAATACTTCAATAACTTGTGTCGCCAGGAAGTTCACATTATCCATTGCATGGTCACAAATCAGCAAACGGGCTTGCGCGCCATCCTCCAGGATAATCAGTACGCGACGGTTCACCATAAAGTTAACATCTGCACGCAGGATATTTACCAACTGGATTGTTTTTTCCACCACCACATTCTTCGGCACATAAAAGACAACGCCATCTTGTGCAAAAGCGGTATTGAAAGCAGTCACACCATCTTTGGAGGTATCTGCCAGTTGACCGTAATATTTCTTCACCAACTCCGGGTGTTGCTCGGCCACTTCTTTCAGGCTACCGAAAATCACACCTTCCGGCAGATTTCCTGTGGGAAGTGCTCTATTATAAAATGTGTCATTTACCACAAAATACAAGGAGGTACTCATATTCGGCACATCACACTTAAACACTTCATACGGATTGACCGGAATAGCCAAACGATTCAAGTTCAAACCGAAATCCGGCTCAAAGTACTTGCTCACATCCGTATATTTGTACTTCTCCATCTTACGGGTCGGAAATCCGAGTCGCTCAAAATCGGTAAATGCTGATGCACGAGGCGCATTCAGCACTTCGGCACTATGCTTGCAGATCATCGCTTCCGTCTGTGAGAAAAGTTCTATATATTGTTGTTCAACCATCATCGTTTTATATTTGTCATTCTCCTACTTCTTTCTTGATCCAATCGTATCCTTTTTCTTCCAGTTCCAGAGCAAGTTCCGGTCCGGCAGTTTTTACGATACGACCTTTATAAAGGACATGCACAATATCAGGCTTGATATAATCGAGCAAACGTTGGTAGTGGGTAATAACGATTGTACTTGTTTCAGGAGTTTTCAGCTTGTTCACTCCTTCCGCAACAATACGGAGCGCATCAATATCCAAACCGGAGTCTGTCTCGTCGAGGATGCTCAAACGCGGTTCCAGCATAGCCATCTGGAAAATCTCGTTCCGTTTCTTCTCACCACCGGAAAAGCCTTCATTCACCGAACGGTTAGCCAGTTTATTATCCAACTCTACCACCGCACGTTTCTCACGCATCAGTTTCAGAAACTCACTGGCTGTCAGTGCAGGCAGACCTTTATATTTACGTTGCTCATTCACAGCAGCACGCATAAAGTTCACCATGCTCACACCCGGGATTTCCACCGGATACTGGAAACTAAGGAAGATTCCTTCATGGCTACGATCTTCGGGGCTCAACTCCAACAGATCCTTTCCATAAAAAGTGACCGAACCTTTTGTTACCTCAAAAGCCGGATTACCCACCAATACGGAGGAAAGCGTACTTTTACCGGAACCATTCGGTCCCATAATAGCGTGCACCTCACCGGGATTCACCGTCAGGTTAATACCTTTCAATATCTCTTTGCCATTAATGCTGGCATGCAGGTCTTTTATTTCTAACATGATATATTTACGATTTTACGATTTACTATTAAAAAGTCAACATCACCCCACGCTTCCTTCCAATGAGATGGTAAGCAGCTTCTGTGCTTCTACCGCAAACTCCATCGGAAGTTTATTCAACACTTCCTTTGCATATCCGTTCACAATAAGTCCGATAGCATCTTCTGTCGGAATACCGCGCTGGTTGCAATAAAATATCTGGTCTTCACTAATCTTGCTTGTCGTAGCTTCATGCTCTACCACTGCCGTCTCATTGTGAATATCCATATACGGGAAGGTATGTGCACCACACTTATCTCCCAGCAACAGAGAGTCACACTGGCTATAATTACGGGCATTATCCGCTTTCTCGGCCACGCGTACCAACCCACGATAGGAGTTCTCACTATGTCCGGCAGAAATACCTTTACTTACAATCGTACTACGAGTGTTCTTACCCAGATGAATCATCTTCGTTCCGGTATCTGCCTGTTGATAGTTGTTCGTTACAGCTACAGAATAGAATTCAGCAGTCGAGTTATCGCCCGTCAGGATACAGGAAGGATATTTCCAGGTGATTGCCGAACCGGTTTCCACTTGTGTCCAGGATAATTTACTGTCCACTCCTTTACAGTTACCACGTTTAGTCACAAAGTTGTACACACCGCCCTTGCCTTCTGCATCTCCCGGATACCAGTTCTGAACGGTACTGTATTTTACTTCTGCACGGTCGTGCACAATGATCTCAACGATAGCGGCATGCAGCTGATTCTCATCCCGCATCGGAGCCGTACATCCTTCCAGATAAGAGACATACGAATCATCATCCGCTACAATCAGCGTACGCTCAAACTGTCCCGTGTTACGGGCATTGATACGGAAATAAGTGGAAAGCTCCATCGGGCAACGTACTCCTTTCGGAATATACACGAAAGAGCCGTCAGAGAACACTGCGGAATTCAACGCTGCAAAGAAATTGTCCCGATAACCTACTACCGAGCCCATATATTTCTTCACCAGATCCGGATGCTCCCGCACGGCTTCACTGAACGAGCAGAATATAATTCCTTTCTCCATCAGCGTTTCCTTGAAGGTAGTCTTTACGGAAACAGAGTCCATAACGGCATCCACTGCCATTCCACTAAGAGCCATTTGCTCTTCCAAAGGAATTCCCAGTTTATTAAACGTCTTTATCAGTTCAGGATCGACTTCCTCCATGCTCTTCGGTCCTTCTTTCTTCTTTGTCGGATCGGCATAATAAGAAATCGCCTGATAATCAATTTCAGGGATACGGAGATGTGCCCAGGTAGGCATTTCCAGCGTCAGCCAATGGCGATACGCTTTCAGTCGAAACTCCAGCAACCACTCCGGTTCGTCCTTTTTCGATGAAATCAAACGAATGACATCTTCATTAAGTCCACGCTCAATGATGTCTGTATGCACCTCTGTGGTGAAACCGTATTTATATTTCTCCTCCGCAAATTTCCGGACAAACTCATTATCAGTCTTCTTTTCAAGTTCGTCTTTCTGATTGGGTTTCATTTTATTGGGTTCTTGTTGCATCTTTATCTTTATTCTCTAATATATATTGTTGCGTCATATTCTTCGCAGCAGGGAAAAAGATCCCCGCAAACGTTTCCATCGGATAATATAACAAAGATTCTTCCTTTTTTGTTGCACTAATTAACTTATTATCGCTGTCCACAAACTCTATCGCACCAATCACTACACTCGTTAACAACAGAAACTTAAGTGCTCCCAGCCCACTTCCTAACCAGCGATTCAGCCAGTTCAGCGAAATAGCCTGCATTGCTTTTGTCAATAGCGAGGCAATCAATACAAAGATCAATGGTACGGCAATCCAGATCATGATAAAAGCCAACACTTGCGCAACTGTCATTGAATCCGTCACCGTCGGGCAAAGCTTTTCCGCCAAAGAGGCATACAGAGCTTTCGCTGCCAACAGACCGACTATCAACCCCAAAATAGAAGCCAACTGACGAATGAAGCCTTTTACAAAACCTACAATCGCTCCGGCGCCTATTACAATAAGGATAATTATATCAATCGTTGCCACGTTTATTATGTTATAAGCTATAAACCAATAAGTCGTATATAAGCTGATTATAATGAGAAGGTGCCGAATGATAAAAAATAAGGTGGTAAGGTGGTGTTCTGCAAACAGTACCACATTACCACCTCTTTATCATATCATGACCTCTGCTATATTATAACATTATAATACACTTATAACCTTACTATATTTACAGCGTCTGTTTCACTTCTATTTCTTCGAATGTCTCGATCATATCACCTACCTTCATGTCGTTGCAGTTCACCAGACTGATACCACACTCGAAGTTTGTACCTACTTCCTTCACATCGTCCTTGAAACGTTTCAATGCGTTGATGTTTCCGGTAAAGATCACAATACCATCGCGGATCAAACGAGCCTTGTCGCTGCGTTTCACCTTTCCGGTCTTCACCATTGCTCCGGCTACAAGACCGACTTTCGTAATATTGAATACTTCGCGGATTTCGATGGTTGCAGTAATCTGTTCCTTTACTTCCGGAGCCAACATACCTTCCATAGCAGCCTTTACCTCTTCGATTGCATCGTAGATGACAGAATACTTACGGATGTCAACACCCTCTTGGTCGGCCATCTTACCGGCAGCACCCGAAGGACGTACCTGGAATCCGACAATAATCGCATCCGAAGCAGCAGCCAGAGAAACATCAGATTCAGAAATTGCTCCCACACCCTTATGGATAACATTTACCTGAATTTGTTCCGTAGACAACTTAATCAACGAATCGCTCAACGCTTCCACAGAACCATCCACGTCACCCTTAACGATGATGTTCAATTCCTGGAAGTTACCCAAAGCAATACGACGACCCAATTCATCCAATGTAAGGATCTTCTGCGTACGCAAACCTTGTTCACGAGCCAGCTGCTCACGTTTATTAGTGATCTCACGAGCTTCCTGATCGCTTTCGACTACATGGAATGTGTCACCTGCTGCAGGAGCACCATTCAATCCCAGAATCAATGCCGGTTCGGAAGGTCCTGCTTCCTTGACGCGTTGGTTACGTTCGTTGAACATAGCCTTCACACGTCCGTAGCTGGTTCCCGCCAATACGATGTCTCCCACTTTCAGAGTACCGTTAGATACCAATACAGTAGCTACATATCCACGTCCCTTATCCAGTGAAGATTCGATGATGGAACCCGTAGCATTACGGTTCGGATTTGCCTTCAAGTCGAGCATTTCCGCTTCGAGCAATACTTTTTCCAGCAAGTCTTCCACACCCATACCTTTCTTGGCAGAGATATCTTGTGACTGATATTTACCACCCCATTCTTCAACAAGGTAATTCATTGCAGCCAGTTCTTCTTTAATCTTATCCGGATTTGCAGTCGGTTTATCTACCTTATTGATTGCAAATACAATAGGTACACCGGCAGCCATCGCGTGATTGATCGCTTCCTTCGTCTGCGGCATCACGTTATCATCGGCAGCCACAATGATGATAGCGATATCCGTTACTTTGGCACCACGTGCACGCATAGCGGTAAACGCTTCGTGACCCGGAGTATCGAGGAATGTAATACGACGACCGTCTTCCAGTTGCACGTTATAAGCACCGATATGCTGGGTAATACCTCCGGCCTCACCGGCAATTACATTCGCCTTACGGATATAGTCGAGCAAAGAAGTCTTACCATGGTCAACGTGTCCCATTACCGTTACAATCGGAGCACGCGGTTGCAAATCTTCCGGAGCATCTTCTTCTTCAACGATAGCTTGTGCCACTTCCGCACTTACATATTCAGTCTTGAATCCGAATTCTTCAGCCACCAGATTGATGGTTTCAGCATCCAAACGCTGGTTGATGGAAACCATGATACCAATACTCATACAAGTAGCGATAACCTGGTTAACCGAAACATCCATCATCGTTGCCAATTCGTTAGCCGTAACGAACTCGGTCAACTTCAATACCTTGCTGTCTGCCATTTCCTGATCTTCCAGTTCCTGCATACGGTTGGAAGCCATTTCACGTTTCTCTTTACGGTATTTGGACGTTTTATTCTTACCTTTGGTTGTCAGACGTGCAAGGGTTTCTTTTACCTGTTTTGCTACGTCTTCCTCGCTCACTTCCTGTTTGATAACCGGCTTCTTGAAGCGATCTTTATTGTTGTTATTTCTTCTGTTGTTATTTCCCTGTCCGTTGGCCTGACCGCCCTGACCATTACTATTGCCGCCTTTACCCTGTACATTAGGTCTTGGAGCAGCAAAGTTGGAAGTTGCAACATTGTTAACGTCCACCTTCTCTTTATTGATACGGTTACGTTTCTTCTTGTTAGCAGCCGCTTCCGCACTGTCCTTAGGTCCGCTCTTCGCCAATTTAGAATCATCCTTACGGATTTCCTTGATGATAGCTTCCTTCATCAACTTCTTCTGATCCTGACGGATTTTTTCCTTTTCTTCACGTTCGCGACGTTTCTCTTCCTTCGATTTCTTCTTGGGACGAGTAGACTGATTCAATGCAGCCAAGTCGATCTGACCGATCACATTAATCTTTGCGCCTAATTCCGGTTGACGGATTTTGAAAACACCATCATCCTCCGGAGCCTTTTCCGCTACCGGGGTTACTTCAGCCTGTGCAGTTTCCACCTTTTCTTCTTCTTTATGTTCTTCCGCCTTCACAGGTGCAGTTGCTACTACCTTCGGCTCTTCTTTTTTCACTTCTTCTACTACTTTTTCAACTTCTACCGGCTTCGTCTCCACTACAGGTTCCGGCACTACTACGGGTTCAACCACCACTGGAGTAGGCTCTACTACAGAAACAGGAGGTGTCACCACCTCTTCCTTCTTCACCTCGGGTTCTCTCTTCTCGGGCTCCTTTTTCACTTCGGGTTTAACGACAGGCCGTTCCACAACCGGTTCTTCCTGTTTCTGTTCCGGTTCTTTCTCTACCTTTTCAGGTTTACGACCGTTCAATTTATCCAAATCTATTTTTCCGACAGGTTTAAACTTCGGACGTGCATCCTCAGGTACGACTGTCTTAATCACATCTTCCGACTTCGGTTTTTCGGGCTGCTTCTCGAAGCCTTCAATCGATACCGACGCCTTATTACGTTCCTTATTCTGACGTTCCTGTATGAAACGCTCCGATTCAAGTCTAAGGTTCTTATCTGTACTAAACTCCTTTACGAGTATAGCGTATTGCTCCTCGCTAATTTTAGTATTAGGATTAGCCTCAACGGTATGCCCTTTCTTTTGCAGGAACTCAACTACCGTCGCGATTCCTACGTTCAAATCTCTTGTAACTTTGTTTAACCTTATCGTCATATTTTAAAATTAATGAATAAATGGAGCTTGTTTAATTGAAAATTGAGAATTAAGAATTAAGAAATAAAAGTCTGCTACATTATATTGTATCGTAACTTTTAATCTTTAATTTCAATCTTTATTTTCAATGGAAGGATCTTCTTCTTCAAACTCCGATTTCAAAATGCGTATTACCTCGTCCACTGTCTCTTCTTCCAAGTCCGTCTTTTCAATCAACATCTCACGAGGAGCATTCAGTACAGCCTTCGCTGTATCGATGCCGATAGCCTTGATAGCGTCGATCACCCATCCGTCGATTTCGTCTCTGAACTCGTCGAGATAGATATCTTCGTCAGCTACATTCTCATCCAACTCACGGAACACGTCGATAGTGTACTCAGTTAACATACTGGCCAGTTTGATATTCAAACCGCCTTTACCGATAGCCAGCGAAACTTCTTCCGGTTTGAGGAATACCTCTGCTTTCTTCTCTTCCTCGTTCAGACGAATAGAAGAAATCTTAGCCGGGCTTAAAGCGCGCTGTATAAACAATGAGATGTTCGATGTGTAATTGATTACGTCGATGTTCTCATTGCGAAGTTCACGAACAATGCCATGAATACGACTTCCCTTTACACCTACACAGGCTCCTACAGGGTCGATTCTGTCATCGTAAGATTCCACCGCGATCTTGGCACGTTCGCCGGGGATACGGGCAATCTTCTTGATGGTAATCAAACCATCATTAATTTCGGGTACTTCCATCTCGAACAGGCGTTGCAGGAAAACGGGAGAAGTACGTGACAAGATAATCTTAGGATTATTATTCTTGTTATCCACGCGGGCAACTACTGCACGGGCCGTTTCACCTTTACGATAAAAGTCGCTCGGGATTTGTTCGGTCTTAGGTAACAGCAATTCGTTTCCTTCATCGTCTAAAAGCAACATCTCTTTTTTCCAGATCTGATATACTTCTGCATTGATGATAGTACCTACCTTATCTATATATTTATTATAAATACTGTCTTTTTCGAGTTCCAGAATCTTGGAAGCCAGTGTCTGGCGAAGATTCAGGATCGCACGACGTCCGAACTTGGCAAAGATCACCTCGTCAGTCACCTCTTCACCTTCTTCGTAAGAAGCATCAATTTTCTGTGCTTCGCTCAACGAAATCTGCATATTCGGGTTAGTCAAATCTTCATCGGCCACAACTTCACGGTTACGCCATATCTCGAAGTCACCCTTGTCCGGGTTCACGATTACGTCGTAATTTTCATCGGTGCCAAACATTTTCGCGATTACGCTACGGAACGACTCTTCGAGTACGCTAACCATCGTCGTTCTATCGATATTCTTCAGTTCCTTAAATTCCGAAAATGTATCAATCAAGCTGATTGTTTCTTCTTTTTTGGCCATAACTATTTAAAGCTAATTAAGTATTTAGTATATTTTATTTGCTCATAAGTGAAGGTTTCGTCCTCTTCTACCAATTTCGGACGCTTTGATCCTTCGGTTTTTACTTTCTTTTGTACGCCTACCGTAAACTTCTCTTCATCGGCATCTTTCAGTATACCGGCCAGCTTCCGTCCGTCTCCGGTCAGCACTTCCACCTCTTGTCCGATGTGGATATAATACTGTTGCAGAACTTTAAAGGGTTGTCCGATCCCAGCCGACCCTACTTCCAGTTCATAATCTTCCTCTTCGCGGTTCAGTTTCGACTCTATGAAGCGGCTAAGCTCCACGCAATCTTCAATCCAAACACCTTCTGCATGGTCTATTTCAACCACAATCTTGTCATCCGGGCTCACGGTTACCTCTACTAAAAAGTAGTCTTTTCCTTCCAGCCACTCTTCTACAATCTGACAAACAGTTTTCTTTTCTATCATTTATTAGCTATATAAGAACAAAAAAAGGAGCTTAATTGCCCCTCCACCTTTCATCCGTTTTCGGTTGCAAAGATATAAATAATCTGTTCGACTACAAAACATTAAAGAAAAAAAGTATGAATTAACAGTGCTATATTCGTATCTTTACGCCGTAATTCAAAAAATAACGACTATGGCACATCGTCTCAACACAAATAAACAGTTTATGGTAGGTAACGGAATTCTTGCTTTTGCCGTCATTTTTGTCGTGGTTATTTTTGTCTATATGAGCATGCGGCTACAACGGGAAAAGCAGGAAGAACGTCATTTCATCGAAAGCTATACGATCAGTCTGGTAAAAGGTTTTGCCGGAGATTCTATCTCATTATTTGTCAACGACAGTCTGATCTCCAACAAAACCATGTCGGAAGAACCTTACACTGTAGAAATAGGACGTTTTGCCGAACAGAGCGCCTTGTTGATTGTAGATAATAACACAGAATTAGTGTCTACGTTTGATCTTAGTGAAAAAGGAGGAACTTATCAGTTCGAAAAAGAATCAGACGGGATTAAACAATTAGCCAAGTAATAAAGGTATTAACTAAGTCTGTGCCACCATATTGGCACAACCATGCTATCGCATTGTCACGACTGTGCCAGCGTGTTGACACAAGTGCGCCAACACGATAGCACTATCCTGGCAATAAAGTATTCTAAATCTCCGTACGATACTTTCTCAATTCTCCCCGTAAAGCCAGTGCTTTCCCTTCTGTAAATTGATTGAGCAATGCCCAAAATCTTTCACTATGATTCATCTCGCGCGTATGGCATAATTCATGCAGCAACACATAGTCTATCAAATGAGATGGCAACAGAAGCAGATAATAGGATAAGTTAATATCTTTTCGAGCCGAACAGCTTCCCCATCTGCCCTGACTGGAGTTTATTTTCACACTCGAATAAGGAAGTCCGCATTGCTTGGACAAGGAAGCCAAACGTGAAGGAAGGATACTTTTCGCATTCCGCCTCAACGATTCTTCAATCACCTTATGCAACCAGCTTTGCAGTTTCTCGTCCGTAAAATCCGCATGAGGCGGACAAACAATTTCCATAACCCCCAACCGGGAATTAGCCAGAAACTGATTCTTTTCACCGGACACCAAGGACAACTTAAAGTGTTCCGCATCAATTTTATAGTCCAAATCAATCAATGGCCGGGCTAATTTTTGACGGGAGGCCAGAAGTTTACCACGCAGATTCTCGATTGCCTGCTTCACTTCTTTCAATGTAGTGCCGGGAGGAACTGAAACATAAACAGCATCACTCTTTGTACGAAACACAAGACTCCTCGCACGTGAATTGACACGCACTATCAGACGTCCTAATTCGTCATCTTCTATGATCTTATCCATTATAATCCTCCTATCAACAGCCACAAAAGTAATAAAAAAGAAGATTCCAATGAAAAACTTCGCGGAAGATGCAACTTTATATCAGTTTCTTCCGTCTAACTGTCATATCAATCATAGAAAAACATAATTATGAAAACAAGTTTATTGCTCGTATTAGTCACCGGATTGTCTCTAGTACTTACTGCCGGCTCTTGCTTGCAGGGAAAACACGTAGTAGGCAGCAACAACTACATCTCCCAAGAGGTAAAAGCCGATCACTTCAATGAAATCAAACTATTGGGAAGTGCCAATATCAGTTATCACCAAGACACACGCAGTCACGTGGAGATACATGGTTCCGACAACATTATACCACTTGTAGAAACGTATGTAGACGGTAATACATTAATGATAAAATTCAAGAAGAATGTCAGTATATGGAAAGGAAAACTGGAAATAAAAGTTTTTGCTCCGGAACTGAATAAGCTAACGATCAATGGTTCGGGAAATATAAAATTAATCAATGGAATACAAACCTCTAAAGATATCGAGTTCCATATAAATGGTTCGGGGAACATTCAGGGAGAAGGGCTTAATTGCCGAAGAATGGCTGTTTCAATTAACGGATCGGGAGATGTTAGACTGCAACAAATAGAGAGCCAGGAATGTCAGGCAGGAATTTCAGGTTCGGGTAATATTAATCTTAAAGGTAAAGCCATTCAAGCAAAATATGCTATTGCCGGATCGGGAAACATTCAGGCTGCAGATTTAGAAGCAGAGAATACGGATGCAAGTATCAGTGGATCCGGAAACATCAGTTGTTATGCAAGTCAAAAACTGGTTGCCCGCGTGAAAGGAAGTGGCGATATTGCCTATAAAGGCAATCCACAAGAAGTGGATGCTCCACGGAAAAACATACGGCAGATCAAATAAAGACAATTTGAACAAATACAGTCTAAAAGCATAAAAGGGCTACTGCATCGCGCGGTAGCCCATTTATTTAGTTAGTTTTAATCTAAAAATTTGAGAGAATTGAAAACTTCACAGTTTCGCCTTCGTTGTTGTTTTAATTAAGCACACTAACTATATTATATGTTTAAAGCAAATGAAAATGTCTATTCGTTTATAACTTGCACCTTGTGGTTAACCCTCGCCAAACTATCGGCTAGAACCTGTTCCGCTTTCACATCATTTGAAATAGCGACCGATGGTGCTGTTACTTGTTTACCAATGGTATCCGTTGCCAATACACTTCCGTCATCTCCGGAGAAAGAATGTTGTGCCACATTCCCCAAAGAAAGGATGATTGCAATCACGGCAGCGGCTTTGAACAGAGGAATAAAACGACCGGTCAGTGTCAAGCGTTTCGCTTTTACGACCGTAGGCTCCACCTCTGCCAGAATACGTGCATCAAAGTCTTTGCCCAGTCCTACTTCCTGCTGAACCTGTTGATAAACAAACAGGTTTTTATAGCGAAGCAAATGAGCAGGAACTTCCTCCTTTGCGAAGAAGTCGCGCAATGTTGCTTCCTCCTCAACGGAAGTTTCGCATTGCCAGTATCGCTCCAGGAGCTGTTCTATATCCTTATAATCCATATTCGTCAATTTCTAAATACCTTTGTTTTACTTTTTGTCTGGCTCTGAAGAGGTTCACTTTAACTTGTTCCTCTGTCAGATTCAGCAACCCTGCAATTTTCTTATAGCTTTCACCTTCAATGTCCCTCAGTTGCATGATAAGCCGCTGTTTTTCGGGAAGTTCGTTTACCAGTCTATTAATAATGTTCATTCTTTCATCATGAATCATCTGGTCATACGGACTGTTTGCATCAGGTTCTTCCTCCATTTCGGGGGTGAGTTCCACGTTTTGAGCTTCTTTCTTCTGACTTCGATCTATTGCCAGATTCTTTGCCACTGTCAGGCAATAGGCTTCGACCGATTCAAATTGAAACCACTCATCACGCTTATTCCACACTCTTATCATGGTGTCCTGAACGACATCCTCGGCTTCGGCCCTATCCAGGGTGATTCTGAGAGCCAATCGAAAGAGTTTATCCTTCAACGGCAAAATATCGTTTCGGAAGCTGATTTCTTGCATCTCTATAATAATGACGGGCTAGGATATGAAAAGTTACAGTCGCCCACTACTTTTTTTTGAATTATTTTTTTATTCTTGTTCCATCAGAGCTGTTAATCGCTGATGCTAAGGTAATTACCACTTCAGAAACTCCTGCATTTATTGCTTCAAAAGAATTCTCCAACTTGGGAATCATACCTCCCTGAATAACGCCATCAGCTACATATTGTTCAAATTCGGCACGGGTGATTTGGGGAATCACACTGTCGTCATCATTCTCGTCACGCAACACGCCTTTCTTCTCAAAACAATATACCAATGTCACATCAAACAGGGCCGACAACGCTTTCGCCGTTTCTCCGGCAATGGTATCTGCATTCGTGTTCAGCATATTGCCGTGTCCGTCATGCGTCAATGGAGCCATTACCGGAACCACTCCCTTATGTATCAAATCGGATAACAAAGTAGCGTCCACCTTTTCCACGTCACCTACAAAACCGTAGTCTACCTCTTTCACCGGGCGTTTCACCGAACGAATCACGTTCATATCCGCCCCGGTTAATCCGAGTGCATTGACTCCGCGTGCCTGCAGACCTGCCACAATATTTTTATTCACTAATCCGCCGTATACCATCGTTACGACCTTCAAAGTTTCAGCATCGGTAATCCGACGACCATTTACCATTTTGCTTTCAATACCCAGTTGTGCGGCAATCTTTGTAGCCGAACGGCCGCCGCCGTGAACCAAAACTTTATGTCCGGCGATAGCGGCAAAGTCATTTAACAACTGACGAAGGGTGGCTTCCTCTTCTACGATTTTGCCACCCACCTTAATTACTGTTAGTTTTTCTCTCATTTCTTGATTTCTAATAAGTTCACCGAATGGAGAATCCGGCTCCGGCACCTTGCCGGTTATTCCAAATAAGTATATCCGTAAAGCCCTGAACGATAGTTGGAAAGAAATTCTTTTCCTTCTTCCAAAGAGATCTTTCCTTCTTTCACCGACTTCGTCACCCAGGTTTCGAGTGTACGTACCAGCTTCTTCGGATTGTACTGTACATAGTCCAACACCTCCGCTACCGTTTCTCCATCAATAATCTGTTCGATATTATATCCTTTCTCGTTCACCGAAACATGCACGGCATTCGTATCACCGAACAAATTATGCATATCTCCCAGAATCTCCTGATAAGCACCGACCAGGAACACAGCCACATAGTAAGGTTCCGTTTTCTTCAGTGTATGCACAGGCAGATAATGAGCCACGTTACGGGTAGAAATAAAATTAGCAATCTTACCGTCCGAGTCACAAGTAATATCCTGCAAAGTAGCCGAACGTTCCGGTTTCTCATCCAATCGCTGGATAGGCATGATCGGGAATATCTGGTCAATCGCCCAAGAGTCGGGAAGCGACTGAAACAACGAGAAGTTACAGAAATATTTATCGGCAAGCAGTTTGGACAATCCACGGAATTCATCGGGCGCATGCTTCAAACCGGCTGCAATCTGATTAATCTCACGTGTAATAGACCAATACAGACGCTCGATTTGTGCGCGGGTTTTCAGATCCACGATTCCATGACTGAACAAGTCCAATGCTTCCTCCCTGATCTGCTGCGCATCGTGCCATGCTTCCAACATCTTGTTCTGGTTCAGCGAATCCCAGATTCCATATAACTCCTGCACCAATTCGTGTGCATCCGGAGCAATTTCCTCCTCGTCATCCCATTCGGGCAAGGTAGCGGTTTCAAGTACCTCAAAGATAAGAACAGAATGATGTGCCGTCAATGCGCGTCCACTCTCCGTTATGATATTCGGGTGTGGGATACCATTTTTATCGCTCGCGTCCACCAAAGTAGAAATAGAGTCGTTTACATATTCCTGGATGGAATAATTCACGCTGCCTTCGCTATTGGACGAACGGGTTCCGTCATAATCCACTCCGAGTCCACCGCCAATATCTACAAATTCCACATTGAATCCCATCGAATGTAGCTGCACGTAGAACTGTGACGCCTCACGCAAAGCCGTTTTAATACGACGTATCTTTGTCACCTGACTACCGATATGGAAATGAATCAGTTTCAAACAATCCTTCATCCCTTTGCTCTCCAGGAAGTCGAGCGCTTCGAGAAGTTCACTGGAAGTCAAGCCGAATTTGCTGGCATCACCTCCAGACTCTTCCCACTTTCCGCTACCGGAAGAAGCGAGTTTGATACGTATACCGATGTTAGGCTGCACATTCAGCTGTTTTGCCATCTTTGCAATCAGCTTCAGTTCGTTCATCTTCTCTACAACGAGGAAAATACGTTTACCCATTTTCTGGGCAAGCAAAGCCAGTTCAATATAACTTTCGTCTTTATATCCGTTACAGACAATCAATGAGTCAGAATCCGTATTGACCGCAATCACTGCATGGAGTTCCGGTTTGGAACCGGCTTCCAGTCCGAGATTGAACTTCTTTCCGTGGCTGATAATCTCTTCCACCACCGGGCGCATTTGGTTGACCTTAATCGGATAAATTATAAAGTTCTCGGCTTTATAACCATACTCTTCAGCCGCTTGTTTAAAGCAGGAAGACATCTTTTCAATACGGTTGTCCAAAATATCCGGAAAACGTATCAACATGGGAGATGCCACATCACGCAATTGCAACTCATCGACCAGTTCTTTCAGATCGACAGACACTCCGTTCTTACGAGGTGTAACAACAACATGACCTTTGTCATTAATACCAAAGTACGAGGTACCCCAACCTGTGATGTTGTAGAGTTCCTCAGAATCTTCAATACGCCACTTTCTCATTTTCTGTTATTCAGTGTTTTTAGTAAATAATTGGACGGCAAAAATACGGATTAATCTACATGTTGGCAATTAATTAGACATTAAATCTTTCAAACGGTCCATATAACCACTATTTCCGTTACGGGCGTCATAGCGACGCGCCAGCTCTTCTGCCTGTTGATAGAAATAATTGCGAAGTTCGTTTACCTGATAAATTCCATCCGGACGATAAAGCGGGAACTCTTCCGGCAAAGACAACGAGACTTCCGGACGGGTTTCATATTTCAGAGCCTCTACCATATCACAGGAGAAACGATAACTCTTCAGCGTATTAGTACGCAAACTCCAACCAATACAGCGTTCAGCATATTCCCAAGCTCTTTCCGGCTTCGTCATCATATTATAGGCAATAAACAATCCCAGATAGAGCAAAAGATATTCATCCTTCTCTCTTCCCACCAATGCTTCTTCGGCACGTGCACACATATCGGCGGCAATCTCCGGTTTACCTGCTTTCTGCGCATAATAGGCAAGCTTCAAATAGGCCCGCAAATTGGCTTCATAGCAAGTGACCTGCTTATTAATCAACGGTTGCGCGCGGCTGTAAGCCTCATCAAACTGTCCCGTTTCCAGATAATAATCCAGCATAAAGTTCAATTCACAAGCCTCACACGACTGATCGTCTATCTTCTCATTCAACATTTTATCAATGTATTCTTTCGCCTTGTCATACTGCCGCATCCAGACACATTCCACAGACCAGCGGTGATAATAACTCCGCAAAGAATATCCGTTCCGGAGGATACGGGTTTTATAATCCTCCCCAATTGCCCGTACCTGCTCCATCGGGATCTCCGGAAGATCGAACGTACAAGCCCATATCCACTTATATTTCCACAACAAGTCATCTTCCTTAATCACATCCTTGTGATTCTCGTAATCATCCAGAATTTTAGAGAACACGGTAATCTCTTCAGCATCCGCCGAAAGAAGATTCAGTTCATAAATAAGATCCAGTCTCAACTCCGTAGCCCATTCCACATCTTCGTTCTCATCGGCGATGCGGATAGCCTCTTTCAATAGATTGGCTTTTTCGCGGGGATGCAGGTTGTTATTCTGTGTCTGCAACAGCAATTTTTGTATTTCAAGTGTGTATCTCATACTCTTTTTTAATTCAGGAAATTTATAAAATCATTCATTTTCGAAGTCATCAGTTCACTTAGCGAATGGTTGAAAAGCTCCATTTCTTCGCTGTTTACCGGATATTTACCTTGCAGAAGCGATTGTACATACAATATATGCACCACATGCTGAAACAGTTTATTGTCTCCTTGTATTTGCAATAAGGTCTGCACCATTTCATTATCCGCATTGAAAGTGAGTGTCGGCGGAATCTGCTTTGTAGTATTCACAGCTCCCAGTACAGCCGCCAACGGATTATTAGCACTTTTAGCGGTATTCTCCTTTTCCTCCGCCACAAAAATAACCGGAATATCCACCGGAGTAAAATGCTTCAGACGACAGATACAACCAAACCGCTTCAACAACTCGTTCGCTTTCACCTCAAAAGCCTGAAACTCCTGGTTTGCCTCCACTTCACCAAACTGCTCCAGCAACCGTGAAGGAGATATTTCATCCAAAGTAAGTTCCGGATTCAGGCGGACATACTTTTTCAACAACGTTTCATCAAACGTATAAGCAGCATTCACGACCAGCCAACCCTGTGCTCCGGCTATACGCCGCACTTGCCGGAAATCCTCCAGATTCTTGGTATAACATATCACATTGCTTGCCGAACGAATACTTCCAAAGCTACGCAAACCCTTATTGGTTTCAAAAGGAAGATAATCCATAAACAAACGAAGCAATTCATTATCCTCCGAAGCAATCGCCTTGATATGAAAGTGATGAACATCCAGAATCCGGTTGAACATGGCACGGTCATTCTGCACCAATCCCCGCAAATAATCCTTGATAGCCACCCCGATCTCTTTCCGGGCGTCCTTCAGTTGGTCATTACTCACCAAAGACTCCCGGGAAGCGGTAGACAGCAACCCGTCCGCATTCACCAAACAACGGATAAAGAAAGCCCAAGACGGCAACAGATTGCAATCATCCTCACTCAACAACATACGTTTGAGATAGACCTTATGAGAGTTGCGCACTGAAAATTGCGTACGGAAAGGCAGGACATAAAGCACCCCTTCCACCTTGCCACTTTCAGTATAGATCCGGAAAGCATCGAGAGCAGACGATTGAAACACTTTCGCTCCATAATCCAGCAACTCCTTACGGGTCGCCTTCGGGTCAAGCCATACAGGCGAAGGCGTATTTACCAACTCCTCTTCCCCCTGATAATGCAGATAGATAGGATACGGCAGCACTTCTCCGTAACCGACCAGTATCTTCTTAAATGTTTCATATTCAAAAAGATGCATCCAATCTCCTTTCGGGTGCAATACTACCTGCGACCCGATGGGCCGTTCTTCGTCTGATAAAGTCAGCTGATACGTCCCATCCACTTTTCCACACCAGCAAACAGGCTGTCCGCCCATTGCAGAACGACTTTCTACGGTGATTTCATTAGTCACCACAAAACAAGATAACAATCCGATACCGAACCTTCCGATAAAATCGTCCGCATCGGGAGTATCCCGCTTTGAACTCTCCCCGATAACAGTCAGAAAGCGATAAACTTCCTCCTCTTTCAGTCCGATACCATTATCCCGAAATACCACTGTCTTGTCCTCATTCAGAAAGACATCGATGCGACCTTTATAATTCTCGTCAATATTGCGTAGTGCCGTGATGGCATCTACGCAATTCTGCAACAGTTCGCGAACAAAAGTATTCGGGTTACTATAAATGTGCTCTGATAACAGGGCAATCATACCTTTAAGATTGACCTGAAACAGATTATTCCCTTCTTTTTCCATGTTCCTCTCTTACTTCCTCCTCCTTCCGGTGATTTTAAGAGCTTTCTCATTGCCATTCTCTGCGGCCTTTTCGAACCACTCCATTGCAATTTCATCGTTTTCTTCGACACCATTTCCTGTCAGATAGGCATTTCCAAGTTCGAATTGTGCTTTATCGTTATTTTTCTCGGCAGCTTTCAGCAACCATTGCACTGCAGCTTCCGGATCAGGGTTACAACCTTCGCCATACATCATCATCTTGCCCAGATAATAAATTGCAGCGACATTCTCATTCCCCGCCGCATCCGTGAACCAGCGATAGGCCTCGGCATAATTCTGTTTCACACCTACTCCGTTATAATAGCAAAGTCCGGTACGATACATACTTGTCGTATTTCCATTATCCGCAGCCAGTGTATAATATTTAAAGGCTTCCGTTTCATTCTCTTCCACTCCGATACCCATTTCATAACAGATACCCAGTCCTTCACTATACCATTCATATTCGGCAGCTTTCTTGAAATAAGCAAAAGCCTTTTCCGACTCATTCAGGCTATCATAGTCATACAGATAATACTCACCCACACGCAGCATAGCCATCGGAATCTCATTAGCCACTGCCTTTTCATACCATTCCACTGCCGTTTTATTATCTTCCAGACAGGGACCGCAACCGAAGAAATAATAATCTCCCATCTTAAACTGAGCATAACCATAGTCTTGTTCGGCAGCCTTCATCATATATTCCACTGCCTTTTGTGGGTTCTCTTCCACGCCATTACCATTCTCATAAGCCATCCCCAGTTCCGTCAGACAACGGGCTTCATTCTTTTCCGCCCCTTTACTAAACCATTCGAGTGCCTTATCCCAGTTTTCTTCCGTTCCGATACCTTCTCTATAGCAACGTCCCAGAGCAAAGATCGCATCATTATCGTCCGCTTCAGCCGCCTTTGTATACCAAGTAAAAGCCTCTTCCGGTTTCACTTCACCAAGAACACCCTTTTCCATATAAAGACCTACACGGAACATTGCATAAGGATAACCCTGTTCGGCAGCCTTGCTAATCAGTTCAAATGACTTTTCATAATTCTTCTCCACTCCATCGCCATTCTCATATAAGAATGCCAGTTCCACAAGGGCAAAGCAAGCACCCAGTTCGGCCGCTTTTTCATAATATTCCCTTGATTTTACAGGGTCCTTCACACCGCTATATCCATTAGCCAAATAAAGAGCCACACGGCAATACCCATCGGCATTATTCAGTGAAGCCGCTTTTTCATAAAACTCTAAAGCCTTCACATAATCCGGTTCTTCAGACAAGAAGCCACGTTCATACATCCAGCCCAAACGATAAGCTGCACTTCCCGAACCCAACTCAATGGCTTTCTCCAACAACTCTTTCGCGCGATTCATGTCTTCCGGCACCAAATCACCGTTGAAATAAATATTGGCCAGTCCTTCGATACCTTGTATATAATCATCCTCCACGCAACGGTTCAGACACATCAGTCCACGTTCCACGTTCTTATATTCATCATTATACAGGTAGATCAATGCCAGTTCATACGCACTGTAGGGTTCACAATAAAGCATGCCCTTTTCCAGCCATTCAATCGCCTTAGGCATATCCAGCCATTCCTCCTCCTGATAGTTATATCCCAGGAAATTGGCAGCAGACCACACACCGGCATGCCAAGCCTTTTCCCAAAGTTCAAAGCTCAGTTCTTTCGGTTTATTCAGTTCCGGGTAACGGAAATAAAGCGTAGCCAGATTTTTAAGACTATAAAGATTGGGAACTATTTCCAGGGCTTTTTCGTAGTAAGCAGCTTCCTCTGCCACGTTACCTTCCGCTCTGTCGAGTGCATCTCCTAACGATGCATATACATGAGCACGCAAACGTTCACCTTCAGGCAGTTCGGCAAGCAGTTCATTCCGTATCTGTAATGCCTTTGCTTTATCCCCTGTAAATTCTTCGGCAAAAGCACGATAATGCTTTCCCCATAAAATAGCTTCGGGAGAAGTGAGAGCTGCAAAACGCCGTTCACCCTCTTCTTTATCTTGTTCACAATAGAATCCCATGTATCGCCAATAGGCAACAGTTGCTTCCGCTTCAGCCCAACCCATATCGGCAGCCTTCTCGTAGTATGGAAACAAATAACTCATGTCCCGCTTTCCATAACGGGCTTCGGAATATTGTGCACCCTTCTGCGCCCATCCCGCACCGCTAAACTCTGCCACACGGTCGCATACCTGCATCACCTTTTCCCACCAGAATTCATATTCTTCCGCGTTGAGATCCACCTCTACGTTACAGTCAAAAGCACTGAATATCAGTTCAAAAAAATCTTCTGTTAATTTCTCGTCTTCTTTTGTGTCCAAAGCATATTCACATACAGCCAATGCTTCCCACCAGTTTTCCGCACTTAATAATGAAGTCGGTGTATACTGCGGAAACCATACCCTTGCAGGCTGTCCGGATGCTTTAATTTTAGCGGATAACTCCCCAAATTTCTCTTTTAAAGTTTTCATGATATAGAACTTTACCTTAATTTTGTGTTACTAGTCAATAAAAAATCTCATAACGAGTGCAAGGTACAAATATTGACCGAATGAACAAACAAGAGCCTCAAAAAAAACGAAGTCCCAACAAAAAGAGAACATTACAACTGCCTGATTTCTGAATACAGTAAAATTCCCCCCGACAATGATCCATTATCAGGCACAAATTACACACATTCCACAGCTTCCCAAATGACGATTACACAAAATATAACGACTGTTACTTCTATAATCCCAAAAGTTGTCGCAAACATTGCACCGATGTTTCAATCTGCCAACGGTCTTCCAATTCGTCTGCATTAAAGATATATTGTGCCTGATGATAAAAAGGAGCACGCTTCTCGAGTGCCTGAACAATGAACGCCTTCAGTTCTTCATCCTCTTTACCCTGAAGAATAGGACGTTGTTGTTTAGCCACACGCAAGCGCCTGAACAACACATCCGGATGCACCTCCAGAAAAACAGTCTTTCCGGTCCGGTTCATAAAATCCATATTATCATAAAAACAAGGCGCTCCACCCCCCGTCGAAATTACCACATTCTCAAACTCGGCTACTTCATGGAGCATATTTCTCTCCAGCTCCCTGAATCCTGTTTCGCCTCGTTCAATGAATAATTCTCCAACGGTTTTGTGAAAACGCTCTTCAATATACCAGTCCAGGTCAATGAACGGTACATCCATATATCGGGCAAAAGCCTTACCCAACGTCGTTTTTCCGGCACCCATATAGCCGGTAAGGAAGATACGAACCATAAATGATTAATTTTGCTCACAAAATTAATCATTTAATGAAGAATGAAGAATGAAGAATAAAGAATTTTAGCCATTATGCCATCCAATTCTTCATTATTCATTCTTCATTCCCGATTTATTTAAAGATTCTCACCCGTTCTTCAAGCGGCTGGAATTCTTTTTCACCCGGTTTGCCGACAGGAAGTCCGAACGGCATTTCCGCAATCAGATGCCAATGTTCCGGCAAATCCC
Organism: Bacteroides sp.; assembly: GCF_052357945.1. Lineage (GTDB taxonomy): Bacteria > Bacteroidota > Bacteroidia > Bacteroidales > Bacteroidaceae > Bacteroides. The sequence goes on along the minus strand of NZ_DAWCXD010000011.1, from coordinate 15,811 downwards.
ATGCACGGCGCACTTCTTCATCAATCAACGGGTTATAGTGTTGCAGCGATGCTCCGAAACCTACATCTTCGAGCATTACCCAGATAGCTAACTGGTGCATGGCAGAAGTCTGCAATGACCATCCCGGGAAATTCTCCTGATAAGACGGGAAAGCCTCCTGAAGTCCTTTCACAACCTTCTGATCCTCAAAAAACAATACAGTGCCATACCCACAGGCAAACGAATGATCTATCTTCTCCTCTGTCTTGACAAACGCTTCAGCCGGTACAATCTTCTTTAATGCGTCCTTCACAATCTGCCACAATTTCTTATGCGATTCTCCCAATAGAAGTACCACACGGGTAGATTGCGAATTGAATGCCGACGGCACGTGGCGCACGGTCATATTAACGATACATTCAATCTCCTGATCGGATATAGGTGACTGATTAGTAATTGAATAGTAAGTTCGACGTTGTTTCAAAGCTTCACTAAAAGATCTTTCCATCATAGTTCCTTTCTTATTTTATATTCTTAAAACTCTCTTTTTTTTATAACAAGTAGTCCCCCTAACTTGTTCAGTTAGAGAATATATTTGTACCTTCGCAGCGTCAATTCATTGACTATCTAAAATTATCGTCAGAAAAATGGCTAAACAGAAATTTTATGTAGTATGGGAAGGCGTCACCCCCGGAGTTTATACTTCCTGGACAGACTGCCAGCTTCAAATCAAAGGATATGAAGCTGCCAAATACAAATCATTTGACACGCGCGAAGAAGCGGAACGCGCGTTGACAATGTCTCCCTATGCTTATATCGGCAAGAATGCAAAGGCTAAATCAGGAGGTCCCAAACCTTCTTCGGATACTTTACCCTCTTGTGTGATCGACAATAGCCTGGCTGTCGATGCAGCCTGTAGCGGTAATCCGGGACCGATGGAATATCGCGGCGTACACATCGCCAGCCGTCAGGAGATTTTTCATTTCGGCCCGATGAAAGGCACGAATAATATCGGCGAGTTTCTAGCCATCGTACACGGGTTGGCGTTGTTGAAGAACAAAGGTTTCGACATGCCTATTTACAGTGACAGCGCGAATGCCATCAGCTGGGTACGACAGAAAAAGTGCAAGACCAAACTCCCCCGAACCCCGGAAACAGAAGAACTCTTTCTGTTGATTGAACGGGCAGAAAAATGGTTGCGGGAAAATACATATACCACTCGTATCCTGAAATGGGAAACGAAAGAATGGGGAGAAATTCCGGCCGACTTCGGCAGAAAATAAAAGAACATAAATTTCAATCATAAGAAAAGATGAAAACATTGACTTCAAACAAAGCTTTCTGGCTGTTATTAGTCATTTGCGTAGTTACTATCCTGCCTTTCCTCGGCTTGTCGGAATACCACACGAAAGGTGAGCCTCGCGAAGCTATTGTTTCCTATTCCATGCTGGATAGCGGAAACTGGATCTTACCCAGAAACAACGGAGGAGAAATGGCTTATAAACCGCCTTTCTTCCATTGGAGCATCGCTGCTGTATCAGCAGTAGTGAACGGAGGGCAAGTCACAGAAATGACCTCCCGCCTGCCGTCCGCCATCGCCTTAATTGCCATGACTCTCTGCGGCTTTCTGTTCTTTGCCAAAAGAAAAGGAGTGCAACTGGCGTTATTGGCTGCCTTTATTACCCTGACTAATTTCGAATTACACCGGGCCGGAGCCAACTGCCGGGTGGACATGGTATTGACAGCTCTCACCGTTGGCGCTCTATATTGTCTCTACAGATGGTATGAGAAGGGGCTCAAAGGTATTCCCTGGCTGGCCATTCTCCTGATGAGTTGCGGAACACTGACTAAAGGACCGGTAGGTACTATCATTCCATGCTTAGTTGTAGGCATATTCTTGTTGCTCCGAGGTGTCAACTTCTTCAAGGCATTCCTGCTGCTTTCCGCCTGGGCTATCCTTTCTCTCATCCTGCCTATCTGCTGGTATGTAGCTGCTTACCAACAAGGTGGAGAAGAATTCCTCGCATTAGTGATGGAAGAAAACCTCGGTCGCATGACCAATACCATGAGCTATAATTCATGCGTGAACCCCTGGCACTATAATTTTGTGACCTTGTTTGCCGGATATGTTCCCTGGACACTGTTAATCGTACTTTCTCTGTTCAGCCTGACTTACCGTAAGTTCAATATCCAGCCAGCCACCTGGTGGAAACGTTTCACTGCTTGGATAAAGAATATGGATCCGGTAGATTTATTCTCTTTCACCAGCATCGTCGTCATCTTCGTCTTCTACTGCATCCCGCAGAGCAAACGCAGCGTCTACCTGATGCCTATCTATCCTTTCATTGCTTATTTCCTTGCCAAATATCTATTTTATCTGGTTAAGAAGCAATCCAAAGTCATCAAAGTATATGGAAGTATTCTTGCGGTAATCAGCCTGTTGCTGTTCACTTGCTTCATTGTATTAAAATGCGGGCTCATCCCTGAAACAATCTTCCACGGCCGTCACGCACAGGACAACATTAATTTCATGCGCGCCATACAGAATATCAGTGGTGCAGGAGCCTTGTTGCTGATTGCCGTTCCTACCGTCCTCGGTATCTACTGGTGGTTCTATCAACGGAAACATGCATTGAGCAACCGCTTCCTGTATGCCCTCGTCGTGCTTACCATGGGATTATACCTTGCATTAGACGGTGCTTATCAGCCGGCAGCATTAAATTCGAAATCCGTCAAATTCGTCGCTGCAGAGATCGAAAAGATTGCGCCGGAAAGCGAAGGGACTATGTACGAATTCATTGAAGAAAGTCTACATGCAGCAGGTGATCCTGTGCATTACTTCGAGATTAATTTCTATCTGCATAACCGTCTCGACAACTTCTATCAGAAACGTCCTGCCAAAGGTTTCTTGTTAATCGGCACCAATGACGCAGAGAAATATCTTCCTGAATTTGAGAAAGAGGGGTATCAGTTCGAACAGGTTTACGAATCTCCTAAACGAGTGCTCCGGCAAATAGCCAAAGTATACAAGTTCATTAAAAACGAACAGCCTGAAAAAACCGAAACTACTCCTATTGTTGAGTAAAAGGGACAGAATTTACCGTTTTTCCATGCTTCACAAGGAACTCTGCCGATTGGAGCATGGAAAAACTATATTCTTTTAAAGGCAAAAAGCGATCATCCATCGGAACGGCTTTCAATTTACCATTGTCTATATGATAAGTAAATTCCTGCTGCGTCTCGTAATTAAAAAGATACAATAACGTATCATTGCGTCCCACAATCATATTGTCGGCAGTATAAAACATACAGGGACGTTCTTCTTTCAGCAAATCCACTCCAAAATTATTCTGTAGATAATCAATATTCAACAGCCCCAATATCGTAGGCTGTATATCTACCTGACCTCCAAAAGTGTTTTTCTCTTCCGGATGAATACGGCTGGAGTAAATCATCAGCGGGATATGGTTATAAGATTCCGGCAGCTCACATTCGGCGTCTCCCACCAATTTGCCATGATCTCCTTCCAACACAAATATCGTATTATCAAACCAGGGCTGTTTACGTGCCTCTTCAAAAAACTTACGCAAAGCCCAATCCGCGTACTCAACAATCTGCGTCTCTGGTTCACTCGTTTTCGGATGGAAGAAAGGAGGTATCACATACGGTGGATGATTGCTGATGGACAGCAAAGTAGCAAAGAAAGGCTCTCCGGTGGCAGCCCGCTGATTCAATACCGGAATTGCATAGTCATACAGGAAATCATCCTGTACTCCGAAGCTATTCACAACCTTATCAGCCGGATAATTTTCTTGTGAGAACACTTCATCATAGCCGTTTGTCCGGAAGAAAGCGTTCATATTATCATACTGCCCTTCGTGCGTCATAAAGAAAAGGTTATAATAACCGTTTTCTTTCAGGACAGTAGGCAGTCCCGAATAGTGGGGAATGACAGAGCCTTTCATGAGGTTTCGTTTCATCATCGCCGGGAAAGAATATAAGGTGGCATACAAACCATGATTCGTATGGATTCCTGCCGAATAGAAATTACGGAAGCTAATAGAACGGGTATACAGACTATCCAGGAAAGGAGTCAGCGTCTCTGATTGCCCGAAATGCTTCATCAGTTTACTGGACATGGATTCCATCATAATCAGTACAACATTGGGGCGACCTTGCTGCACGCTATCTGCTTTTGAAGCATGTCTGTACACAGCCAACGGTGAGACAGCTACCTCTCCCTGACGATTGAGCAGAGCTTGCGCCTTAGTTATGGCTTCCTGCTCATCCATCAGATGCAAGTATTTATTTTCAGGACGCATATCATCCATCACACTCGTCAACAGATTAAAAGTCGGACTTACTCCCAATTGATTCAGAAAAGCATCCTGACAGAAATATGCCGCACTCACTTTGATCGGATTATAACCTGTACGCCCCCGAATTCCAAAGATGCAGAGGCCGATCAGACAAGCTCCGACCAGAACCACAATTCCTCTCTTCCAAAATGGGAACGAAGCGGAAGTGGTAAGGCTACGACGATGGAAATAACGCGACAGACAGACAAGCCATACTATGAACCCGGCCAAGAAGAGCAGGAATAATCCGATGGACAAGTAATAGGCACTTTCTCCCAATATCATTCCGGCGGTAGTTCCTGCATAACCGAACCATTCGAATATAGAAGAATTGATATGCTTAAAGAAATAGGCAAAGTAGGGTATGTCCGACGCACTGATTAAATAGACCAGTCCATAAAACACACTGAAAAAGATTGTGAAGAAACGGAACAATGCTTTCCCATAGTAGTTGCAGACTCCACACACCACCGCAATTGCCAGCGGCAACAGAAGTATGTAACAACCGATCACATTATCAAACCAGACACCATGCAAAAAAGCAAGCATTGAAAGGCTCTTATCCGACAAGGCTTCAGAAGTCAATTGATGATAGGATGAGATAAAAAGTACCAGGCGAAACAGTCCTGCGATCAGCAAAGCCGAAACATGTATCGTGAGTATATATACAATAAGATTTAGAAAACGTTTCATAATAGCCTTTTCTTTTTATGAATTAAATGAAAGAGATTTAATAAAATTATTTTCTCCCTTTGTAGATATAAACGAAATGAAGAATTAGGAAATTGATAGGTACTACAATTATCATCACCAGTATCGGCGCCAGAAGTTCGCCTGCCCCTATCCAAAGGAAGAGATTCAACAAACCAATCTCAAGCAGATAATTAATCAGATGACTAAAGCCAAACCCAACCGCATTGCGAGACGAGGGCTTGGAACGAAAAGTAAAAAAGGTAGTCAGGAAATAATTGCAAATAAATCCGACGGCATAACCTGCCGTAAAAGAGATATTGGCGTTTGCAACCAGTAAAACCAGACAATACACTCCGTAATGAATAGCCGAGGATATAGTACCGACAACTCCGAAACGAACGAATTGCCAAAACTTATCCCGCCAGTCCGGATGCCTGTCAAATATAGCTTTACTTATCTTGGTCATCGTATAGTACTTCTTCCACATTATAGAGCGGACGACGTTTTACTTCTTTATAGATTTTACCAATATACAACCCGACAGCTCCTATTGACATTAGAACAATTCCACCGACAAACCAGACAGACAACATCAAAGATGCCCAGCCATGCTCTGCCGTACCCGAAATTAAAGAGTACAATACATAAATTCCGATCAGGATACTGATAAAAACAAATATAATTCCCAGATAAACAATACCGTAAATAGGCTTCACCGAGAAAGAGGTTATTCCGTCCAAGGCCAGGCTGAACATCTTTCTCACTGTATATTTGGAGGTTCCGGCTGTCCGTTCCCGGATCACATCATCTACCGTAGTGGAAGGGAAACCCAGTAATGGGATAATACCACGCAAATAGACATTGCGCTCTTGATAATGAGACAACTGTTCCAGTACTCTCCTACTCAAAAAACGAAAATCCGCATGATTGTAGATTGTCTCTACTCCCATCCGGTGCTGTAATTTATAAAAAGCGGTTGCGGAAAGACGTTTCAGCATCGGATCTGCCTGGCGGGATACTTTCACCCCGTATACAACATCATATCCTTGTGTATAAGCATCGATCATCTCCTCAATCGCATTCAGATCATCCTGCAAATCGGCATCAATGGTAATAACGGCATCGCTCCAATCTTTAGCGGTCATCATACCGGCCATGATAGCATACTGATGTCCCACGTTGCGAGCCAGGTTCATTCCTTTTATATATGGATTCGTCCGGTGCAGTTGTTTAATAATGCTCCATGTACGATCTTTACTGCCATCATTCACAAAGAGCACAAAACTGTCGGCGCTGATCTTTTTTTTCGCCACCAAGTCATCAAACAAAGCTGTCAAACGGGTGGTTGACTCTTCCAACACTTCCTCCTCATTATAACAGGGGGATACAATAGCCAATTTAATCATTTTTCGTCCGGTTTATTTAGTTCAGCCAGTTTTATCTGCGCAAACTCCGAGTAAGTCATAAAAGGGTAGCCTTTTTCTTTCAGGTTGCGGATAAGCATATCCAAACGTTCCTCCATTCCTTTGCCGGAATGGTTGCGGATGATAAAAGGCATTTTAAATTCAGGGTGTTCACCCAACGGATAGAACTCCCACGGGTGGAAATAAGTCACAAAATATCCGTCATGCTTCAATACCCGGTTTACCAGGAGTTGATACAGCCACATCGGCAGATTATGACAAGACAGCCAAAATAGCGGGAAACGAATCCATGGAGTTACAGAAGCCGGGATTTGAAGTAGTTTGCCTGTCATAAAGCAGGTACGCGGCTCTGATAAATGCATATATCTTCCGGGGATAAATGCGGGATTCAATGAGGAGTTGTACACATACCCCATTCGTTCAAGTTCCGTATCTGATACGGGAAACATACGCGGTTGGCGATAGCCTTCTATCGTTCTGCCGGTAAGACGTTCCAGAATTTCTTTTGAACGGCTGACATCAGAAGTCTGCGGTTGCCAATGGTCACATCCATGCGCAGCCACTTCATGTCCTTCGTCCATAATGCGCCGCATCACCTCCGACGCATTTTCTGCAAAATTGCTTGTACAGAAGAAAGTGGCTTTCACCCCGTTTTTTTTCAGGCAGTCCAGTATCCGGTTCGTACCATAGACTGATACTTTCATCGCTTCATCCAGCGGAAAGTCTACGCCATGTTCACGAGGTACATCAAATTCTTCTGTATCAAAACTTAATAATATCATTGCATTATCAAAAAATTACAATTGCTGCATTACAGTTGTTGCATATCATGCAGGCGTTTGTAATAGCCGTTTAATTCTATAAGTTCCTCATGCTTACCACGTTCTACAATTTCTCCTTCATATAACACGCAGATTTCATCTGCATTCTTAATAGTAGAAAGACGGTGGGCAATAGCAATCGTTGTACGTGTTTTCATCAAACGTTCCAACGCTTCCTGCACGAGACGTTCTGATTCGGTATCCAATGCAGAAGTAGCCTCATCGAGAATCAGAATCGGAGGGTTCTTCAGGATGGCACGGGCGATACTGATACGCTGGCGCTGACCACCGGACAGTTTTCCACCACGGTCGCCGATATTCATGTTATATCCTTCCGGTTTCTCCATAATGAAGTCATGCGCATTGGCAATCTTTGCCGCCTCTACCACTTGCTCCATTGTCGCATTCTCCACACCAAAAGCAATGTTATTGAAGAATGTATCATTGAACAAAATAGCTTCCTGGTTTACATTACCAATCAGACTACGCAAATCAGCAATGCGTACATCACGAATACTTGTTCCATCAATGGTAATATCACCTTCCTGTACATCATGGTAACGTGGCAACAAATCGACTAAGGTAGATTTACCGGAACCTGACTGTCCAACCAGTGCAATCGTTTTTCCTTTGGGAACTGTCAAATTTACATGTTTCAGTACCTCTCTCTTACCATCGTAGCTGAAAGAGATATCTTTAAATTCAATCTTGTCATTCAAACCTTTCAACGGTTTCGGATTCGGAATCTCCTTAATCTTATTCTCTGCTTTCAGGATTTTATCAACACGTTCCATAGAAGCCAAACCTTTCGGAATGTTATATCCTGCTTTAGCAAAGTCTTTCAACGGATTGATTACACTATACAAGATAACCATATAGAAGATGAATGTAGGAGCATCAATGGTTGCATTCTGTCCCAAAATCAATGTACCACCAAACCACAGTACGGCTACAATCAGAATGGTTCCCAAAAACTCACTCATCGGATGTGCCATAGCCTGACGTATAGCAACCTTGTTTGTTGCATCCCGAAGTTCGTTACTACATTTGGTGAAGCGGTTAATCATTTTATCTTCCGCAATAAAAGCCTTGATGATGCGCAAACCTCCCAGTGTTTCTTCCAATTGCGACATCGTATCACTCCACTTTGCCTGTGCTTCCAGTGACTGGCGTTTCAGTTTTCTTCCGACCACTCCCATCAACCAACCCATTCCCGGCAATACAATAATAGTAAAAAGAGTCAACTGCCAACTAACGGTGACCAATGTCACGAAATATATAATAATCAGGATTGGACTCTTCATCAACATATCCAAAGAACTAGTAATGGAGTTTTCAACCTCTCCCACGTCACCACTCATACGGGCTATGATATCCCCCTTTCTTTCTTCAGAGAAAAAAGACATTGGCAGACGCATGACCTTAGCATATACCATAATACGAATATCACGTACCACTCCTGTACGCAATGGAATCATCACAGCTGAAGAAGCAAAGTAACAACCGGTTTTAAACAATGTCATCACCATCAGGAACAATCCCAAGAAAATAAGAGCCACAGTGGGACCATTATCCACTATCATTTGAGATATGTAATAATAGAAGTTATTCTTGGCAACATCTGCTAAATCACCACTACCCCATTCCATAAAATGGTATACTTTATCCGCTCCTTCTGTTTTAAACAGAATGCTCAAAATAGGAATCAAAAATGTAAATGAAAAGACATTGAATACAGCAGACAAAATATTCAGCAAAATAGCCCAGCCGATATACTTCTTATAAGGCGACACGAAACGTCGCATTAGTTGTAGAAATTCCTTCATTATTTACCATTAAAAAAGTTAAGACCGCAAAGATACAATAAAACTGATTAACAGGCAGTAGTTTCAGCTAATTATTAACGCGATTTATCGAAAAGCACGTTTCAACAAACGAAAAATGACTCAATAATTCTCTTTCAACCAAATACCCAAGAAACGATCATATATTTGATACACTCCCTTTTCTTGGGTCACAAAATCCTTTTCCAGTAATCCTTTCAATGCTGACTGCACAGAACTGGCTGAAGCCAGTCTGTATTTCTTTATGAAAGCACCGGAAGTGATAGCTTTCGCTTTTCCCTCTTTAGTGATAGCAATCAGTAACTCCTTTTGCTTTTCCGGCAAACGAAAAAGGATTTCCGAATAAGTATATCTGAATGAATCAATAATCTGCCGAATGGCCTCTGACACCATTTCCACTTTACAGACTCCGTGCTCCGGGGTCATATCATAAAGTGTATTCAATACTTTTTGTATATACCATGTGACTCCTTCAAACTGTTGATAAACTGCGGTAACAGCACTTTCTTCCATTTCTTTGCCTGCACGTTTGAAATGCATACCTGCAAAACGAATGTATTCTTCTAAAGGAATACTTTCCAAATGCATCATTGACACACTTTGATAAAAAGGTCTGGAAGGCGTCAAAAACATATTCCCCATCACATGCCGCTGGCTCCCGGCAAAAATAAAACGCGCATTATTACAATGCTGCACATAAGTCCGGAGAGTAGCCTCTACATTTTTCTCTGCATACCCGGTAATCTGCTGAAATTCATCAATGGCAATCAAACAAGGCTTATCCGCTTGCTCTAAATACCGGAAAATTTCATCGAGCGTAGTAGCCGGAGCTTGTATATCTCCTAATCCCAAATTCAAAGAAGGCATACCATTCACATCAAAAGAGATACTGGCCTGCAAAGATTTCACACATTCCCAAAAACCATGCAAAGCTTTCTTCCCTATAGGTTTCAGTACTTCCAAAATCTCTTTACTAAGTGCAAATACCAAGTCGCGCAATGACCGGCTGTCATATATATCAATAAAGAAAGTGTAATAGTCCTGCTTAATTTCAGGAAACTGAAAGCAATGACGGATCAGCCCCGTCTTTCCCATTCGTCGGGTAGAGACAAGAGCCAGGTTATTCCCATTCATCACTTCGCGTACCAACTGTTCGCTTTCCTGCTGACGGTCACAAAAATAATCAGCAGACACATATCCACTTGTTATAAAAGGATTTCTTATCATAGCCTTCATATATCTCACGTTATTACGCAAAGATAATTATTATAAAATAATAAAATGCACATCTCATGCATTATTTCATCATCGCCCTTACCCAACAGCCACCACATGATAATAAACTCCGCGTGTTTTCCTGAATGACTTTACTCCCAGCCTCTGCAAAATACGCCCGAAATAATTAACCTGTCCGGAAGAAATCTTCATTTTACTTGCCTTTTGTATCCGCTGAAGTATATCTGCAGCAAGTAACCATTCTCCCTCTTCTTCCTCTTCCGCTACCCGGTAATACACCTGGAACAACTGCTCGATTGGCGGCGACTGCTCAAACTCCCGGTTCGCCTCCGTCATAATAGCCTCTTCCTTCTCATCAAACCAGTAGCGTTCATTACTACGCAGCAGTGCCATTGCCTGCGCATACAATTGCTCATAATCAATAGGGCGGACCACATCAATCACTCCAGTCACCTCAACACCGATAAAACGGCGACTGCCGGAAGTATCTGTCAGCAAATCTTTATGATTACTCGTTCCTATAAAAGAGGCATACCGACGGAGTTCCTCCACAGCCGAAGCATTCGGACGTCGTGTGTTGACAACAGGCTTTTGTAGAATATGCTTGAGAAAAGACTGTTGATTGATGCCAATCTGATCGAACTCATCCATATTAATCAATAAAAAACGATTCAAGTATAGCTCGGCATCCCGCTTCCGGCTGAAATCAATACTATCCGTATAATAAGCCTGCAAGCATGGAGGCAAAATCAACCGGCAAAATGTAGACTTACGATAAGCCTGTGGACCTATCAATATAGGAGAAGTGCTATTTGCATGATTCTTTCCCATTCCACGCCAATGCGCTATCATACTAAGAAACCAACGACGAAACAATTGCGCCCAATGAGGATGATCGCAAGGAACTCGTTTGGCAAGATCGCCGATGTGATCCTTACCATCCCAATGAGGAAGGTCATAAAGGAATTCCTCGATAGGCTGATAAACCGGCACATGATCCGAATTCAGGTAACGTACCACATCTTTATCCCACAGCTTAAGCCCTTCATAATGTGCATTCATTGCAATACTTGCCATCAACCGTTTATCCACCGGATGAAAATAAAAATTAAAGCTGTTCCGTTCACGACATTCCACTTGTGATGTCAACTGGTTGAAACGAAAATCATAACGCCGTTTCATAAACTCATCCATCTGCATGACAAATAATTGTTCCGGCAACAGACTACTTTTACTCGCAAACCCTTCACAAGTGCGGTATACATTCCGCACGGTTCCCCGAACCAATGTATCGTCCTTCGGCAAGCGATAATGAGCGCGAGACCATCGCACTGTATCTTCCTCCGGAATACCGGCACGGAAACAATGTCCTGCGAGGTTAATCAACAGCGATTGTTTGTCTCCTTCCGGTTGATAATCAGTCTCTTCATCCAACGCACGTGCAAAAGCAGCTTCGAAAAGGACAGAAAGCGCATTACACTTTTCATATCCCGGCGCAAGCCGTTGCAACGGTGAAGTTTCCGTTTGCACCCGTTCGCGGTAAGTCACCTCACCCGGCATAGCCGCAGGCTGCTTCATATAAATAGGCATTGCTTCGGGGTTAAAATACAAGTGCGGGTCAAAAGTTAAACGACAATATTGCTCCAACGAAGGTACTTTCAGTTCAATATCATAAGGAAGTTGTGGCTGATAAAATTTCACTGCCAACCGATAGGCATGCGCATGAAAAAGCTCCGCTTCTTCACTAGTTGTCGGCAAACGATCATTGGGATAAGTAAAGCGTACCCATACTTTCACAGACTTTCCGGAAGAACCGGTGAAAGCCAAGTAAGTCTGCGGAAGCTCCTTTACCCGTTCTTTCACTTCATCCGCCTCCATGCGTCCGGACAAGTTGTTGACCTGAATCATCACAATTCCATTGTATTCACTCATCGTCGTTATGCCGCCTTTGCGAAAAAAGGCGGCTGCAGGTATCAGCTTCGGCACTTTCTGTACATAGTCATTTTTATCACCCGGAAGCATAAAAGGCAGGACTTCTCTCATTTTTGAGACAGGCTGTGTTTTGGTTTCCACTTTCATTTGCTCCACGAGCTGTTCAATTCTTAACGTACGCATAGTGTTCACCTTGCCATCGTCTCTTACCAGTGTTATTCTCATTACTTTATTTATTTGTCCTGCATGTGTTTTGTAGGGCGATTATTACGACACAAATATACTGTAAATATTCCACACAAACAACTTTTCAGAGAATACTTATTTCATCTTTCTACTAGAAAAGATTTTTCAATTTTATTTCTCATATTCTCATAGATTTCAGATAAAGCACATATAATCAAAGAAGTACATTATGAGAAACGTTTTTAAAATAGGTATTTCTCATACTATCCTCATCAATTTTCTTCAAAAAGCCGCTATTTCTCATACTCTTTCAGGGTATTTCTCATAGTCAGACACAACTATTCTCCTGTTTATCCGCCAAGCTTATCTTAGAAAACAGCTAGCTATTTCTTTCATGAAAACAACTAGTTAATTACTTGTTTTTCACCTAATAATGTCGTATCTTTGAAAGAGCATCCCAATCGTTCCACTACAGTGCACAGGCCTGTTCACTACAGTAAAAAGTTCTGTCTACTAGAGTGAAAAGAACCGTTCACTGTAGTGGAACAATCAGGATGGCGGTTGAATAATAAAAGAATAAAAGCGAGATACACTAAGAGCATCAGTACATAACATATAAACAACCATTAAATTAAAACAAAGATGGCAATACAATTCGAGTTTTATAAGAATCCCCAACCGGAAAAAGAAGGGGAAGAACCTAGTTACCACCCACGGGTGGTTAATTTTCAACATGTGACCACTCAAAAGCTGGCAAGAGAAATCCACATGGCAACTACTTTCGGGAAAGCAGAAGTAGAAGCCATGTTAATGGAATTGAGCAGATGCATGGGCAACCATCTGTGCGAGGGAGAACGAGTACATCTGGATGGAATCGGCTATTTCCAGATTACATTGCAAGCTACCGAACCCGTGCACTCGCTTACCACTCGTGCTGACAAAGTAAAACTTAAGTCCATTAACTTCCAAGCTGATAGAGATTTAAAAGGTTTGTGCATGAGCACTCACTTACGACGTTCAAAATACAAGCCACATTCCGCTTCTCTTTCTGAAGAAGAGATTGACAAGAAACTCACTGGATATTTTGCAACTCATCCTGTATTAACCCGTAGTAATATGCAGTCGCTCTGCAGTTTCACTCAAAGTATGGCCAGTAGGCAAATCCGTCGCCTAAAAGCAAAAGGCAACTTACAGAATATAGGTAAGCCCACACAGCCTATTTATATACCAACACCGGGACATTATGAGAAATGAGTTCAACAGGTATGAGAAATAAGCCAAATCAAGGTCTATTTGCGAATAAAGCTATGAGAAATACCAATTTTAAAAGTATTTCTCATAGCTTACTTTATTAATTATCTGCCATTTAAATCAAATCTATGAGAATATGAGAAATGAATATCTTATTTCCAGCGCAGGCAGTTCAATTTTCGACCAACCACTTCTCTATATTTCTTGTTTGAGCACTGAAATTCACACCAATCTTAAAAAGTTTTCGTGAATCCGTTTCAAATGGTCGGGAATAATGCTTGTCATTTATCTGTTGCAGAGCTTCTTCCGCCGTACCATTCAATTTAAATTCCATGATGTAGATGAATTTGTCGGTCTGCAATACCATATCCACACGGCCCTCACTCGTATGATATTCCGCTTTTACATAGAAGCCTACCAATTTACACACGATATATAGTACATTCTGATAATGTAATTCCAATTCGCGTGCTAGTTCATAAGGAATATCAGAAAAGAAACTTTGCAAGCGGCGGAAAAAAGATTCGTAATCACCAGCCTCCACTTCACGAACAAATTTCAGAATTTCAAAAGGAGACTCCACTTTATTGACGTTCGCATAATAAGGAAGGAGAAAACGGATAAATCCTTCCTCCACTTCACGATTAGGAAAACCTAAACGATATATTCCAAAACGCTCATCATACCCCTTAATGGTGAGGTATCCGCTCTGATAAATCACCGGAATAGGATTGGTAGATTCAGAATCTATACTGTTCAGTACCTGTTCATCGGTTTCTTCATGGGCCATTCGGTGTAGATCATAATGATGCTTCTTCAGCAACTCCACTAAATAAGTAGGAGTACCTGTTTCAAACCAGTAGCTTTTAAACTCATTCCTATCAAAAGCTAGAAGCAGACTGAAGGGATTATACATTCCTTTGGAATTGTGCGTGAAATGATAACCATCATACATTTCTTTCAACCGGGCACATATCTCTTCATACGTCACCCCCTGCACATTGGCAAATTCATGAAGTTCGGCATCCAGATTATCGTATAGTTCCTGTTCGCTCACACCACAAATGTCTATATACTTATTCCACATTGAAATGTCATTCAGGTTATTCAAATCACTGAATACACTGACTTTACCAAACTTGGTCACTCCCGTCAACAGAGCAAACTTAATACTACCATCCTGACTTTTCAATGCGCCATAAAAGGCTTTCAATGTATTGCGGAAACTCTTTTGCAAAACATCATCACCAATAGCCTGTAACATTGGTTTATCATACTCGTCTACAAGAATGGCCACACGCTGCCCTTCCTGCCGACAGGCACGCTTAATAATCCCCTCAAAACGCATCGCCAAGGATTTCTCCGAGGGCTCCGCACCATATATCTTCTCCCATTCCACCAATGCCCCGTTGAGTTTGTTCTCCAAACTTTCCGGAGTATCATATTTTTCCGTATTAAGATCAAGATGTAAGACAGGATACGTTATCCAATCTTTTTCCAGCTTCTCCATAGCCAGTCCTTCAAAAAGCTCCCGCTTTCCTTGAAAGTAGGCTTCAAGCGTAGAAATGAGCAGACTTTTGCCAAAACGGCGCGGACGGCTCAAAAAATAATAGCGCCCAGTTTTTACTAACTGATAAATCATTGCCGTTTTATCAATATAAAAATAGCCATCATTACGAAGACTTTCAAAGTTCTGTATACCGATAGGGTAAATCTTGCCACTCATATTGCAATCTGTTTAAGTTCACATCGTACAAATATACATATTATCTCAATATAAAGAAACAAATACCCAAAGAGGAATCACATTCCGCATCCCGTACTCAATATCATCTTTCACAACATACACATTCTCCACATCATGCGCCTGCTTCTGCGGTTTATTTTTTCCACCTACTCCAAAGGTATAACCACCTACCGTAATATGATCTATAAAGCGTATCCATCATTTCTTGTTTTGGGGTTATATAGACAAATATAGAGCAAATTGCCGAATAAAACTAGCATTTTTTAGAGAAACTGCAGGTTTCATCACGGCTCTTTCATTTAGGATTTCGTTGCTCATTCAAAAATGTTGTTATTTTATA